>CANRJP010000090.1 GCA_947630975.1 uncultured Clostridia bacterium
TGCGAGGAGGGCGCCTGCCCCGGCTGCGGAAGCTGCGCCGGTATGTACACCGCCAACAGCATGAACTGCCTTTGCGAATCTCTCGGTATAGCCCTGCCCGGCAACGGCACCGTTCCCGCCGTACACAGCGGCCGCACGCTCCTTGCCAAGCATGCGGGCATGGCGATTATGGACATGGTTAAAAAGGGTATAACTGCCCGTCAGATAATCAACGAAAAGTCCATACGCAACGCCCTTGCCTGCGATATGGCTCTGGGCTGCAGCTCCAACAGCGTGCTTCACCTTATCGCCATATCCAACGAGGCCGGCGTTCCCGTGGATTTGAATTTGTTCAACGAAATGAGCGCCAAGGTGCCCAACCTCTGCCACCTTGCCCCCGCCGGCCCCACCCATATGCAGGACCTGAACCTTGCGGGCGGTATACCCGCCGTTCAGGCCGAGCTGATAAAGGGCGGCTACATCGACCCCAGCGCTCTCACCGTTACCGGTAAGACCGTGGGCGAAAACGTCAAAGGCGCGTACATCAAGGACGAAACCCAGATCCGTCCCCTCACCAATCCTTACAGTCCTACCGGCGGCATCCAGATACTTTGGGGCAATCTGGCCGAAAAGGGCTGTGTGGTAAAGCGCAGCGCCGTCGCCCCCGAAATGCTTAAGCACAGCGGCCCCGCCCGTGTTTTCGACAGCGAGGAGGAGGCCATCGACGCCATATACAACGGGCGTATAGTTGACGGCGACGTGGTGGTCATCCGTTACGAGGGCCCCGTGGGCGGCCCCGGCATGAGGGAGATGCTCAATCCCACCTCCGCTCTGGCCGGAATGAAGCTGGATAAGACAGTTGCCCTCATCACCGACGGCCGATTCAGCGGAGCCAGCCGCGGCGCATCCATCGGCCATGTTTCCCCCGAGGCCGCCGTGGGCGGCACCATCGCTCTGGTGGAGGAGGGCGACACCATTGAGATAGACATACCCAACGCCTCCATCAACCTCAAGGTGGCGGACGACGTTCTGGCTCAGCGCCGTGCGAAGCTCCAACCCCGCGAGGCAAACATCAAGACCGGCTGGCTTGCGAGATATTCCAAGCTGGTTGACGGCGCGGACAAAGGCGCCGTCATGAAAAAAGTATATTGATAAAAAGGTATTATTAAAAAAGAACAAAAATGCGGGTTCGACGTCACGCCGAATCCGCGTTTTTTTGAAACTGTCAAAACAAAGGCTCAAATGAAAATTTACACTCGTCTCCGTTCGTGGTGAACCTGAGCACGGACGCCGTATCAACGGAGTCGGCGGCGCTCCGGTAACCGGCGGCGTCGGCAAGGGTGATGAGGTGGAGCCTGCCGCGCATATTTGAGCCGTTCACAAGGCCGGGCTGTACGATAAAGACGTTCATTTCACGGGAAATCATATCCATGTAGTCGTAAAATAGCTGAACGTCCGCGTCGGTGGAGCCGCTGGGAGCGGTGTTGGTGAGGATTATCACGTTTTTGCTCTGAGCGGAGGCCAAAGCGCTGTCTATGGCCGCCCAATGGGAGCTGGAGAGCCGTCCGTCCGATGGCAGTGAAATTATCAGCGCAAAGCCCTTGTCGATGGCGCTGAAGCTGTTGGCCTGAATGGGCACCCGTATACCGGCGGGGAGGCTGTCAGGCCGGTACAGACCCAGAAAGCCGTAGCTGGTGGACTGGGCCAGCCGCCGCAGCCCCGCCGAGTACAGCAGGGAGTCATACAGGGTGTTCCGTTGACCGGTGCAGGCAAAGACGCCGAAGCTGTCGCCGCCGTAGACCTCACCCCGGGCCGGGTCGGTAACCGTATTTTCCGGGAGAGCGGGGGCGGAAGCGGCGGGGTCGCCCACCTTTACCAATGTGTTCGATGTGACGCCGCCGCGGCTGAGGGTCAGCACCGTATAGCCGGGGGCGTTTCCTGTCAACAGGCCGCCGTAATATGAAGCCACGGACGGATCGGAGACGGTCGGGGAGAGGAGGTTTGGGTTGCGGACGGGGGCGGTATAGGTTCCGTCCGAAACGTCGGGAGTGAGCCAGAGGCTTTCGCCCACGGCCAGATCGATCTCCTGCGGCATACCGATGAAGCTTATCCCGTCCATGACATGGACGTTCAGGGGCGCGGACATGACGCCGACCCCATCTTGGCCGTCAAGACCTGCCGTTATGACCGCGTCTCCGGCGGTCAGGGGAAAGAAGTCCGTCCCGCTGAACCGGCCCTCGACTCCGTAAACCGAGAACTTTGCTCCGCCGTCCTGTGAGGCGGCCTCAAGGCCGTTTCCGTCGACGTATTTTACTTCGATGGGGAAAATGTCCCCCGCCAAGGCCGCGCTGTCCTCCGCCCTTAGCCTGACGCCCACGGCGGGGCCGGGCTCGGCTGCAGCGGTTATCGCCACGGCGTTGATTACCTTGCGGTTTTCGGTGGGCAGGTTTACCACCGCCGGGCCGCCCTCGTCCCAGAAGGTGTCCGCCATCATTCGGGTGCTGCCGCCGCCGTCCAGATTGAGGGCGTTGGCGCAGCCAAGCTCAAGGGCTATGTCCGCCAGCTCGTCCTGAGTGACGCCGCCCGACAGGTGCTGCCGGCCGTCCACCGTGATTATGTAAACCACAGTCCCGTCGGCGTTGGTGCCGACGCAGGTTCGGGGCTGATCGCCGGCGACGGTATGGGTGGCGGGCTGCTTTACGCCGTCCTTAAGCAGCAGCGTTCCGCCGCCGAAGGCTGCCTCCACGCCCTCGAGGGAGGGCTCGGCGGCGACGGTCAGCTCGACGCGGTCGCCCACGGCAAAGTTGTTGGCAAGGAACATATTGACGCCCTCGCTGACCGCCAGCACATAGCCGTCCTCGGGGATAAGCACCGGCTCCATGCTCCGCCGGAATTCCGTTACCGTGTTGTTTTGCACCACCATTTCCACCACCTCGCCGCCGGGGGCGGGGGAGTAACCGTTGTTCCAGTCGGAGGTGTACATCAGCAGGTCGCCGTAGTAGTCGGTGTGCTTGTTGAGGTGGCGCACCGTCTCGGTCTGTCCGTTGGGAGCGGTGACCGTTATGGACATGGTCATGTAGCTGAGATTAAGCCGCTCCCCGTCGTAAAAGGCGGCGGCCATGCTTTCGTCTATCTGGGACTGGAGCAGCTCGCCGTCCTTTATCTCGATGCCCATGGAAAATCCCTGTGAGTAGGCGGGGCGGGTGTTGTCGAAGAAGTCGGCGTTAGCGGCGGCCATGACCCGGTTTGCCGAGCCGCCGGACACAAGGCCGCTCATACTGGTGAGGCTGTCGGCGTTGGCGCCCTTCAGCAGCTCCAGCTTAACGTTGGGTTCCTTCAGGTCGGCGGTAACGGCGTTTATGTTCAGCCAGCCGTCTGCGTCGTAACGCCTTATGTGCCGGAGCAGGACGCCGTTCATTATGTCCTCGGTCTCGTCGTATGTATATATCTCCGCGTAAGCGGCGGGAGCCACACACAGGATACCGATTAAAAGCAGTAAAATAAACCTTTTCACGGATATCAGTCCTTTCAACAACTATTTTACACTAAAAAAATAAAAAAGGCAACAGGTAAATCGAAAAGTTTCTGAGAAAAAATGTTGACTAAAATTAATTTGTGTTGTATAATAAAATTATCTTACTGTAGGGTGTGGTAGTTTGAGCCTGACGTATATTTTGATGGTGGCGGGAATACTGCTTGCCAAGGGACTGGGCTTTTTCAGGGACATAATTTTCGCCCGTACCTTCGGCGCCACCGAGCTGACGGATATATATTTCAATATTTTCACCGTGGTAAATCTGGTGTTCACCGGCATTGGCACCGCCATGCAGACACTGGTTATAAAACACATGAACAGGGGGGACAACCCTCTGCGAAAAAAGGAATTCGCTCTGGGCTTTATCCGAAGGACGACCCTGATACTGGCGGCGGCCACGGCTCTGCTCTACGTGTTCGCAAAGCCGCTGACAAGGTTTTTGGTGCCGGAGGTCTCGCCGGAGAACTTCGGTCTGGCCCTGAACATCACCTACGTGATGCTCCCCAGCCTGATCTTCGTGGTCGTTGCCTACATCATGTCGGGCATACTCCAGAACAACAGGGTCTTTTTCATCACATCGATTATGAGCCTGCCCTTCAACGTCATACTCATCGCGGCTCTGTTTTTCCCCAATGTGGACATTTTCACTCTCAGCATTGTGACGACCGTGGGCTGGTTCCTGCACATAGTGGTGCAGATGCCCAGCTTCTACCGTCTGGGCTTCCGGCTGTATATAGGCAGGGGCAGCTCCGGCGGCGCTTACGGCGGCAATACCGAGGTGCTGTGGGTCTTTATATCGAATATGATGTTCCAGTTCTGCTTCCTGCTGGACAAAATAGCCGTCAGCGGGGAGGAGGGGGCCGCCACTACGGTGAATTACGCCTCCAACCTTTTTGTCACCATAGCCAGCGTCTTTGTTGTGGCCATGAGCAGCGTTGTCTTTCCGTCCATAAGCCAGAATTTCGAGGAGGGCAAGACAGATTACGTCCGGCGGCTGGTTCAGTATATCATTACCACCATGCTGGCCATATTCGTGCCCTTTGTGCTGACGGTGACCTGTTACGGTGAAAACGTCATCGGCCTCCTATATGAGAGGGGAGAGTTCACCCACGGACTGACGGTGCAGACGGCCATGCTCTTCGGAGTTTACACCCTTGGCGTACTGGGCTATATGGCTCAGGAGCTTTTCAATAAGGTGCTGTACCTCGATTCAAAGTACGGTTATACAGTAATCGGAACGGTGTCGGTGGTGGCGCTGAAATATGTGATAAATCGGCTCGTGGTTCCCCTGTGGGGAGTTAAGGCCGCCGCCGTTTCCACCACGGTGCTGTTCACCCTCTACGCCGTGAACGTGGCGGTGGGCATGAGCCGCGTCATCGGCCGCTTCCTTGACAGGGAGGAGCTGGTGAGGATAGGCAAAATTCTTTTGTCGGGAGGGCTGGCCTTGGGAGCGTTCTTCGTGACGCGGCTGCTGATGCCCGGCCTTTCGGCGGGAAAGATAACCTTCGTTGTACCTCTTGCGATATGCGGAGCGGTATACATAGCGGCCATGGCCGCTCTCGGGATGGTCAAAGAACTGGCCTCGAAGCCCGAGACCAATACTAATTAAAACCCGATAAAAAAACATATGGAGGAACTCGTATGAACAAAAATAAAATTGGCTACAACATTGTGAAGATCGTTATCGCGCTGGCAATGATAGCCGTCATTCTGCCCTCGGTCTTTACAAGGATAAGCAATGAAAACCGGAACAACAGCGTCGTTGTTTCCCTGCTCTACAACGACATCCGTATGAAGCTTTCCGACGCCGATCTGGACAAGGAGCTCCGCAAATACAAGCAGGCAGGCGTCACCACCATGACCGTGCAGGAGGAGGATCTTAACTCCCTGATAAACAGCGGCACCATCACCTGCATCAAGTACAACGTCCTCAAGCATAAGTACGACGACGAGAGCGAGGATATGATAAAGCAGATCGACGACTTGGAGAATATCAACAACGACAGCTATATCCTCGTGACAAAGCGTGACGAGAGCAAGCAGTTTTTGAGAGAGTGGATACCCAAAAAGTACACGGACGACGAGTACTATGTGTGCGAGACGGGCCTTGGCGCCGATATGTACGTGCTGTACGACGGTCTTGCCTATCCGTACCAGATAAGCATAGGCTATAAGGAGTCCGAGCTTGAGTATATCAAGAGCCTCGGCTTCGAGATCTCTCTCGACACCCGTATAAACAATTACAGCAACCTCGACTACCTTGACGAGTACGACCGGCTCATCAAAAAGTATGACGTGAAGTTCCTCGCCATACGCGACAACGCCCGCCACCTCAAGGACGAGACCGAGGCCAAGGCCAATTACATGGGCATAAGCAAGCTCATACAGGACAATGACCTGACCCTCGTGCTCACCGAGGACTGGGCCACCCAGCTCGGCAACGAGGAGCCCATGGGCTACGACTATATCTTCAAGCACAACATGAACCGGGTCATCCGTTCTTACGAAACCTTCGTGGTACAGCCCGACCCCACCGAGTATATGTTCCGCTATCAGCAGTGCTTCAACTCCACCATCGACCGGAGCATACGCTTCATAAACGCCACGCAGATTGTTCAGGCCACGGGCACCTATCTTGACCACAGCAAGCTGACCCAAAAGGCCATCAAGGAATATGTGGACAAGATGAAGTCCCTGGGCTTCAACACCGAGACCTACGATTTCAGATATGACTATGAGGTCAACCGTCCCCGCACCAGCGCGGCGGCTCTTGTGCTCATCGGCCTCATGCTGCTGACCATGGTGGAGTGGCTCATGGGCCGCACCTTCCGTCCCCTGACCGTAATCGTGGCGGTGTGCTGCGTGGTGGGCGCGGCGGCGACCTTCTTCATGCCGCAGAGTCTGTTGCAGTACTATCCGAGCCTTTTCGCGGTGGTATCGCCCTGCTTCTGTCTGACGGCGGTGTTCAAGTTCGCCGAAAAAACTGTGAACAAGCTGGGCAGGTTCCCCTTCTTCGCCGGCGTTATGCTGATGGCCCTCGTGCTTCTGGTGCTCTGCGGAACCGTGCAGGGCGGCCTGCTGAGCGGCATTGACTATTATGTAAACTACAGCATATTCCACGGCACCAAGGCCACGCTCTACACCCCGGTGGTATACAGCATGGTGGCCTACTATATGCTGTTCGTCAAGCGCTTTGACGTTATCAAGGAAAACGTCATGAAGTGGCTGAACGTGAACATCATTGAGGACGTGAAGCGCTTCCTTGTGTCCAACATCAAGGTTTACTGGGTACTTGTCGCGGTGGCCTTCTTCCTGGTAGTGAGAATTTATATCCGCCGCAGCGGCAACGTCAACGTTATAAGCGGACTTGAGACCTTTATCCGCAACGCCATAACCGAGCAGTTCACCGCCCGGCCCAGAATGAAGGAATTTTTGGCCTGGCCCTGCCTGATGCTCTTCGCCTACTATCTCAAGGTGCGGCCCATAAAGCTGGTGTCCTTTGCCTTCGGCGTCGGCGGCTCCATCGTATTCGCGTCCGTTATCAACAGCTTCTGCCATGTGTTCACCAACATGAGCATCATTTACAGCCGCGTATTCATCGGCGCGTTCCTGAGCATTTTTACCTGCATCTTCGCCTATATCCTCAACATCTTCGCTATCAAGCTTGTGGAATGGGTGATCCGTATGGAAAAGAAGATATTCAGTGAGCTTAAAGGTAAAGGAATTGAAATTTTTGGCAAATGATAACATTATAATGATAGGTATGCCCGGCTCGGGCAAGAGCACCGTGGGTGTGGTGCTGGCGAAAATGCTGGGCATGGACTTTGTGGACGTGGATCTTGTTATCTGCCGCCGTAGCGGCGGCAGTCTTCAGGAGATAGTGGACAGGAACAGCCATTCCGACTTTCTGCGCATTGAGGCCGAGGCCGCCCTGTCCCTGAACTGCCAACGCAGCGTCATAGCCACCGGCGGCAGCATGGTTCTGAGTCCCGACGCCATGGAGTATCTTAAGTCCATGGGCACGGCGGTTTATATCCGGGTGCCCCTCGAGGATATAAAAAAGCGGATCCGCAATTTGGACAGCCGGGGGATAGCCTTTCTCCCGGGGGAAACTCTGGACGACATTTACGCCCAAAGGACGCCCCTCTATGAAAAGTGGGCCGACCTCGCCGTGAACAGCGGCGGCGGCGACTCCATTGAGGACGTAGCCATGAGAATTAAGAGTGATTTGAATGGAAAATAATTTCATTACCGGTCAGAGAGCGTTGGAAAGGCTGCTGGCGGACGTTAAAAACGGAACCGTCAGCCACGCCTATATTCTGGAGGGCCCGCGGGGCATAGGCAAGCGGACGGCGGCGGACATTTTCGCCCGTGCCGTCCACTGCACCGGCGCCGAAAAGCCCTGCGGCCTGTGTCCGGCCTGCAAAATGCACCGGGCGGGCACTCACCCCGACATTTTGCGGGTGGAGCCCGAGGAAAACGGCTCGGTAAAGATCGAGGCCGTGCGTCAGGCGGCGGACGAGCTGTATATGCGGCCCAAGCTGGCGGAGAGGAAAATACTCATCATCAACGGGGCCGACGGCATGACCGGCGCCGCCCAAAACGCCCTGCTTAAATCCTTCGAGGAGCCGCCGTCCTACGGCACGGTGGTGCTGCTTTCCGAAAATATACAAAACCTCCTGCCGACTATCCGTTCCCGTGGGATAAAACTGTTGATGGAGCCCTTTACGGCGGACGGGATAAAGGCCTTTGTGGAGGCGGAGTACCCCGAAATGAGGGAGAAAAGCGGCTTTGTCGCCAATTACAGCGGCGGCAATGTGGGCCGCGCCATAGAGCTTTGTGAGGACGGAGAGTTTTTTGAACTGCGGAACAGCCTCATAGACGCGGCCATCGGTCTGGCCGGGAGCAAGAGCGGCATTTTGGCCGCCGCCGAGGTCTTTGGCGTGGGACAGCGGAAGGTGGACGCGGAATACCGGCAGACCTGCTTTGATATTCTGCTCTCGTGGCTTGGCGACGCCGTCATGCTTAAGCAGGGCGGCAGAATAGTGAATACCGACCGGGAAGACGGGCTGCGGGCCTTCGCGGCGAAAATCACCGCAAGCGGTGCGCTGGCCGCTTTGGAGGACGTGGAGGAGACCGTGCGTGGCCTTAACGCGTCCATGAAATACGACATTTGGATTATGAATATGCTTATAAAGTGCTGGAGGGATATACATGGTTACAGTAGTAGGAGTTAAGTTCCGGATGGGCGGCAAGGTATATTATTTCGCTCCCGGCAGCTTTGAGTTGAAGCTGGGCGACGACGTCATTGTCGAAACGGCGAGAGGAGTGGAATTCGGCACCGTCGCCATGGAGCGCCGTGATATACCCGACGAGAATGTGGTGACCCCTCTCAAGGAGGTGATCCGCATGGCCACCGACGAGGACAGGGCGCGGCTCGAGGAAAACAAAAAAAAGGAAAGAGAAGCCTTTCGCATCTGCGAGGAAAAGATAAGAAAGCACAACCTCGGCATGAAGCTGGTCGAGGCGGAATACACCTTCGACAACAACAAGATACTGTTTTACTTCACCGCCGACGGGCGGGTGGACTTTCGTGAACTGGTCAAGGATCTGGCCTCGGTGTTCCGCACCCGCATCGAGCTGCGCCAGATAGGCATCAGGGACGAGGCAAAAATGCTGGGCGGACTGGGCATCTGCGGCCGCAACCTTTGCTGCGCCGCTTACCTTGACGATTTTCACCCCGTGTCCATACGCATGGCGAAGGAACAGGGCTTAAGCCTGAATCCCACCAAGATAAGCGGCTCCTGCGGCCGCCTCATGTGCTGCCTGAAATATGAGCAGGACTGCTATGAGGAGCTGCTCAAGGTGACCCCCGGCGTGGGCGCTCAAGTCAAGACCCCCGACGGCGTAGGCGTCGTCCAGAGCGTTTCCCTGCTCAAGGGTCTTGTGAAGGTGAAGCTGGACAAGGGCGACGAAAAGGAGCTGGACGAGTACCCGGCGGAGGAGCTTCAGGTGCTTAAGAGCGGCCATGCGCGGGCCAGAAATATTGACGGCGAGGCTCCGGCGGACGAAAAGGAACTGAAAAAGCTGGAGGGAAAGTAATTTGAAGGTAGTCATTCTTGACGGCGCGACCATGGGGGCCGACATCGATTTCAGCCCCATTTCCCGCCGCTTCGACACGGTCGTCTATCCCCGCACCGCTCCGGACGAAAGGGCCGAAAGACTGAGGGACGCCGACGTTGTGGTTGTGAACAAGGTCATAATCGACCGTGAGGCCTTGAAATGGGCGGACAATATACGGCTCGTCTGCGTCTTTGCCGTGGGATATAACAATATCGATACAGAGTATTGCAGGAGCCGGGGCATCCGCGTCAGGAATGTCCCGGCCTACTGCGTGGACAGCGTGGCACAGCACACCTTTGCCATTTTGTTCCAGCTTGCGGAAAGTCTTAACTATTACGACGGCTTTGTGAAGGACGGGAGCTATACCGCCGGCGGTCTTGCCAATCACCTGGGCCGCCCCTTCCGTGAAATAGCCGGCAAAAGCTGGGGCATAATCGGCATGGGAGCCATAGGCCGGCGGGTGGCGGATATTGCCTCCGCCTTTGGCGCCCGTGTCAGCTACGCCAGTCTCAGCGGAGCGGAGCGGCCGGAAAAATATCCACGTGTCAGCCCGGAGGAGCTGCTGAAAAACAGCGACATTATCTCAATTCACGCCCCGCTGAACGACAAGACGGAAAATTTTATCAATGAAAGCGCCCTCGCCCTGATGAAGTCCACGGCTGTCATAGTCAATGTGGGTCGGGGCGGCATCATTAATTCCGCCCATCTGGCGGCGGCCATTGACGGCGGCGTCATCGCCGGGGCGGCAATCGACGTTTTTCCCACGGAGCCGCCGGCGGCGGAGGATCCGCTGCTGAATGTAAGGAACCGTGACAGGCTTGTCCTGACGCCCCACATAGCATGGTCGAGCGTAGAGGCACGGGCCCGCTGTGTTGAGATAACCGCCGATAACATCGCCGCCCTTGAGGCGGGAGAGGAGCGCAACGACGTATGGAAGGACACAAAATAAAGGCCGTTATTTTTGATTTGGACGGCACTCTGATAGACACTATTTACGAGTTGGCAAACGCCGGCAACTACGCCCTTACCCGTATGGGCTGCCCGACGTGGACGGTACAGGATTACCGAACCTTTGTGGGCAACGGCATAACCCGCCTGCTGTTAAGGAGCCTGCCCGAGGACCGACGGACGGAGATAGATACCGCCCGAGCCTATTTTGACGAGTATTACGACCGCCATGTGCTGGACACCACTCCGGTCTATGACGGCATACCGGAGCTTTTGAGCGAGCTTAAGAGCCGGGGTATACCTCTGGCGGTGAACACCAACAAGGCCCACCCCTTCGCTCAGCGGATAATAGACCATGTTTTCCCCGGAGTTTTCGAGCGGGTCGTCGGCGAAAAGATCGGCTATCCCCGTAAGCCCGAACCCGACGCCGCCCTCGCTCTGGCGGAGATGTTCGGCGTCCGGCCGGAGGAGTGCATATTCGCCGGGGACAGCGGAGTCGATCTGAACACCGCCAAAAACGCCGGTATGGTCAGCGTTCTCTGCTCTTGGGGCTTTGTGTACAAGAGCGTACTTATGGAAATGGACTATGAATACATGATAGACCGTCCGGAGGAAATGCTTAAGCTTAATTTAATATGATACTAATCCCAATTAAAAAAGCGTCAAATATTTGATGGGACAGACATAGTCTGACGGTGAACCGCATTAAGTTAACAATGACAGGGACAAAGCCTTCTCCTTGAGGAGAAGGTGGCACGAAGTGCCGGATGAGGTGTAGCCGCCGTAGGCGGCGTTAGTGTAACTGTAAACGTATAACGGACGCTTCGCGTCCTACACCTCATCAGTCGGCTACGCCGACAGCTTCCCCTCGAGGGGAAGCCTTTTTAATCTGTCGTTGTTACCTTAATAAACTTGCATATTTATGTTTTTAATTTGGGATTAGCATGAATAATAAATGCTCCCAAGGTGCTCTTTTGGAGCATTTTTTCCCAAGAAAAAAATTTTTTTTAAAAATTTTTAAAAAATTTAAAAAAATCGGGAACTTTTTTGCGGTTCCTTTCGTCTATACTATATAAACTATATACAGGAGGTAAAAGCATGAAAATCACAAAAAAATTCATTGTCAGCCTGTTCGCGCTGGCGCTTATGAGCGTTCCGGCTCTGGCCTTTGAGG
>CANRJP010000091.1 GCA_947630975.1 uncultured Clostridia bacterium
TTATAACAAATTCTTATCATGGTACGATACTTTCCGTTAATTTTAATAAAGACGTATATTCCATTTGCACAAATGGCGGTGGTGAATTCCGCAAAACTGATATTTTGGAAGGCTTGGGCTTGCAGGACAGAATCATATATAATCCAAATGATATAGCTGAGAAAAAATTTGAATCCATTGATTATGACAAAGTAAATGAGAAGCTCGACAGGCTTCGTGAACACAGTTTGAACTACTTGAAGGTGGCTTTGGGAAGAAGGGAGCAATAACATGAATACTTATTATACAGATGAACGAAACGCGCAGATATTGATTGCCATTATGAAGGAGCATGGTATCCGAAAGGTAATTGCCAGTCCCGGAACAACCAATATTTGTTTAGTGGCGAGTTTGCAACAAGATTCATTTTTTGAGCTCTTTTCCTGTGTGGACGAGCGTTCTGCCGCATACATGGCCTGTGGTATGGCAGCAGAGAGCGGTGAACCGGTCGCGCTGAGTTGTACGGGCGCAACTGCCTCCAGAAACTATGTTCCGGGCCTGACAGAGGCATTTTATCGTAAGCTGCCCGTTTTGGCGATCACATCTTCGCAACCAAATAACAAAATTGGTCATAACATAGCACAAGTCACTGACCGACGTTTTCCTCTTCCGGACATTGCTTTGATGAGTGTTCAACTCCCCATTGTGAAGGATTCAGAAGATGAATGGGAGTGTGAAATTGCAGTTAACAAAGCACTCCTTGAATTGAGCCACAGGGGCGGGGGACCTATACATATCAATTTGCAGACAATGTATTCGCACGACTATTCGGTTCGTGAGCTGCCGCCCGCAAGGGTGATTCATCGCTATACAACCGAAGATACTTTTCCCGAACTGCCCCACGGAAAAATAGCGATTTTTGTGGGTGCGCATCTTACGTGGAGTGAAAGACTTACAAAGGCAGTGGAACGATTTTGTGCGTGCTACAACGCGACGGTCATATATGACCAGACCAGCAACTACGCAGGAAAATATGGGGTGAATATGTGTCTCGTCGGAAAGCAGATGCAATATCACGCGGACTGTTTGGCACCGGACGTGGCCGTGCATATTGGCGATATTTCTGGGGCGGCCGTGCCGCTGCGTCCTAAGCAGGTCTGGAGAGTAAATCCGGACGGGGAACTTAGGGACACTTTCAAAAAGCTTACCCATGTTTTTGAAATGCGGGAGGAGAGCTTTTTCGAAAAATATGCGGAAAGTGGGGCTGGCAGAAACGATGAACGAAGCTATTGCGACACGTGGGAAGATGAGGACAAACAGCTTCGCGCACTCATCCCAGACTTGCCGTTTTCAAGCGCTTGGATCGCACAGCAGACAGCGCTTAAGCTGCCGGAAGGTTCTTCCCTGCACTTAGGAATTTACAATTCGCTGCGGACATGGAATTATTTTTCACTTCCGAATTCCGTACGGACATACTCTAATGTCGGAGGATTTGGTATAGATGGCAGTATGTCTACACTGTTAGGTGCATCGCTTGCATCGCCGGATAAGTTGTTTTTTGGCGTTGTTGGGGACTTGGCTTTCTTCTATGATCTAAATTCATTGGGAAATCGTCATGTTGGCAAGAACATCCGGCTGATGCTTGTCAATAATGGAACCGGATTCGAAATGAAGTATTACCGGTCTGCGGCCCCCATATTGTCGCAATTTGGAGATTTTGCAGATGATTTTTTTGCTGCCCATGGGCATTTTGGGAAACAGTCAAGAGACTTGGTGCGGCATTATGCGGAAGATTTGGGTTTTCAATATTTGACCGCCTCTAATAAGGATGAATATTTATCATCCATGAATACATTTATTCAACCTGAATTGACTGAGAAGCCCATCTTATTCGAGGTCTTTACGGATGAAGATAGCGAGAACTCTGCGCAAAAATTATTAGATAATCTTCGTGTTTCTGCAAGTGGAGGAGCAAAAAACCTTGCAAAAAACTTAATAGGGTCAAAAAACATACAAAAAATCAAGAGAATATTAAAATAAAATGTTGTGTGAGAGATAAGGCTAAAGCATGTACGAAAAACTAAAAAATAGATATCTTAATATCCCTGTTCAGGTTAAAGCTTCCTTTTGGTTCTTGATTTGTTCTTTCCTGCAAAAGGGCATATCGAGCATTACCACTCCTATCTTTACGCGTCTGCTAAATACAGCCGAATACGGCCAATTTAATATCTTTAATTCATGGCTTGGTATATTAACGGTTATAGTATCGCTTAACCTGAGTGCCGGAGTGTTTTCACGGGGAGTTGTCAAATTCAGTAAAGACCGAAAGGTATTTACCTCATCAATGCAAGGTCTATCCCTGACTTTGACGCTTATTTGGGCTGTAATATATTTTGCAGCTCGCACTTTCTGGAACAGTGTTTTTTCGCTGACCACATTCCAGATGCTGTGTATGCTTGTGATGATTTTATGCGCAAATATTTTCGGCTTCTGGTCGATGACCCAAAGAGTAGATTTTAAATATCGCAGTTTGGTTATTGTCACACTTTTTATGTCTCTTGCAAAACCTGCTCTTGGAATCATCTTAGTCAAATCCGCAACGGATAAAGTGACTGCGAGAATATTCGGGCTTGCAGTTATAGAAGCATTGGTGTGTATTGTTCTTTTTGCGTTGCAAGCTGTTCGCGGGAAAAAGTTTTTCTCGAAATTTTATTGGCAGCACGCTTTGAATTTTAATATACCTCTTGTACCTCATTATTTGTCCACGACAGTTTTAAACAGTGCGGACAGGATAATGATTGGGAAGATGGTAAATGAATCTTCAGCCGGAATTTACGGCCTTGCATACTCAATCTCGCAAATTATGACGTTGTTTAATACCGCGCTCCTTCAGACAATAGAACCGTGGCTTTATAAAAGAATAAATGACAAGAGAATCAAGGACATAACAAAAGTGGCATATCCGGCGTTTATTGGCATAGCTGCCGTTAATCTGTTGCTTATTGCGCTTGCGCCTGAGGCGGTTAGAATTTTTGCTCCGCCGGAATATTATGACGCTATATGGGTTATACCTCCCGTTGCGATGAGTGTGTACTTTATGTTCTCTTACACATTTTTTGCAGTCTTTGAGTTTTATTATGAAAAAACAAAACTTATAGCAGCAGCCACAAGCGCGGGTGCGGTTTTGAATATTGTGCTGAATTATATATTTATAAAAATATTCGGTTACTACGCTGCGGGTTATACTACCCTTGTTTGCTATATGGTTTATGCTGTATTTCATATGTGCTTCATGCGCAAAATCTGTCGTGAGAAGTTAGGCGACGAACAACCATACAGTTTAAGAGTTTATGGGGGAATAACAGCGACATTCCTGTTGCTCGGTTTTGTTTTTATGGCAAGCTACAACCATATTGTCATAAGATATTCCATGCTCGGAATTATGCTTGTAGTAATAGCAGTGTTTCATAAGAAAATTATAAGTGCAGTTAAGAATATACTGAATCTTAAAAAAGATTAACGAAAGGAAAAATTATGTTTAAGACAGTAAAGAAAATTGTCAGAAATACAGTGATGCTTTTCAAAGAAGAAAAGAAAATTCCCATTCCCAGCCCAGTCAATGCCCCTGAGCTCTTAAAGGGCAAAGTCGTTCTTATCACCGGCGGCAGCGGTGGGATCGGTCTTGCCATGGCGGAAAGCTTTCTGAAAAGTGGCGCCAAAGTGATTATCGCGGGAACAAATGAGGAAAAGCTCCGCTCATGCTGTGAAAAAATTTCGGGGGGGGGGTACTCTCTCATACATAGTTATTGATGTAAAAGACGTTAATTCTATGCCTGAGAAAGTTAAAACCGCCGCCGCGATGTTTACGGAAAACAGGATAGATATCCTTGTGAATTCTGCCGGAGTATTAAGTCACTCGGACTTTTTGGATATGTCCGAGCAGGAATACGACAGCATAATGGATATAAACGCAAAAGGCACGTTTTTCATGTCTCAGGCGACAGCTAAATACATGATTGAAAACCGAATCAAGGGTCATATTCTGAACGTGACTTCTTCGTCGGCGCTTCGTCCTGCATGGACGCCTTATCAAATGTCGAAATGGGCTGTAAGAGGGCTTACTCTCGGCACTGCCGACAGGCTTTTGCCTTACGGAATAGTAGTCAACGCGATTGCTCCCGGCCCTACGGCAACTCCTATGCTTGGCAAAAACGAGGGCGACAGCATTTATAATGCGACCTGTCCGGCCGGGCGTTTTGCCATGCCGTCTGAAATTGCCGCGCTTGCCACCTTTATGGTCAGCGATATGGGAGATATGATAGTTGGAGATACGTTTTATATGACCGGGGGCAGCGGGACTATTACCCTGCACGGATAAGTTGGGTCGGTTTTCTTTCATGACAAAGAAAGGAAGCCGACATGAAAATACTTGTATTGGGCGGCACCGGCGCTATGGGCGTTGATTTGGTGAAAATTCTTGCCAAGCGCGGCGAGAAGGTGACCGTAACCAGCCGCTCTGAAAGAAAATCAGAATTTGAAAATGTTAAATATGTTAAGGGCAATGCCCATGACACCGCGTTTTTGAAAGCTCTTCTAAACGAAAGCTTTGACGCGATTGTGGATTTCATGGCCTATAACACTGAAGAATTTAAGGCGAGACGAGATTTGCTCCTTGATGCGACACATCAGTATCTTTTCTTGAGTTCAAGCCGGGTTTATGCCGACTCAAAGCGTCCCATAACGGAGGATTCTCCACGGCTTTTAGATTCAACTGCCGACAGTGAATATCCCAAAACAGATGAGTATGCCCTCACAAAGGCGAGACAGGAAAACCTGCTACGCAAGTCCGGCAAAAAGAATTGGACAATTATTCGTCCGTACATTACATACAGCAATCAGCGGTTGCAGCTTGGCGTGTATGAAAAGGAGCTTTGGCTTTTTCGGGCACTGAATGACAGGACGGTACTTTTCCCGAAAGGGATTGCGGAAAAATACACGACTATGACATACGGCGAAGACGTGGCGAAAGGAATTTCCAAGCTCATCGGCAATGAAAAAGCGATGGGAGAAGCATTTCATATCACGACTGATAAGGCGATAAAGTGGGACGACGTTCTTGCAATTTACAAAAGGGTTTTCAAAGATGTCACGGGGCGGGATTTGAAGGTCAAATATGCCGATGACCCGAGGTCGATTTATGAGGTCATGGGAAACAAGTATCAGGTGATTTATGACAGACTTTTTGACCGTAGATTTAATAACGAAAAGTTTTTGAAAACTGCGGGAGAGTGCGATTTTGTGTCGCCGGAAAATGGCTTGGAAAAATGCTTGAGAGAGTTTTTGTGTACGCCTGAATTCCGAGAAATTCCGTCAAAAATACAGGCATATATGGATAGAGAAAAGGGAGAGCGTACGCCGCTTATACAGTTTAAAGGAATGAAAAATAAAGTGAAATATGTAATAGGCAGGTATACGCCATATTTCAGATAATGAGGAGATAAGTATGTTTGATTATTTGATTGTCGGTTCCGGCCTATACGGGGCTGTCTTTGCCCAACAGGCGAAGGCGGCGGGCAAAAGCGTGCTTGTCATTGACAAGCGTCCGCACATCGCCGGTAACATTTATACAGAGGAGATCGATGGCATAAACGTCCACAAGTACGGGGCGCACATATTCCACACCAACAACCGCAAGGTGTGGGATTATGTCAACCGATTTGCGGAGTTTAACCGGTTCACTAACTCGCCGGTGGCGAATTATCACGGGGAGCTGTACTCGCTGCCCTTCAATATGTATACCTTCAACAAAATGTGGGGCGTGGTGACGCCGGAAGAGGCGGCGGCTAAAATCGAGGAGCAGAAAAAAGCGGCCGGAATAACCGAACCGAAAAACCTCGAGGAGCAGGCCATCTCCCTCGTGGGCACCGACATTTACGAAAAGCTGGTGAAGGGCTACACAGAGAAACAGTGGGGCCGTCCATGCGCAGAGCTGCCGGCGTTTATCATCAAGCGGTTGCCGGTAAGACTGACATTTGACAACAATTATTTCAACGCTCTATACCAGGGCATACCTGTCGGCGGCTACACAAAAATGGTGGAGAATATGCTTGACGGCATAGAGGTAAGGCTCAACACCGACTATTTTGAGCACAAGGCCGAGCTGGACGCTCAGGCAGAGAAAATTGTCTACACCGGCCCAATCGACGCATACTTTAAATATTGCTATGGCCCGCTTGAGTACCGCAGCGTCCGGTTTGAAACCGAGGTGCTTGACAAGCCTAACTTCCAGGGCAATGCGGCAGTGAACTACACTGACCGTGAGACTCCGTGGACACGCATAATCGAGCATAAATGGTTCGAGTTCGGAAAGGACAAAGACGGAAACGACCTCCTCAAAACCGTTATAAGCCGTGAATATTCCTCCGAATGGAAACCCGGCGACGAGCCGTACTACCCCGTGAACGACGGGAAAAACGGCGAATTGTACGAAAAATATAAGGCTCTCGCCGACGCGGAGAAAAACGTCATTTTTGGCGGACGTTTGGGCGAATACAAATACTACGATATGGACGCCGTTATCGCCGCGGCGCTAAATAGAGTTAAAATAGAAATGATATGATTCGCTGAGCTTGAGGATAAGCCCTGGCTTCTGCCGAAGGTTTGGGTGGGGCGCTGGATAAAATTCATCAAACTCAGCAAAGTCGAAAACAAAACGAAACTGTGCCCAGCGAGACCCAATGTCATTAAGTTAAGATGCAGAAAAGAAAGTGCTGTAAAAAAACAGGCTATGTAACATGGAGGCACGGGGGCCGGTCAAAAAAATCGTGCAGAACGGACGAAAATCAGCTCTCGCAGGCGGCGCCGCGAAGCGGCGTGTAAACAGGCGAATGCCTGACGCCGAGAAAGCCCTCCCGACGGCGTACATAGGTACGCCGAGGGTGATTTTCGTTCGTAGTTCAAGGGCATAAAAATGAGAAAATTCGCTCGTTAGGGCGAATTTTCTTCATTAATGCAATTATTTTATTTTTATCGACTTATAATACAACACTCAAATTTGCCTTAAGTTAAGTCATTAAGCCCTTGAACGATCTGCGCCATTTTTTTACGGCCCCTCTTTTTTCTGTAAATATTGAAGCGGCGCGAAATGCTAAGTGACTGTAATCCGGCGGAGAGCCTTTTCTGAAAATCTTCTCAAAAAAATTGGAGAAGCCTTGACAGCGGGCCGCCAAAATGATATAATCACTATGTAACACTTTGTTCAAATTTTACATAATGCCGTATAAATGGCTTAATATACATATAATGAAAAAATTTATAATCATAATTAACCTCAAAGGAGTGGTAACAAAAAATAAAAAAACGACGGTTCTTTTGCGCACCCGAAACGTTTAACCCCCGCGCGGTAAGCGCGAAATTAAAACTATTCAAAAAGGAGCGGACACAATGAAAAAAGTGAAACACAGGTTACTATCTTTAGTGGCGGCATCGGCAATGCTCTTTTCATGCGCACCGACACACGCCTATTACGAACCCAAGACCGACGAGCTTGGAGGCCTCTCGTCCCGTGAAGTGGGCATACGCGTGGCAGAGGAGGGCATGGTTCTCCTCAAAAACGAAAATCAGGCTCTTCCCCTTGAAAAAGGCGACACGGTGGCCGTATTCGGCATCAATCAGGTCGACTACATACAAGGCGGCGGCGGAAGCGGCGACATGACGTCGGAATATTACAAAAACCTTGTAGACGGCCTCAAGGATAACGGCAGCGTAACCGTCTACGAGGGACTCCGATCTGTGTATCAGGCCGATTTCGACGACTATTGGAAAAACGACAAACGCACCTATGGCTACGGCTCAAAGCAGGGCGCCGTCATAATGTACCGCGGCGAAAAAGCCATAACGGACGCGCAGGTGGCCGACGCTCGGAAAGCCGCCGACACCGCTATCATTACCATAGGCCGCCCGGCGGGCGAGGATAAGGATCGCGAGAATAAAAAGGGCGATTTCCTCCTGAGCGACAATGAGAAAAGCATGGTGGAAAAGGTTAAAAACGCAAACTTTAACAAGGTAATCGTTATCCTCAACGTTGCCGGTGTTACCGATACCACATGGTTCGACGACAGCATCGACGCGGCTCTCGTGGTATATTTCCCGGGCATGGACGGCGGACGCGCCATTGCCGACGTACTCTGCGGCGACGCCTATCCCTCGGGCAAGCTGGTGGACACTTGGGCCAAAAACTGTGACGACTATGCCTCGTCCCCCTATTTCGGCACCAGTGGAAATACCAAATACGTGGAGGACATCTTTGTCGGCTACCGCTATTTTGAGACCGTGCCGAACGCCGCCGACAAGGTCAACTACGAATTTGGCTACGGCCTGTCGTACACCGACTTTGAAGTGAGCGGCATTGAGGTCACTCATGATGACGAAAATATCACCGTTTCCGCAGACGTTACAAATACAGGAGATACATACAGCGGCAAGGAGGTGCTCCAAGTCTACTACGGAGCGCCCGAGGTGAAGCTCACCCAGCCTAAGAAGGAGCTGGCCGCCTTTGCAAAGACAAAGGAGCTTGCCCCCGGTGAAACGGATCACCTCACGGTCTCCTTCCCGATAAACGACATGGCGAGCTACGACGACGTGGGCAAGACCGGCCATGAGGCCGCCTATGTGCTGGAAGCCGGCGACTACAATATTTATGTGGGCACCTCCGTGCGCCAGTGTGAGCAGGTTTACACCTACAATGTGCCCGAGCTTGTCGTCACGGAGCAGCTTGCTCACCGCCTTGTGCCGGACACCAGCCTCCTGACGCAGAGAATGAAGTCGGACGGAACTCTCGAGACGCTGACGAAAACGACCGCCGCGCCGAGAACTCCCGACAAGTACGAGGAGCTCTACACAAGCGACCTCACCTCCGACGACAAATTTATCTCTTTCAACGAGGTCAGCAGGGACCACGATCTTCTTCCGTACTTTGTCAACCGCCTTACCGACGACGAAATGGTTCGGCTTGTGGGCTGCGTCGAAGAGGATAAGGCTCACGGCCACCGCACCGGCGTCGGCGACATTCCGTATCTGGGCGTGCCGCTGGTTGGCTCGACCAACGGCCCCGCCGGCATACAGTATAACGGCGCCAGCCAGACCGACCCCGAAAAGAACGCCACCTTCTTCCCCTGCGCCACAATGCAGGCTTCCACATGGAACACCGAGCTGATAGAGCTTTTGGGCAAGGCCATAGGCCTGGAGGGTGCGCACTTTGGCTTTGACCTCCTTCAGGCGCCCGGAATGAACATTCACCGTCACCCCCGGGGCGGACGCAACTTTGAGTATTTCTCCGAGGATCCTTATATTACCGGCGAGATGGGCATCGCCCTGACCAACGGCCTGCAAAGCGAGTATGTGGGCGCCCAGCCCAAGCACTTCGCGCTCAACAATCAGGAGACCGACCGCTGGAATAATAACAGCGTGTGCTCCGAGCGTGCCATCCGCGAGATCTACCTCAAGGGCTACGAGAAGGTAGTCAAGGAGGCTCACCCCTGGTCCATGATGTCCGCGTATGACAAGATAAACGGCGTCAACAGCACGGCAAATTATGAGCTTCTCACCGAAATACTCCGCAACGAGTGGGGCTTCGATGGCTTCGTAATGACCGACTTCTACGCTACGACCACCCACTTGGGAGAGATCGTGGGCAGCACCGACCTCCGCGCCCCCTACAGTACCGTTAAGCCGGATCAGCTCCGGACAGGTCTCGCGAACGGGACTCTCCAACGCTGGGAGCTTCAGCGTGCGTCCCATAACATTCTCAACTACGTCCTTCGCACCAGGGACGGCGTGGCGCTTCAAACCGAACCCTTTAGTCTGACTGATTTCAGCTTCAACTGCCGCGCAGCCTTGACCGACGGTTCCGTCCTCCTCTCGGAGAATATCTCCGTAAAGGCGTTCATGGAATCCATAGTTGATAAATACAATCAGAAGTACGAGCTCATTTACAAGGACGCGGACGGCAATGAGAGCACCGTAGCCAGCTATAACCTCAACGGGGACGAAGAGATAGTATGTGCCGACGACATACAGGTCGGCGCGGGCATGACGCTTCGCGTTCGCTCCGAGGACGATTTGTTTGACGAAAGTTATCCGATCGCCATCGGTTCCCTCTCCCTTAAGCGGCCCACCCGCGCCTCTGCGACCGAGAAAGGGAATCCTCCCGAAAATACGGTGGACAGCGTTCTGACAACCCGCTGGTCGGCATACGTTAACGCAAGTAAGACAAGCGAAAACTATGGTAACTGGATAGAGGTGGATCTGGGAGATATTTATAATCTCAGCAGCTTATCGCTCTATTGCTACAGGAACAAAGAGTGCAGCTTTACCTATGACGTATGGGCCAAGGCTTCCAACGAGGCTTGGGACAACGACGTTACCAAAGGCAAGGATTTTGCGAAAAACGGCTATAAGCAAATTTTATCCGCAGGCAAGACCGTCAAGGGCGACAAGGCCAGCGTGCAAAAGCTCAGCGGTCAGGGAAGATATATTGTTATAAAAGTCAACTCATCCGACAATACAAAAGCCAAAGCTCCGTCCATATACGAGCTTGAGATAAACGGCTGGAAGCTCACCTCGGATGTTTACGACATAGACAATGAAAATAAGACCGTAACCATGCCCGCGTACACTCCGGTGGCCGAGGCCGAAAAGAATTTGAACCTCGCCGGCAAAGCCTCGCTGGATATAGACAGCAGAGGCCCCTACGTCGGCGACAGCATAACCGTTGTGGACGATTTAGGCGAAAAGGCCGCCGTATACAGCGTGAACGCCACCGCCGTGGGCGAGACCTACGGCATAATAGATTTCGCCGACAGTCTTAAGCCGGAGGCTACCTCCTCCGACGCCGGCCATGACGCCGAACTCGCCGTTGACGGCGATGAGGAGACCTTCTGGCAGGCGGCAAATCCCGGCGGCGGCGAAAGTATCAGCCTTCCCCTCGGCGCTGCCCGCTATGTGGAGCGCGTCCGCGTAAACATGGGAGATCAGGCCGCGCCGTACTCCGTATACTACGACAGGGACGGCGAATGGGTAAACGCCGGCGACTTTAACGGCGGCGAACCCGAAATAGATTTGGGCGGCGTCAGCACCGAAAAAATCAAGATAGACTTCACCGGCGTTGGCGACGGCGACTGTGCCCGGCTTTACAGTCTCAATGTCTACGGCACAATGTTTGCCGATTACACCCGTGAAACCAAATATCTCACCGATATGGAGGATGCGGGCATCACCGTCGGCTGGAGTCAAAACAAGCCCGACAAGTCGATCGACGGCAACCCAATTACCCTTAGCGGCAAGGTTTACGACAAAGGTCTCGGCCTTCACGCCGACAGCGAGGCAATTTACAATCTGGACGAAAACTATTACAGATTTACCGCCGTTATCGG
>CANRJP010000092.1 GCA_947630975.1 uncultured Clostridia bacterium
AAACTTCTAATTTTCGCAAAAATTAGAAGTTGCGATATGAGGTCAGCTTCGACGAGACGCCGTATGGCGCAAAAAAGACCACCGCGAATTGATATTTTTATTAGGGATTAGTATTAGTCTTCCGGAAATAACTTCTTGTTTTGCTCTCATAAGTTGTATCAATGTGTCACTGCCCATCTTTTTCAAAGGCAGGATTGAAGCAAAACCTTTTGCCGTGGATACAAGCTTCCGTATATAAATAGCTTGCGGACATATCTATGCATCCTTTTGTATTGCGGCAACGACTTTATAGCAAAATTTAATTATGAAATTGATTTTAGCACGCATTTTTTTGAAAAAGCGTGTCAGTTCTATTGACTTTTTTGAAATATTCGGTTATAATATAAGCATGCATAATGCAAAATTTGCGTGTGGAAAGTTGGTGACCGCATGGATAAGCTCAAACTTGTAGACGAGGTCTTTAATACCGTTGGTACAATCGCTAAAACATCTGATTTCGTAGCGGCAGGACTAAAAGAACATACCGTTTTTTCCCTCTGTAAGCAGGGTTATATTGAACGTGTTAAATATGGGTATTACAAACTGCCCAATCTGAGCGATCCTAAGGAAGAATATCTGCTCTCCAAACTGCTCACAAAGGGCATCATATGCGTGGAGTCCGCCCTGTTTTATTATGGATACAACGATTTTGCCCCCCGTGAATGGACGATTACTGTTCCCCGATCCTATTCCAGAACAGTAAAAGCCATACAGGAAGAAGTGCCGGTAAAAGCTTATTATGTCCAGGATGAAATGTACCATCTGGGGGAAACAACCGGTTCCTTCAACGGAGTGGAGCTTCCCGTATATGACCGGGAGCGCACGATTTGCGATTGCTTCAAATATCGGACAAAGCTTGATAATGAAACCTTCAATAAGGCGCTGAACGCTTACACCGCAGATGACCGAAAAAATCTCGCCAATCTTTCACGGTATGCAAAAAATATGAAACTATACACAAAAGTAATGAATGTGATGGAGGTGCTGCTGGGTGGCTGATCTTGCTACGTCCGTATTGGCACGGCTGAAAAACAAGGCGAAGGAAAGCGGCAGAAGCTATCAGCTTTGCTTGCAGCTTTTCTGTCAGGAAGAATTCTTGAGGCGATTGGAAAAATCTAAATATGCGGAAAATCTGATTCTAAAAGGCGGGCTATTCATCTATTCCCTTACCGATTTTGACAGCCGCGTGACCGTTGATGTTGATTTTCTGCTCCGAAAGATGCCCAACACGCCGGAGCAACTGAAAGCAGTACTGGAAGAAATTATCGCAACCGAAACGGGCAATGATTTTGTTTCCTTTGAAATCAAGGATGTAGCGCCCATTGCACTCGCTAAAAAGTACGCCGGGATCGGTGCGTCGATGATTGCCCGGATTAAAAACACCAGAACACCGTTCGGCATTGACTTTGGCGTCGGTGACGTAATCGTTCCGAAGCAGGAAAAACGAAAAATTCCGACGCAGCTTGAGGATTTTGACCCACCGACCGTAAACACCTATTCGCTGGAAACCACGGTTGCCGAAAAGCTTGATGCGATCCTGTCTCTGATGGAGTTCTCCAGCCGCATGAAGGATTACTATGACATCTACTATCTGGCGCAGAAATTCGATTTTAACGGAGCTACACTTACCGAAGCGCTGCGAAAAACCTTTGAAAACCGTGGGCATCAGTTTACGGTAGAACAGTTCGAGCAGGTTATGGATTTTGGCAGCGATGATGCAATGCAAAAGAAATGGAAAGCGTTCTGTCGGAAGATTGATACAAAGACCGATGATTATAATACGGTACTGAGAACGATAAAAGCATTCTTGGCAGAGCCGTTTACAATGACAATTGAAGAAGCAACTTTTAATTTGAAGTGGTTCGTTGGAAAACAGAGTTGGGAATAAGATTTCTACTACAAATCCATATTGGAGGATGCGATATTATGGTAAAAGTATCATATAAAACCGAGGATCAAGTCCGTGATGGAGCAAAGATTACCTTGGGCTTTGATAAAACAGAAGCAAAAGTTCAGCAGGGCACCGGGCAAATCACAACATTTAATCAACTTGGTTTCAAAGGAGTTACTGACAAACCGGACGGTTGGTATCTCCCTGATGACCAAAACTCTCCTGCAATCATTTTGGAAACAAAATCAGAGGCAGAGGATATTTCCCTGCAAAAATGGGTCAGAGAACTCAATAAAAACTGCAATATAGTTCTGAAAAAATATAAACAAGTGATCGGTATTTTATATAACGGCACAGATATTCGAGTTTTCTTGAATAACAGTGAATTATCCGATGCCGCTCCGACGCTGCAATATAAAACATATTACTTGTCCTTGTTCGCAAAAAATGCAATAGATAAACAGCGTATTTATAATCTGACAAAGAAAATCAATGACTGTTTGCACATCGACTTTGGTATTAAAAATCTGTATCATCGAATGATCTTTACTGCCTGTGCGCTTGTCGGCAAGAGATACGGTGCTATCCTTGTAAAAGGGATGGATTTTACACTGATGAAAAACTCTATTCTCAGCACTTTGTCAAAGTCGTTAGAGGATGACCGTAAGCAAAACCTCAAACTTGATATTTTGATTGAAGTATACGCTGAAATCAAAATGAACAACACTACTAATCAAGAAGCTATTGATAATTTTATTGAATGGGTTTCTGAAATATCCAATTGTGTCAATTCTGATTATTGGAATGGTGAAGATGTAATGGGCATCTTCTTTAACGAATTCAACCGATATAAAAAGAAGTCGGAAAGCGGACAGGTTTTCACGCCCGATCATATTACGTCCTTCAATTACGGTATGTTCCCGAATTTTCTCAAAGAGGAAAAAATAAAGCTGCCCGCAAATGAAAACGGCGATCCTAATTATGTACTTATGGAAAAGTATATGAAGACCGTCGAAAGCAAAACTCGCAATGTAATCAAAAGCTTGTTGGCTATATAAGCCTCCTGTAAAAACAGAAAATATTTATGGAAGCTAGAGACTCCACAAAATTTTGTGTAAAATAGAATAAAAGACTTCCAACCGGACAATACTCAAAGCAGAGAAAAAACTGGGAAGGAAGTCTTTTATTCTATTTTATTCAATTTTACACAAAATTCCGCAGGGTCTTTTGTTGGCAGGCAATCATTACAATTTTTTTAACTTGGCAAAAACTTCGGTTAAATATCTTTCTCCAAAACCATCAAACGAAATTTTATAAAGCGAAAGCTTTCCTAAAGAAATTTTTTTGATAACAGTACCAACGCCAAACGATCGACTAAGTACCCTATCTCCAACGTTGATTATTTGGTTAGAACTACACGACTTATGTTGAACTAAACTATCTGTTTCAGTCGATTCTGACTTATCGTTTTTTTGTATAGACGGTTTAGCGGAGTTTGTTTCGCCGTCATGTTTTGACAAAGGTAAATTTTTGGCCGAAATTTTTGTCTGAACATCGGGACGAGTTGTTAATTGAGAAGCTAATTGAACGGCTGTTGATTGAGCGTTCTTCGCATGTGATGTATTTTTAACCAACTTTGCATGGGAATATTCTTTTAAATCAACGCCCAAAAGCTTCATCAATCTGAGTTCGTCTTGAGCATCTTTCAATGCGTTATGAGTTTCATGGTAACCATTGTCACCGGCAACTAATCTTATCATCGATTCTACGCCATAATTTCTCTTCATCCTTCCTGTCTGATAACATTCTTCAGGCGGTATTTTTGCGTTGTATTGGCGATATGCCGCAATTTTCATAATATCATACCATGAAAAATCATTTAACTCAGGAAGATTATTTAAATCAAAATTTGCGTTATATGCGAATAAGGAGTTTACATTATTGTTTTTTAACCAGTCTGACAGATTGGCAATCCCGGCTTTACGGTCGGTTAAAATTGTTTTAACCCCGTTGCCGCAATTCAGCGCGGAGGAATACATTCCCCCGAATTTATATTCCGGATCAAAAATATAATATTTAGAATCAATGGGTTGAAATGTTTTTTTATCCGCAATAACCGCACCAAGAGACATTACCCTGTTGTCCCAGTTGGTTTCAGTATCAATGACCGCTATTTTATCGGATATATTTTGTTCAGCCGTCGGCGTATAATATTTTTTGTGTACATTTTTTGTCACGGTATTTACGACAGCGTCCAAAAATTTATTTTTGTCTGGGATAGTAATTTCAAACATCTCGTTATTTCTGGTATTCCATAAAATACCTTTATTTAACCCAAGAGCGACAATATAGCACGCGCACTGTAAAAAATGTTCATGTGTAAGTTCCGACACAAATTTGAGCTCATAAACAATATCGTCTTTTACCACATCTGCAAGCCCTATAGCTGAAAACAAGCGGGTTTGATTTTCGTTTGCAAAATCAATATTACACCTGACTTGAACTTTCTCATCCGGCGAAAATACGGTTCCCAGTCTTTTGGTTAAAAGTTCTTTTTCGTTATCCTTGACAAACGGTGTGGTAACTTGATCATAATATCTACTCTGCTTGGTTTCGAGCCTTGCTAAGAAAAGTATTTTTTTATCTAATGATTGATTCTTTACATCATCTGTATAGACCATGTTCTTTTTGAAGTTAATATAAAATTCTATACTATGGTCAATATTATAGCCGTTAAAGAACACAGCTTCCTGGTATATGCCTATACATGGAGATAAGTCAATAAGTTCATCGCTGTTTTTTATATCAATTATTGAAAAATCATCTGATTCCAACGGTTTTATATTAAGTAATGAATAACATTCCTCAATGTTCTCTATATACTTAAAATCAAACATACCGGAAATATTAACATTTTCAAACTTAGTATTCATTTCCGTATTTGTAGATAAAGTTTCATCTGAAAGTACAGGCTCGCCGTCTTTTATAAAAATTATTCTCTCCTTCCCACGACTGGCGGCGACGCAAAATATATTGCGCAGTATTTCGTATGACTGCATAGGGTTCTTTATCCTTATCTGCCAATATGATTCTGTAAAATCGCAAATAACGCATATTTTTCTTTCCAAGCCCTTACTGCTGTCATATGTGGTAAAAATAGCTGAAGTCTTTTTGGGTTCTGTTGAACCGGTCGCGTCTTTGTCAGAAATGCTGGCAAAGACGGTTTTTTTGTTAAATTTGTCAGGAAAATTCGTCTCCAAAGCATTTAATATGGCCGGCATTTGCCAATTCCTTGATCCCAAACACAGAATATCCTTCGGATCTTGTCCCGCCAAAAAATCTACAACCTGGTCGATGGTCATTTCCTCAACAATATTATTGCCATTTACTCCGACAATAGTTTTTCCCCATATATGGCCAAGTCGGCTTGCCAATTCCGGTTGAAGCCGGAAACATTTTGTAAATTTCAACTTCACATAATTATCACCGAGGAATTTGTCAATAAACTCCGGTACAGCAAGTGTAGTTTTATCATAAATTTTCTGCTCCATATCACCAACAGCGACAATCTGCATTGATGAATTAGAGTGTTTTATAATTTCAAGTAACTCTGCAAGCTCCTGCTCAATATCCTGATACTCGTCTATTACCAAAACATCATAGTGATCAATCGGGGGCTTTTCCCTGATGAAACTTTGAATAAGCTCCGGGATACCAACAGATATGCCAATTTTGCGAAGAGCAGTGAATGCAAAGCCGTGATAATTTGTCACAGTCACATTCTTATTCTTGATCTTTGATCTTGCGTCCAATTTTAACAGTTTATTGTATGTCAAGTAAAGGATATTTAAATTCGTGGGCAAAACATTACAAAGATGCTGTATCGCAGTGGTTTTTCCGCTTCCGATACAAGCGTCAACGAGAACATTATATCCCTCCTGAACCTTTTGTATAAAAAGCTCCTGTTCCTGAGAAAGTACCAAATCAGTGCCGCATGATTCAGTCATGCCGTATCGACTCCTCTTATGCATAAAAGTTATAATACTAATCCCCAACTAAAATCAGACATTTGCGACGGCCTTTTCCGCGTCAAGCGGCGTCTCGTCGAAGCTGACCTCATATCGCAAATTCTAATTTTTGCGAAAATTAGAATTTTGGCTCAATCGGTCGCTTCTCCTCTTCCCACAAAAACAACAGGGTTGTTTTTGTGGGGCCCGCAGTGCTTGACAATACATAAAGTATTGTCTGCGGCCTCTTCCTTGCCTGACACGAAAAATTCTCGTCGCTCGGTGTCTGATTTTAATTAAGGATTAGTATAAAAAAGTGTGCCGCTTAATCAGAGCGACACACAAAAAACACATCGCCCCGACTGTTGCGATCCAGTTACTCACGGTACCATTAAGGTATGCTGAATTAGAGGCCATGCATTTTTATCAAAAAATTGATAAAAAAAGCATGCCTTTAATGAAGCGTTAGTATGCAATTGAATTGCAAATGCATTCTACCACATATCGCCAAGTAATGCAAGTGTTTTTTATACGAATTTACAACAAAATTTTTCTCTCTGTCGGCGCCGCTTTATTTATGCAGCGCCGTCTTATTATCCAAAATCTGAAAAAAATTTTGTAATTTAGACATAATGTTAAAAAAATTGTTGACTTTTAACAAATTGTGTTGTATAATCAAAGTGTAAGTTGTCAAACTTAACAATAAAAAAAGGGAGGAAAATGAAATGGAAGACCCAAAAAAATCGTTCAAACCGTTTGTTCCGGCTGAAAAAGTCGTGCCGGAGTTCACGGTGACCTCAGTCATCTTAGGCATTATTCTTTCGGTGGTTTTCGGCGCCGCAAATGCCTATCTCGGCCTGCGCGTGGGCATGACGGTGTCGGCCTCGATACCCGCCGCCGTAATCTCGATGGGCGTTATACGCTTCATCATGCGCAAAGACTCCATTCTTGAAAACAACATGGTTCAGACGATAGGCTCCGCCGGCGAATCCCTAGCCGCGGGCGCTATCTTCACTCTGCCGGCGCTCTTCATGTGGGCCGGTGAGGATCCGTCCGTCACCACACCCTCGTTCCTTATGATAACCTTCATAGCCATCTGCGGCGGTATACTCGGCGTTTTGTTCATGATCCCGCTGCGAACGGCCCTTATCGTTGAGGAACACGGCGTGCTTCCCTTCCCCGAGGGCCAGGCCTGCGCCGAGGTTTTGCTCGCCGGCGAGGAGGGCGGCGAAAAGTCGAAGCTGGTGTTCTCCGGCCTCGGCATAGCCGCGATCTACAAGTTCATTGCCGACGGCCTTTGCCTGTTCCCCAGCGAGGTCGACTGGTCGATCAAGGCCTATCCCGGCTCGGGCATAGGCATGGACGTGCTTCCCGCCCTTGTGGGAGTCGGCTACATCTGCGGCGCGAGGATATCATCGTATATGCTCGGCGGCGCGGTACTTGGCTGGTTCGTTATCATGCCGATGCTTGTGCTTGTCGGCGGCGGCAATGTGATGTACCCGGCTGACGCCCCGTTCAACACGCTTGACACATGGACGCTGTGGGGCAGCTTCGTCCGTTACATAGGCGCGGGAGCGGTTGCGGCCGGCGGCATTTTGAGCCTTATCAAGTCGCTTCCGCTGATAGTTTCGACCTTTGCCAAGGCGATGAAGGGCTTCGGCCACAAGGGCGGCGTTTCCCGCACGGAGCAGAGCATATCCCTGCCCGTTGCGCTTATAGGCGCTCTTATCGTCGCGGTTCTGCTTTGGCTCATGCCGAGCGTACCCGTAAGCCTTCTCGCGGCGATAATAATCGTTATCTTCGGCTTCTTCTTCGCGACGGTTTCGGCCCGCATGGTCGGCCTTGTAGGTTCGTCAAACAACCCCGTTTCCGGCATGGCCATTGCGACGCTCCTGATCTCCACGGTTATACTTAAAGCCACCGGCAACACCGGCATGGCCGGCATGACGACGGCCATCTGCATCGGCACGGTTATCTGCATCGTTGCCGCAATGGCCGGCGATACCTCTCAGGACCTCAAGACCGGCTACATCGTCGGCGCGACTCCCAAGAAGCAGCAGATAGGCGAACTCATCGGCTCCGTTGCGGCCGGTCTCGCCATCGCGGGGGTACTCTACCTGCTCAACACGGCTTGGGGCTACGGCACAACCCAGCTCCCCGCTCCGCAGGCCACCCTGATGAAGATGGTCGTTGAGGGCGTTATGGGCGGCAATCTGCCGTGGGGGCTTGTGTTCACCGGCGTGTTCATTGCCATAGCCGTTGAAGCGATCGGTATTCCCGTACTGCCCTTCGCCATCGGTCTTTATCTGCCCATTCACCTTTCCACGCCCATCATGATAGGCGGCCTTATCCGCCTTTGGGTTGAAAAGCGCAAGTTCGCCGACGAGGCGGCCCGCCGTCATGTCACCGACAACGGTGTGCTTTACTCCTCCGGCATGATAGCCGGCGAGGGTCTTGTGGGCATAATTTTGGCCGTGTTCGCGGCGGTCGGCATTGACCTCAATCAGGGCGCTCCCCTCGGCAACTGGGGCGGCGTAGCTTTCTTCGTTGCCCTTGTGGCGATAATGATAGCGTTCATGTTTACCGGCAAGAAAAAGGCGAAATAACATAAACTTACCTTAAAGATGGGAAGCAAAAGCCCACGCTTCCCATCTTTATACTAATCCTTAATTAAAATCAGACACCGAGCGGCGAGAATTTTCCGTGTCAGGCAAGGAAGAGGCCGCAGGCAATACTTTATGTATTGGCAAGCACTGCGGGCCCCACAAAAACAACAAGGTTGTTTTTGTGGGAAGAGGAGAAGCGACCGATTGAGCCAAAATTCTAATTTTCGCAAAAATTAGAATTTGCGATATGAGGTCAGCTTCGACGAGACGCCGCATGACGCGAAAAAGGCCGGTGCAAATGTCTGATTTTAGTTGGGGATTAGTATTACTTTTTTGAATTTTCGGAAGCGAGGGTGGATTATGGCGGAAAAAAAGAGCGCGAAAAGCGCAAAAAAAGTTAAGATTTCGGGAAATTACATGGACTGCGTACCCGTCCGTGCCGAAGACAAGCCTTGGCGCACACTTGACGACGGCTCGGTCGAGGTGGATATGGAAAACAGGGGCTTTTACAATTTCATTGCTCAAAAGTTTTTTAAAAAGCCGAGAATAAGTCATATATCGCTGGACAAGTACGGCAGCGTGGTGTGGAAGGGCATCGACGGCAAAAACACGGTCGGCGACATTGTCCTCGCCATGGAGGCGGCCTTCCCCAACGAGAAAGACAGAATGCTCGACAGGGTCGTGACCTACATGGCCACCCTGCAAAGAAGCGGATTTATTACCATGAGTAAACACTGATTACATGAAGGGGACAAAGTCATGAGTACAAAATGGATAATGTTCGGCTTCGGGGTGCTGCTCTTCGCGATTGTAACGGCTTTCCTCATGCTTTGGGGCATGAGAAAGGCATATTTTCAGCGCGAAACGCTTACAAAGCGGCTGCTTTCAAAATGCTCCGCCAAGGTTATGCGCTATCTCAAGTCAAACGGCACCGTCAGCGAAGCGCAGATACGTTCGCTCATAAACGGTGTGCGCACGTCGGAATTTTACAGCCGAAATTCGGCGGTGGTGCAGTCCGACGCGGCATTCGCGGCAAAGCTTGTCGAGGCGATGCTGCACGACGGCCTCATCGTCGAGGCCGGCAAAGGAAAATACAAAAAGAAATGAGGAAAAGAAAATGGCTGTTTTATCGGGCATAGAACCGAAATCCGTGTTTAAGTATTTTGAGGAGATCAGCGCCATTCCCCGAGGTTCCGGCAACACGAAGGGAATAAGCGATTATTGCGTCCGCTTTGCCGAGGAGCATGGGCTTCGCTGCATACAGGACAAAATGAACAACGTGATTATTTTCAAAGACGCCACCCCCGGCTACGAAAAGGCCGCTGCGGTCATGATACAGGGCCATCTTGACATGGTCTGCGAAAAGGAGGCCAACTGCCCCATAGACTTTGAGAAGGACGGCCTGACGCTTAAATATGAGGACGGCGTTATTTCGGCCGTCGGCACAACTCTCGGCGGCGACGACGGCATAGCCGTGGCCATGGCTCTCGCCCTGCTTGACGCTGCCGATATTCCGCATCCGCCTCTTGAGGTGGTTCTCACGGTCGACGAGGAAACCGGTATGTACGGAGCGGCCGAAATCGACTGCTCGCCTCTGAAGTCACGCATCATGCTCAATCTTGACTCCGAGGTCGAGGGAGTGTTGCTCGTCAGCTGCGCCGGCGGCGTAATGGCCACCTGCCGTTTGCCCCTTACCCGCGAAAACGCGACGGGAACAAAGGCCGTTCTCAGAGTTCATGGCCTCACCGGCGGCCACTCGGGCGTTGAGATAGATAAGGGAAGGGCAAATTCCAACATGCTTATGGGCAGGCTCCTCAACGAACTCGACAAGCTTATGCCTATCTCGATATTCTCGGTGGACGGCGGCCTCAAGGACAACGCTATCCCTCGGGAAACCGTGGCGGAGCTGATTGTGGACGCGACCGACCTCGCCGAGCTTAAAGCCGCGGTGGCTAAGTACGAAAAGATTTTCGCGGCGGAATACCGCGTTGCCGACCCCGACCTCAAGGTTGAACTCACAATGGGCGGCGTGGGCAGCAGCAAGGTTCTCGATCCGGCTTCAAAGGATCGCATCATCGCGGCCCTTGTGAACCTCCCCGGCGGCATACAGCGCATGAGCCTCGACATTCCCGGGCTTGTGCAGACTTCGCTCAATATGGGCATACTCAAGACGACCGACAGCGAGATGACAATGGGCTTCGCCGTTCGCAGCAGCGTCGGCACGGAAAAGGAAGAGCTGCTCAGCAGGCTCGGCAGCATGATGAAGCTGCTCGGCGGCAAGGTAGAGTGCGCCGGCGATTACCCAGCTTGGGAGTACAGGCCCGATTCGCGGCTTCGCGACGTTATGGTCAAAGCGTTTGAAGACCTTTACGGCCGCTCTCCCTCGGTCGAGGCCATTCACGCCGGAGTGGAATGCGGCCTCTTTGCCGGTAAGATACAGGGACTCGACTGCGTTTCCATGGGGCCGAATATGAAGGATATTCACACCCCCAACGAAAGCATGGAGGTCGCCTCCGTGCGCCGCAC
>CANRJP010000093.1 GCA_947630975.1 uncultured Clostridia bacterium
CAGCGGGCGGCGTTGTAATCGCGGCCGTTCTCGAAGTGCATCCACATTACGAACTTTCCGGTAGCCTCGCAGTAAAGCACCTTGGGACGCTCGATATTCGCGCCCCGGTGGCCGATGGGCTGCAAACTGATGGCGGCGGCCTCCTCGGGAGTCATTGGGCCGCTGTTCTTTGGCGCAAGGCGCAGATCGGTGCGGACATAATGGCGCCCGGTCTCGCTGTCAAGGGTAAGGCAGATATTGCGGAATTCCCAGTTTACAAGATCCTTGCTGCGGTAGCAGGAAACGCGGCGGCGGTCACGGCGATCCTCGCCGAACAGATAGTACCAGCCCTCATGCTCCAAAATTCCCGCCCCATGGCAGTGCATAATGTTGCCGTCGGTATCGGTCACGGCCCGACCGTTTTTATATGCAGGCATAAAATCATCCTTCCGTATTTTTCAGGCAATACCGCACAGAGATTGTGCCCGTATTGCGCCGCAGATTTTTTGACGGAATTACGAAAACGACCAGAGGATACCTGTCGTATTTCAAGGAGTTTTCGTAAAAAACGTCGGAAAAGATGCAAGCAAGACGGGTGCAAAGCTCACAAGCGGTCTTTGTGTGGTATTGCCTTAATTTAAAGGAAGTATAGCACAGAGAGAAAGGCTTGTCAAGAGCCTTTTTTAAAATTTTTTACCCTAACGGCAAAAGCCGTGCCGACAACAAAAGCATAGCTAATCTCATCACAGCTTCTTCAAGAACTCCCGGTCACTGTCCGTAAGCACGGCTCTCTCCAGCATATCTGGCCGCTTGCGCCATGTCGCTTCAAGGGACTTTTCACGCCGCCAACGCCGTATATCCTTGTGGTTGCCGCCCAGCAGCACCTCCGGCACAGTCCGACCCATGAACTCCGGCGGACGGGTATATTGGGGATATTCCAAAAGTCCGCTGTAATGGCTCTCCTCGGAAGCGGTCTCCTGGCTGTCCAGCACTCCGGGCACCATTCGGCTCACGCTGTCTATCATCACCATGGCGGGCAGCTCCCCGCCGGTAATCACATAGTCGCCTATGGAAATTTCTATGTCTACTATTTCGTCTAAAACCCGCTGATCCACTCCCTCATAGTGGCCGCAGAGCACCACGATATGCTCCTCACGGCTCAGGTCACGGGCCATCTTTTGGTTAAAGGGGCGGCCCTGGGGCGACATATAGACCACCAAGGGCCTGTCCTCCCCGGCCACGGACTTCCACGCGTCGTAAATTGGCCCGGGCTGCATTACCATTCCGCCGCCGGCTCCGTAGGGGTAGTCGTCGACATGACGGTGCTTGTCCTTTGAGAAGTCACGGATGTTCACGCAGTTCACCTGAACTATACCGTTTTCAATGGCTTTACCCAGAACAGAGGTCTTTAATACCTCAAACATCTCCGGAAAAAGGGTGAGGACGCTAAATTTCATCGTCTATCAGTCCTTCGATGGGGGTGATCAGCACCTGCTTTTTCTCCAGATCAACCGGGCCGACAAAGGCGTCGCACTTGGGAATAAGGCACTTTTTTCCGCCGGGGAGGGCAATTTCCAAAAGCTCGCGGCCGGCGCTTTCCACGACATCGGCAACACGGCCGATAACTTCGCCGTTTTCCAGCACGGCGTTAAGGCCGATGAGCTGAAAATAATAGTAACGTCCGTCAGGGAGCTCCGGCAGATCCTCTTCTCTGGCGTAAAGCTCGACGCCGCGAAGCAGCTCGGCGGCGTCCATATCGTCCACGCCCTCGAGCTTAAGCAGCACGGCTCCCTTGTGGAAGCGCCAATTTTGGATCACATACGCTTTTTTGCCGTCCTTGGAGTACAGAGTGTTCACGTTTTCAAAAAATTCCTCGCCGTCAGTGTAGTGCAGGGCCTTTACCTCTCCCCTCACTCCATGAGTATTGACGATTTTAAGCACGTATATCATAAGAATACCTCACACAAATACAATTAAAGGGCTTGTTTTACAAGCCCTTTGAGCGTGTCGAAAGACAAAAATGTAGCCTTGGCACCGTAGGGGCGGCCATTGGCCGTCCGCCATAAAACATTTGCAGCTGCGATTTTGAACGCAATTACAGCAAATATGCTCGCAAAATCGTGTAAATATTACCGTAAATTTGAGTAAACGGACGAGCGATGTGTGTAGTGTAGGGACATAGTTTACACTAACTATGTAGGGGTACCCGATTTATTCCACGATGGTATTGACATGAGCCTCGAGCCGCATATGGCTTGATAGGGATAATCCGGGAGTGGGCTCCCTATGGCATAAAAGCCTACCATATGCGGCACTCATGTCAATACCCTTTCGCGGCATAAAACATTTTTCGTTAGACCCACTTTAGCGCTTTTGTAAACTATGTCCACGAATTAGTGTAAACTAATTGCATGAACAATTTGTAAACCATGTCAATATATACACAATGCGCGACCCTACGGAATTTGGGCAAAGAAATAAACTTTAGTCGAGTATGTCGACCGAAACCTTTTTCCCGTCGCCGATACGGCGGGAAGCGCTTTTCATGACGGTTCTTATGGCCTTGGCTATGCGGCCCTGTTTGCCGATAACCTTGCCCATGTCGCTTTGAGCTACCCGAAGGGAATAAACTACCGCATCTCCGCTCTCACTCTCGGTTTCGGTGATGACCACCTCATCGGGATTGTCCACAAGAGGCTTAACTATAGCTTCAAGAAGCTCCTTCATCTAACCATTCCTTCCAAATTACTCAATGACGCCATGCTTCTTAAGAAGGGCCTTTACAGTGTCGGTGGGCTGAGCGCCGCTGGCCATCCACTGCTTAACCTTATCGCGGTCAACGGTGAATCTGCTGGGATTTGCGAGGGGATCATAAGTACCGATTTCCTCAATAAATCTGCCGTCCCGAGGATAGCGTGAATCCGCGACAACCACTCTGTAGAAGGGGTTCTTCTTTGCGCCCATTCTTGTAAGTCTGATCTTTACCATGTTAAATACACCTCCGTATAAGATATGTGATATATAATAACTAACTGTTATTAACTAAATATTGAATGGCAGCTTCATCTTTTTTATTTTTTTGGGATTTGAGAACATCTTTATCATCTTCTGCATCTGCTCGAACTGACGCATGAGATTGTTCACATCCTGAATGCTGGTGCCGCTGCCTGCGGCGATGCGCTTTTTCCGGCTGGCGTTGATTATCTCCGGCTTTTGGCGCTCCTCCTTTGTCATGGAGGTTATTATCGCCTGTATTCTGTCCAACTGGCGGTCGTCAACCTTCACGTTTTTCAGCGCGTTGGCGTTAACGCCGGGAAGAAGGCTCATAATGTTTTCAAGGGGACCCATATTCTTCATCTGATTAAGCTGATCCAGATAGTCGTTGAAGTCAAACCGCTGTGAGCGGAGCTTCTGCTCCAGCTCGGCGGCCTTTTTCTCGTCGATGGCGGCCTGGGCCTTGTCGATAAGGGAAAGCATATCGCCCATTCCAAGCACTCTCGACGCCATTCGGTCGGGGTAGAAGGGCTCAATGTCTCCAAGCTTCTCGCCCACGCCCACGAACTTTATGCTCTTACCCGTGGCCGCACGGACGCTTAGAGCCGCACCGCCTCTGGTATCGCCGTCCAGCTTGGTCATGATTATGCCGTCGATACCCAGTTGATCGTCAAAGGTACCGGCTACCGTCACCGCGTCCTGACCGGTCATGGCGTCCACCACCAGCAGTATTTCGGTGGGAGCGGTCTTTTCCTTTATCTGCGCAAGCTCCTCCATCAGAGCCTCGTCGATGTGCAGGCGGCCCGCTGTGTCGAGAATTACCGTGTCATAGAGCGAGGTGTCGCAGTTTTTCACGGCGGTCTCCGCTATTTTGACCGGGCTCTTTGTTTTAAAGTCCGCGTATACCGCCAGACCCATCTGCTCGCCCACCACCTGAAGCTGCTTTATAGCGGCGGGTCGGTAAACGTCGCAGCCCACAAGGAGCACGCGCTTTCCCTGTTTTTTCAACAGACCGCCCAGCTTTGCGGCGTGAGTAGTCTTGCCCGCGCCCTGAAGGCCCACCAGCATATACACCGTCGGGGGCTTGGACGACACGGTGAGCTTCGCCTGAGCGCCGCCCATGAGCCATGTCAGCTCGTCCCGGACTATCTTTATTATCTGCTGGCCGGGAGTGAGGCTCTCCATGACCTCGGCTCCGGTGGCCTTTTCAAAGACACGCTTTTCAAATTCCTTTACCACCTTGAAGCTTACGTCGGCCTCGAGCAGGGCCATGCGCACCTCTCTCATGGCGGCCTTTATATCCTTCTCGGAGACGACTCCCTGACCCTTGAGCCGCTTGAAGGTCTCCTGAAGCTTTTCGCCCAATGATTCAAAAGCCATTATCTCTCTCCGTTCCTGATATTATCTGTTTCCTTAATTATGCGTTCCGCGAGGACGTTTATCTCATTTCCGCCGCCGAGCTCAAGAATTTCCTCCGCCCAGCGCCGTATGCTTTCGAGACCGGCAAACCTGACGTACAGCCCCAGCCGTGCCTCGGCGTCGTTCAGCACCGTCTCTCCCCGCTTGATAAAATCCCGTACGCCTTGGCGCGTTATGTCCATAAGCTCGGCAATTTCCGCAAGGGAGTAGTCGCTGTTATAGTAGTAATCCAGAGCCAGAACCTGCTTTTCCGTCAGCAGACCGCCGTACAGATCCAGCAGCACTCCGTATTTTAAGTCCTTTTCCATCTCGGCACCTCGCCTGTAAAGCTCATCGGCTTTACACCTTGAATATTATACAACAGCTTTTTCGTTTTGTCAAGAGTTTTTTTGAAATTTTTGAAGAACTCCGATTTTCATATGTTATACTGACTGTTAAACAGTTCGGCGTAAAATCCGCCCTTTGCCAGCAGCTCGTCGTGTCTGCCCTGCTCGATCACACGGCCGTCCTTCATAACAAGTATTGTGTCCGCGTCCATTACGGTTGACAGGCGGTGAGCGATAATAAAACTGGTGCGGCCCTCCATCATTTTGGCGAAAGCCCGCTGTATGCGCAGCTCCGTTCTGGTGTCTATCGAGGAGGTGGCCTCGTCCAGTATGAGCATCGGCGGCAGACAGAGCATGACCCGCGTTATGCACAAAAGCTGCTTCTGGCCCTGACTCAGGCCGCCGCCGTCCTCACCGATAACGGTGTCATAGCCTTGTGGCAGACGCTTGATAAAGCTGTGGGCATGGCTGGCCTTGGCGGCGGCGACGATCTCATCGTCGGTGGCGTCGGCCTTTGCCATGGCGATATTATCCCGCACGGTTCCGGCCCGAAGCCACGTGTCCTGAAGCACCATGCCGTAGCTCCGGCGCAAACTGCCCCGGGTGACGTTCCGCACGTCGTTCCCGTCAACGGTTATCCTGCCGCTGACAGGGTCGTAAAAGCGCATGAGCAGATTTATGACCGTGGTCTTGCCGCAGCCGGTTGGCCCGACTATGGCGACACGGCTGCCGGGGGTCACGGACAGATTCATGTCCTCAATAAGCCGCCGGTTCGGCTCGTAGCTGAAATTCACGTGCTCAAGGCTAACCCTGCCCTCCGGAGCCGCAAGCTCAACGGCGTTCTCCGGCTCGGGAATTTGAGGCTCCTCCTCAATTAGCTCGAATATCCGCGCGGCACAGGCCAGAGCGTTCTGCAGCTCGGTCACTACACCTGAAATTTCGTTAAAGGGCTTGGTATATTGGTTGGCGTAACTCAAAAAGCATGAAAGCTGACCCACGCTGATGCCGCCGCGAAGCGCCGCTATGGCGCCGGTGAGGCCCACTCCGGTATAAACAAGGCTGTTGACGAAACGCGTTCCCGGATTGGTTATGGAAGAATAAAACACCGCGCGGAGGGAGCATTTCTCCAGCAGTTCGTTTATTCCGTCAAATTCCTCCTGCACCCGAGCCTGACGGCCAAAGGCCTGCACCACCTTCTGACTGCCGATCATTTCGTCTATGAGGGAGGTCTGTTCGCCCCGAGTTTCGCTCTGGAGCTTAAACATGGAAAAGGTCATCTTTGCGATAAAGGCCGCCACAAACAGGGAAACGGGGGTTATGAGTATGACGACGAGGGAAATGCCCACATTTATGGAGAGCATGAAGCCCAAGGTTCCCAAAATAGTCACCGCGCCGGTGAAAAGCTGGGTAAAGCCCATGAGCAGTCCGTCGGCGAACTGATCCACGTCGGCTATGACGCGGCTCACAATCTCGCCCGTGGAATGAGAGTCAATGTATTTCAAGGGTAAAATCTCGATTTTCGCAAAGGCGTCACGGCGGACGTCACGGACAACATTATATGTCAGGCGGTTGTTGCAGACGTTCATGAGCCACTGCAAAAGGGCAGTCACCGCCACAACAACGGCAATCCTCAACAGTATTGCCCCAAGGCCCTCGAAGTCCACAAGGCCCTTGTCAACTACGAGATCCACGGCGTCGCCTATCAAAATGGGCACGTAGAGGGTCAGTCCCACCGAGGCCGCCGCCAAAACAGTGGAGATAATGAGGTAAAGCTTGTAAATACCTATGTATTTTAAAATTTTACTCAAGGTCTTTGTCTTAGACGGCATCGGCCTTCTCCCCCTTTCCGAACTGGGACTCATATATCTCCCGGTATACCTCGCAGCTTTCCATGAGCTGGCTGTGACTGCCCATGCCGACGGCGGCGCCGTCGTCCAGCACGATTATGAGATCGGCGTGCTGAATGGACGCGGCCCGCTGTGACACGATAAAGAGCGTGGAGCCGCCGTCCTCGGCTATGGCCTTTCTAAGCCGGGCCTCGGTGGCGAAATCGAGGGCGGAGGAGCTGTCGTCAAGAATGAGTATTTCGGGTCGGCGCACCAACGCCCGGGCTATGGTGAGCCGCTGACGCTGTCCGCCGGAGAAGTTGCCTCCGTTCTGCTCCACCGGGCTGTCGAGGCCGTTTTCCTTGGCGGCCACAACATCCGCCGCCTGGGCCGTTTCTATCGCCCGCTCAAGCTCGCTTTCGGAAGCGTCCGGCTTGCCCCAAAGGAGGTTGCTCCTGATTGTGCCCTTGAAAAGCACGGCCTTCTGCGGCACAACGCCGATGATCTCCCGCAGGTAAGCGAGAGGATAATCCGCCACGGGACTGCCGTTTATCAGCACCTGACCGCCGGTGGCCTCGTAAAACCGGGGAATGAGGTTCACCAAAGAGGTCTTACCGCTGCCAGTGCCGCCAATCACGCCCACGGTCTGGCCGGGTTTGACCTTAAAGCTGATGCCGGAGAGAGAGTCGGCCCCGGCGTTTTTGTAACGGAGGGAAACGTCCCGAAACTCCACGGCGTACTCGCCCTTTTTGTCCGGTACGGACTTCGCGCCGTCGGAGAGAGTGGACTCCACCTCAAAAATCTCTTGAACCCGGTTGCCGCAGGCGATGGCCTTTGTCACGGAAATTATCAGGTTAGCCAGCTTAACCAGCTCCACAAGTATCTGAGACATATAGTTCACCAGCGCCACCAGCTCGCCCTGAGTTATGCGGCCGCCGTACACACGAATTGCCCCCCTGTGTATGAGCACGACCGTGGCAAGGTTGACTATGACGTAAGTGACCGGGTTCATCAGGCCGGAGATACGGCCCACAAACTTTTGGAGGCCGGTGAGGGCCTCGTTCTTTTCATTAAAATCGGCGGTTTCCTTTTCTTCCTTGTTAAAGGCGCGTATCACCCTCGCGCCGGTGAGATTTTCCCTCGTGGCCACAAGCACCCGGTCAAGACCGGCCTGAACCTTTTTATACAAGGGTATGCTGACGAGCATTATACCGAACACGACCACCGAAAGAGCCGGAATAGCGACAACAAATGTAAGGGCCGAGGGTGAGTCTATGGTAAAGGCCATTATCATCGCGCCGAACACGACCACCGGCGAACGCAGGAAAAGGCGCAGGACGAGATTAACTCCGTTCTGCACCTGATTTATATCGCTTGTCATGGTGGTTATCAGCCGTCCGGTGCCCAGCGTGTCCAGCTCGGTATATGAAAGGCTCTGAACATGGGCGAAAAGTGCCCGTTTAAGCTTGGCGGAAAAGCCGGTGGCCGCCCGGGCCGCAAAAAACTGGGCCGTTATGGAGCAGACAAGGCCAATAAGCCCCAGCGCCGCCATAAGCAGACACATACGTACAATGTGGCCCGTATCTCGGTTGGCGATGCCCACGTCAATAATGTCGGCCATAACCAGAGGCACCAGCAGCTCGAAGAAAGCCTCCAGCATTTTGAACAGGGGCGCGAGGACGGTTTCCTTCTTATAGCTCCCCATATATTTAAGCAGTTTAAACATTCCTGCCCTCCCCGTATTCCTCAAGTATCTCTACGGCCTGACGCACAAATTCCGCGCAGGGCCGCTTTTTGTAGTACTCCGGCGTCCGCTCCTCGGGCACGTAAGTACCCTCGGGCCGGGTAAGGCCCAAAAGTTCACGGCAGACGATGGAGCCGTTTTTCTCCCTGAATTTCGCGGCCAGCTCCTGAATAAGCTTATAGTGCGCGCTCTTTAATTCTCTGTCGCCCACAACGTCGCTGCCGTAGAGCAGGCCCGCCACCATGAACATTCCGCTGACCGTGCCGCAGACCTCCCGCAAGCGGCCCATTCCCCCGCCAAAGGAGGCGGCGAGCTTGCGGAGCTTCGGCTCGTCTATACCCAGCACATCGGCGTAGGCGCAGACTACCGCCTGGGCGCAGCTATACCCCTGGAGGAACAGTTCCTTTCCGTATTCCGCCCGGTTCTCCATATATCACGCCTCCCATCAGTAAAACAGGACAGGCCCCAAGGCGGCAAACACTACCACGATAAGGGCGATGAGCGCTCCAAGGGCGAGATTGATGCCCACGCCTATCCACGCAAAGGCCATGGCTCGGCCCGAAAACCGCTCCGCCAAATCCCAAAGTTCCTTTTCCGCCGCCATCTCACACTCACGGGCGAACACTATCGCCGGTATGCCCAAAGCCCAGTTGCCGAAAAGCACCGTGGTGACAATAGCCATAACCATATGGCTGCTGATTTTTTTCACCGGCTTCTCCGGCGGCATCTCATTAACGGGCCTCCCCTCGCCGCTCGGCAAGGGAGTTTCGGGGACGGTCGGCCCGGCCGCGGCCTGTCCGTCCTCCGTCTGTCCGACCGTTGGCCACTCCGGGGCCGCCTCGGGTTTTTCCTCCGCCGCAGGAGCGGTATTTTCAGGCGCGAGAGAGCTTCCGCAGCCGTCGCAATATTTTGCGCCGTCCGGAACTTCCTTGCCGCAAAGCTTGCAAATCATAGTCTTATCCCCCTCAAGGTAAAATTTCCAATAATTACATTATTTTATTCCACAAAACTTTTTAAAATCCTCTAAAATAACATAATTTTTCATTTTTTACTTTTTCGAACAAAACAAACCCCGGAGAGCGAGGGAACTCTCCGGGGGATTATATTTGCGCCCTCCTATTTTTATACTAATCCCTATTAAAAGTGTCAACCGAGTGGCTCAAAAAAGACCGCCGCGAATTGATGATTTTTATTAGGGATTAGTATTATACGGTTTTATCCTACATTTATCAGAACGCTTTCTTCCGCTTGGGCCGAACCCAAGCTCACAGCCTTCAGCTCAATAGTTTGACCGACATATGGAGAGAGGTCAATCTGTGCACAATAGGGTATACCAACCGACGTTGCGACCGGCTGTCCGTTGATTTGATACTCCACCCCGGCGAAGTCGTTTCTCGGAGAGGACACAAAGCTGCATATCTCCACACTGGCAGCCGGCAGCTTCATATTTTTGAAAATCTCACTGTAAAAAAAGTCTGGGCCGTCATTGTCCGAGGTCAGATAACCGCCGCTCAGGCCTATTCCATAGCTGTATGCATTACGAACCGTATCACTGCCGGAAAGGCTGAATTTACCATTACTGCCGTCTACGTCAAAAAGAGTAACAAATTTAAGATTTGGATATTTTATGGGAAGGTACGTAAAATACTCCATATACTGGTTTCCCACAAACGCCTCTTGAACGACGCCAGATGAGGTAACATAGGGCCATCCGCCTTCCGCTATTATAACAGGCTTACGGCTGCCGTATGTTTTATATATGTGATCAAGAAGATTTATAAGATGGCTGCGATCCTGTCCCTCGTCCAAAGGATCGTTTTGGAGAGAATAGCCGCCATAAATGCTTGCTCCCACATAGTCCACATATTCATCGCCCGGATAATAGGAGTCAACATTGTCAAAGGGATGAAAACTTGGCGCCCACAGCAATCCTACGGACGGCGCATATTGCTTGAATACCCTGGATATGATCCGGAACTTTTCAATATATTTCTGAGGCTCTTCGTACCATTGGCTTGAGGGAAGATTCATTTCTCCGGCAAAACGCAGTATGACTTTGCAGCCACAGCTCTCAAGAAATTTTGCCTGACGTATGAGATACTCATCCTCCTGAACAGCGTCAAGGCCGTTAACCGGCTGCCATGCTATTTGCAGGACACCGTTAAAGTTGCGGGGATTGAAATATGTATTTTTATGAACGCTGAACTCTTCACCATAGTCCAAATACTGCAAACGGGCCACGTGGGGCATTCCCGTCAATTCATCAATATTGGAGTAATATGTTTTCCCCAGCATAGTACCGGCGGCAGGTTCATTTGGGGCGCCAAAATAAGTCGAGGAGTTGTACTTTGCGTCTTTTGTTTTAAAATACATTGTGACCGAACCGTCCACCTCATCGGCGTTAATTGCAAAACGCATGGCCTGCTGCTCCTGACCCGGCACCGTATACATATATTCCGACGCTCTTTTGTAACAAACCGAGGCCATATGATATTCAATGTCATTAAGTTAAGATGACAGAAAAGAATACCTCGTATCAAAAAAGGGTACGGGGTATTTTTTTTTGAAAAA
>CANRJP010000094.1 GCA_947630975.1 uncultured Clostridia bacterium
ATTACCGCTGCCCGGCCGAAGGGAATATATATTCCGATAAGAACGGAAAAATCAATGTAATTGCATCTGAAAAAATTAAGTTTTCTTTCCTTCTCGGTATTGACAGGAATTTGCAGGGGGATGCGGACGCGGGGAATATTGTGGATATTTCCGCAAATATGTATCTTGACGATATGGGCGTTACAAGATATTTTTACAGCGAGGAAGATAAGTCATCATTGAAATTTGAATATAAGTTCAAAAGCAAGACAGTTTCAGGCATTCCTCCTATCAAACAGATTTGCTGCGTAGGGGATCGTGAATATCTGTTGCTTGCTAAAAACGGCGCCGTTTTTCATGTAACAATAAATAAAACTGTTAATTTCAGTGTTTCAAAGCCTTCGCTGATTAAACACCCCTTAGTGACCGGTATTGCCCCTCTTATGCCCGTGCCCACCTTTTCGACGCTATACAACAAAGAGGACATCGAAAAAATTGAAAATTTACCGCCGATAAAACAGGTGGCCGGTTGCGGGGAAAAAAGGTATGCATTGGACGAAAGCGGAAAAATCCATATTATTGTTACACATATCAGTGAGCTTAATTTCACACCGATACAGTTTTTTAACAACGGCAATGTTCAAACCTTAGAGTGGGTGAACTTTCCTTCGTTCATACAACAGCTCCCGCCGGTAAAAAAGCTGTCCTGCGGCAACAACGCGACGTTTGCCCTCGACGAGAATGGAAACGTGTATTTTTGGAGCGACAAACCAAATGATAATTCAGGCGGTATTCTTAACAGCCTTAGGCTATGCGGCGACGGTTTTATCGTGGATATGGGCTGTCCGAATATAAGCGCTGACAAAGAAGCATACGGCATTCCGCTTCTAAATTCAGACGGCAGGGTACAATGCCTTGGAAATGAGAAATATATACAGAAATGTGAACCGGCGTATTCAAAACTTCCGACAATGAAGCGGCTTTACAGTAAAGGGAACTATCTTGGAACGGACGAAAACAACTTTTTGTACGACTCATACGGGAACCCAATATTTAAAGGAATTAACGAACAGCCTATTCAAGTTTACAGTGAAAATTAAGGAGGAATAAGTTATGGCATTGAAGGACGATATAAGCCGCTACATGGACGCGGGTTTTCCGATACTTTACATCAACACCTATGAGGAGGCTGACGCGGAGGAGCTTGTGCGTCAGGTGGCGGACAGACGTAAAATCTATTACATAAGCGTGGCCGGAGGCTACGGCTGCTTTGACACCGGAAATAACGTGTGGAATGTGCCGCCGACAAGGGAATTCGGCAGTCCGGGCAACGCCTTGGATTTTCTCATCGGAGACATTCAATCCCTTGAACGTTCGATACTTATGATAAAGGACGCGCACATTGTCTTTGAGGACACAAACTCTGTTTCGGCCATAAAGGAGCTGGCCGTAAAAATCGGTTCCGGTGAGCTTGAGTGCTGCGTTATCTGTATTTCACCGAAGGTGAGCGTACCCCTTGAGCTGGAAAAGTATATAACCATACTTGAAACCGACTATCTGGAATACGACGAAATAAAAAGCATAGTAGAGCGTTTTGCCCATAAATACGGCGTAAGTATAACCGAGAGCCTGACCGAAGAGATGGCAATGGCCTTTAAGGGACTTTCCGCCACGGAAATTGATAACCTGCTCGCTTTGGCTGTAGCCGACGACGGCGAACTGACAAGGGGTGATCTGAAGCTCATATTTGACCAGAAAAAGCAGATGATACTCAAGTCCGGTATTTTGGAAATGATACCTTTGAAGGAGAGCATAGACGACATTGGCGGGCTTGAAATTTTGAAGGATTGGCTGAAGCAAAAAGCAAAGGTCATCAAAAACATCAATGGGGCGAAGGCCTTCGGCGTGGATATGCCAAAGGGCGTCCTGATCGCGGGCGTGCCCGGCTGCGGCAAATCCCTCAGCGCAAAGGCCGCCGCAAAGCTTTTCGAGGTTCCGCTGCTCCGTCTCGACATCGGCAAGCTTATGGGTAAATATCTGGGCGAAAGCGAGGCGAACTTCCGTAAGGCGATAAAGCTGGCCGAGGCTATATCTCCATGTGTACTCTGGGTGGACGAGCTGGAAAAGGCCTTTGCCGGAATCGGGAGCGAAGGCGGTCATGAGGTAACAAGCCGTCTGTTCGGCTCCTTCCTCACATGGATGCAGGAAAAAACCGGTACGGCGTTTGTGGTCGCCACCGCAAACGATATTACAAAGCTGCCTCCCGAGCTGCTGCGCAAGGGGCGTTTTGACGAGATATTCTATGTGGGTCTGCCCAAGGATACGGAGCGTCGAAAGATTCTTGAAATACACATCGGGAAACGCCGTCCGATGGATTTACCGGAGATCGATATCGGGAAGCTCGTGTCAAGTACAAAGGGATATAGCGGGGCCGATATCGAGGGCGTAGTCAGCGAGGCGGTGGAAATGGCCTTTGCGGGAGATAGGGATAAGCTGTCAACGGACGACATTGTGGAGGCAATAAACGGAACCAATTCAATTTCTGAAATTATGGGTGAAAATCTTGATAAAATGAAAGATGAGTATAAGAAACGCAGGCTGAAAAGCGCATCGAAAGAAAAAGGAGGATATTAATATGGAGAAGGAAAACATAAACACATTCAATTTGCCCGAAAATGGCGACATCCGGGTCGAGGGCCTTGGTGAAAAGGAGGTTCGGGAGCTAAAGCCGATACTTCAAAGACTCATTAAGTCCTACGAAGAAAAGGCCCCCGAGGTAAGCGACAAGGACTGGCTGACCGGAGAATATCTGAGGGAATTGCCCGAGCTTTCAAGTGAAAGGGCCGCTGAAATGGCTGCCGAGACCGTGGATTCAATAGCGGAATACGACAAAAATCTGTCTGAACTGAACGCCGCCTGTGCCTCCGGCAAATCTAAGGAGGTATGGTTCGCCGACAAAATGACAGAATCGGCGGCAGGGGTTCCGGTGGCACAGTTCGGCTCGTATATGGAAAAAATCGACAACGCCATAAGCACCGCGAACGAACAGATGTTGGATACTGTAATGAAAAAGAACAGTATAGATATAAGTCAATGTCCGAACCTCGACGGTTTTATCGCCGAGCAGTACCATGTGGACACCTTCAACGCTAACGCGGCGCTCAATAAAAGCTCAATGAGAGCCTATCGTCTGGATAACAGAACAAAAAATTCTGTTGACGTCGTAATCCGCGATACTTCTAAGCCGAACAGCCCTATCGTCCATCGGTATCAGGTAAAATACGGCAAGGACGCTCAGTCGACGATTAAAATGCTTCGTGAATCGGGCACCGTTACGAAGTACGGCAATCAGCAGCTCATTGTGCCTCCCGATCAGGTGGACGCCGTTAAAGCGGCCTTCCCCGGCAAAACCGTGCGCTCTACCATCGAGGCCGGCGGAGTGGAGGGCGTTCCGCTGACTAAGGAGGCCGCGAAGGGTCTACAGCTTGAAACACAGGAAGAGGGACTTATTCCGAGTACAAACTGGAACACCTTTACAACGAGAAATATGGCGCTCCAGCTCGGCAAAAACGCCGCGTCGGCGGGAGTTCAGGCGGCGCTTATAACGACCGGCATATCTTTGGCTCAGGCGGTCTTTTCCGACGACGGTCCGGAGGGCGACGAAATAGTGAAACTGGCTCTTGAAACCGGCGCGGATGCGGGAGTAAAAGCGGCCACCGCGGGAGCTATGAAAATCGGCGTGGAAAAGGGCATAATAAGTATTATTCCCAAAGGCACGCCGGCCGGAATAATAGCCAATATCGCCTGTGTGGGCATCGAAAACGCTAAAATAGCCGTTAAGGTCTTCAAGGGTGAACTGACGGCCGGTGAAGGTCTTGACCACATGGGGCGCACGACGGTTTCGATGTTTGCCGGATTGGCCGCCATGGCGGAGGGTGCGTCGCTCGGCGCTTCCGCTTTAAGCTGGATACCCGTAGTCGGCCCTGTTGTCGGCGGTTTAGCGGGCGGTATGATAGGCTATTTTGTCGGCAGCAAGGCCGGAGACGAGGTTTACAGCGGCGCGAAAAAACTTTGGGCCGGCGCGAAAAACTTTGCTAAAAAGGCAGTGGAAAAAGGGAGAAACTTTGTCCGAAACCTTTCTTATATGTTTTCATGATGTAATACGCTCTGTAAATCCATCGAATTTCGCCTGAAAACATTAATGAAATAAAAGGCCCGCAAGGACTTTCGTCCATGTGGGCCTTTGTGTTAATTGCAGTTTAAATGCAAATCTTACTGTTCCGTGACCTCCGCCGTGGCGGTCAGGCTTGCGGGCCTCATACCCGTCAGGCTGCTCCATAGCATGACCTTGACCTTCTTCGGCTTGACAGCCGTGCCGGAAACATAAATGGATGCGTAAAAGGTACTGTTATCTTCCGAAGCGGTCACATCCCGTGTGCTGACGCCGATGAGAGAGCCGTCCTCCGCGTATGCGGCGGCTATCAGCGTCTCGGTCTCGCCGTCCAAAAGGCAGCCGCTTATATCGACGCTGACATCGACATTCCCGTAGGTGCCGTACTCATTGTACTCCGCACTGATGATTTGCGGTGCGGATAATTCACGGACATAAACCCTCATCCTCGCGGTTGCGTCGCTGTCCGTAAGCATGGCGGTCACGGTTGCCGTGCCGCCGCCGACGGCGGTTATTACGCCGTTTTCGTCCACCGTGGCGACCTCGGGATCACTTGAGAGATAGTACACTGCACCGCCCTCGGGAGACACGGTGAACTTTGACTCATAGGTGTCGCCGGGCTTGAGGGCAACCCGCCTTTCCGCCGGACGGATGCTTACGGTTTGGCTGACGCGGCAGCTCGCCTCGTTGTCGTACTCGTAGGCCTCGCCCTCGCCGCCGGTTATGACGGCGGTTAGGCCGGAGCCATCCTCAAGATACTTTCCGTCGACGGGAACGGTGATCTTTCGCCTTTCGCCGCCTGCAACCGTGCCCAGCTCTTCGGTGTAAAGGGTCTCGCCGTTTACGCCGGTGACCGTGAGCATCGCGCCGGAAATCTCGCCGCAGCCCGTGTTCCTGACGGTCACCTCCGCCGTGCCGTCAATCTTGAGCTTGTAATTGTCTATCTCCACCGACAGATTGCCCTGACCCGCCAACGTCGAGGCGGAGTTGTTGGAGGTGTCGCTCTCCGTCAGGCCGTCGGCACTCACCGTCGCCGTTACCGTCTGACAGTCGAAGTCCTCGGGCAAGGTAACGCTCACGGTAACGTCCGCGCTCTCACCCGCGGGAATGGTCATGCCGACCGTTCCGCCGTAAAGCTCGCCGCCTTCGCCGCTCAAAGTGACGTTCAGCCCGTCGATGTCGTTCATGGCTCTGTTTGTCACGTTCACGGTAAATTCCGCCCTTCCGCCGGGCGTCGCATTGTCCGAAACCGAAACGTAGTTGACGGCCAGATCCTCCCTGATTTCGGCGTTCGTGCAGACCAGCCGGGTCGGGTCGCTTATCTCGCCGTTTTCTATTTGAATATTTGCCAGTACGGCGCTGACGGCGATCTCGCCGTTTTCGTCAAGCTGAGCGTCCCAGGAGCGTATTTTTTCGTTGAAGTCCGTAATGGGCACGGGATTTGTCCATTTGCCGTCTCTGTAATAGGAAGCGTAGAGATTTGATGTGTACCCGTCCTGAACCTCGTATATCAGCGCCTGTTCGCCATTATCGGAAACGTATTTCAAACCGCACGCCCCCGGAGCGTCGATAATCTTCCTCGGCTCCGTGTCATTGCCCGACTCGGATATGCTCATGACGCTGCCGTTTTCGATGAAATATATAGTTCCGTCGACATATTGCAGTCCGGTAATTGGCGAGTCGGCGGTGTATCTGTCCCAGCCGTCTATGTCTGTGCCGTCAAGTGTCAGTGTATAGTCCTCGGTGGCCGGGTCGCCGTCCGCGTCTTTTATAATTATCACATTATTGCCGGTCGATTCAATACCGTAGACATAGGGGACGTTTTCGCATACCGGCGCGGCTTTTGTGACCGTTTCGTAATAGCGGTCAAATTTGGAAGAATATACGCTGACGCCCTCGCCGTCGGTCTCGGGGAGAAGCCCTCCCGAGGCGTTCCGCATCCATGCGATGCGGGCGTTATATCCAAGGTCAAGGGACGGGCTATACTCGTAAGTGCCGTTGGGCTCGGTGACGGATACGGGGGCGCTCCAATTTTCGCCGTCGAATTCCGAGTAGGACAGGCCGGTGTTCGCGGCTATTTCCTTCGCCAGCTCCACGAAGTCTTTATTGACGTCGAAGGTCTTTTCCGTATCCTGCCATACAATAGCCGCGGTCGTTCCGAAGGCCGCCAGATCGAAGTCAAAGTCGGCCGTACCGTCGTTCTCTATCTGGGCGGGAGTGCTCCACTCTCCGCCCTCATATACGCTGTAATACAGGGCGGTCTTGTCGGCAAGGCCGGGGCGGCTTGTGTCGTCGTCCAGCCATACCATTATGATCCTGCCGTCGTCCAGCCGCGCCGTCTTTACTCCGCCGTAGGGGTAAATATTGCTCTTGAAGGTGTCGGCGGCTTGAAGCGCGGCATCTCCCGCCTCGGCGAGGTAGCTTCGGTCGATAAGCTTGAATTGGCTCAGATCGTCTATCGAGGCCAGACTTGCAAGACCAACCTTGGGGTAAAGGCCCAGCTTTACAAAATCCCAGGTTTTTTCGAACTCAAGCGCGAGAGCCGCCGCCCTGAAATACGCCTGACCGGTTAAATCCAAAGCGAAATTTTCCTCCATGCTTTTCATTGGCAGTGACAAATTGGCTCCCAGCTCGCCCTTGAGACCCGCCTCGACGGAAAGCAAATCTCTGGCCCCCAGACCGACGCCGAGATAAGGCGTCAGGCTCATGTCGATATCGGCCGCCATCTCAAGTTTCGGGTTGGCGAGGGTCGAGTCATCCGGTATACGGAGCTTTGAGTCAGCCAAAAATTCTCCCTCGACGCCGAAGGCCACATACACCACCGTCCACGGCGGCGGCAGATTGAAGCTGCTGCTGGCCTCGCCGTTGAGAGCCATAACGGCTCCGCCCGAAATAAGTCTTAAGCCGCTGTCCTCGACCTTCAGCTCCAAAAGAATTTTGCCGGCAAGATTACCCTCGATCACCATACTTTTTTTCAGAGATGAGGCGTGGTTTTTCCAATTTCCTTTTCTCAGATCTTCATAGAACTCCTTTGCCTCTTCGTATTTCTTCTTCCAGGCCGGATCTTTGGAGTCCTGAATATCATTGCTCCATTTTCCGGCGTTTCCGTCGGCTCCGATGATTACCTGATAGATGCCTTCGTCTTTGTCGTAGGCGATGTCGACCGTGTCGAAAATGTTAAAATCAAAGCTGATGGGCAGCTTGAAAAGATTAAATTTTTTGTCAAATATCTCCACCGAGGGGCCTTCCACCACCGTCGACGCGGGATTGCCAAGTATCAGGTCGTCGGCGCTCAGGCTCAGGCCGTTCACATACACGGTGTTCATCTGATCGGGAATGGGATGAAAATTGCCGGCGGAGTATATGACCGCCCCGCCGTGCTCCACCTTCAGGTTGCCCGCCCGGGGTGCGTCGGTCAGGCTTATCACCCCGTTTTCGTCGGCGGTGTAGGTCGCGTTGTCCACAGTCACGGCCGCTCCGGCCACGGGGGTTTGAGTTTGGGTGTCGATTATCCGAACCGCGTAGGAGGCCTTCGGCGGCTCCGGAGGAGCCGGAGGCTCGGGCTTCTCGGGCTCCGGCTCGGGTTTGTCGGGAGTAACGCTTCCTTCATAGTTTTCGTCATATATGGCGCGTGCTCTGATATCGCCGCCCGCCGGATATGGAGTCCCGTCATCATAATAATAGTAGCAATGAGCTAACTTACCATCAGTTGCGACAATGCACAGCGTATGACAGGCGTTACATTCAACGAAATATGTATTGTTTAAAGGTGCCGTCGATGTTGCGGTATAACCCTTGTATGAGGCGGACACAATGCCGCCAATATAACCGGTACAATTCGTGTCTAATCCTATTGCGGACCCATTTATTGCCGACACATTGCCGCCAATATAATTGTTGTAAGCATAATGGCCGCCATAACCGTATGATAGACCCACACCATAGGCATAACCATTTTGTGTAGAAACATCGCCGCTAATATAATTATTGTCAGTGTTATAATCACCGGACGAAAAATATATACCTGTTGCGACTCCGTTTTGTGCAGTCACATTGCCGTAAATACGATTGTTGCTACCATCTTCTATGCCTCTTGCCGTTCCGTTCTGTACGGTCACATTTCCGTTAATACTATTATTGTTACTACCCCAACTTATGCCCAATGCTCTTCCGCTTTGTACAGTCACATTTCCGTCAATATAATTATTATCGCCATACCCGATGCCAATTGTATCCCCATGATCATTGGTAGAAATAATGTCACCATATATCGAGCTGTTATAACTGCCGCCTATTCCTACATTGTAATCGTTGCAGTTCGAGGTGATGTTGCCCTTAATGAGGCAGTCTTCACTGTAAGTAATGCCGTAAGCACGATCAAAACCACTTGAGATATCCCCATATATATTACATTTTTTACAATATTCTATGGCGTTAACCAAACCTATATGTTTATAACGAATCGGTACGTTAAAGCTGCTGTCGCCCGTTACGGTGCAATCAGTTGATCCAATGATAATACATTTCAGCTGCGTAGTGGTATCATCCGGTTCAGTAATATAGGACTTAAATGTAAAGTTACCCGTCACGTGGCAGTTATCACAATAGGATATTAGATAGGAATCACTAGAATATTCTCTGCCCTTGTCATAATTATACTCACAGTCCCCATAATATTCGCAATCCCGAGAATCTCTTATGGCACTGATATCTTCGCAGTTGGACGCGGTCATATCGCCGTACTGTGTGCAGCCCACACAGTTATATATGCAATCAACCCAACAACAGTCATCACAATAGATTTCCCCGTGGTTTTCACTGTTCACACAACTTTCCAGTGCGTAAATATAGGAAAGGCTATAGTTAACATCATCAAGGCGATTGTTTATCCGCACATCAAAATCGACATAGGCCGTGGAGTCGGTGGCGTGGGAGAGAACCGTTATTCGCACGCCCTCATCAATACTTTCTGTGCCCGCCACGCTGATACTGCCGTCCACGTAACAGTTCTCACAGTTTGCGCGGCCGAAAGCGGAAATGTCTTTGTCCAATATGTGTTCGGCGTCGGCGGTGAGATTTATGTTTATGTCTGTGAGCCGCAGTCCGCTCACAAAAGTGTTTACATAATAATAACAGTCAAAAAAGCCCGCCGAATCAGAGGCGGTGTCCACGTTAGCCCAGTCCGTTATCGTCATGCCGCTGATGGTGTGGCCGTTGCCGTCGAACACCGAGCCGGGGATGTTGAGGGGCTTCCACTCCATGCCGCTGATGTCCAGATCGGCCTGAAGGGTGTAGTAGCCGTTGGAGTGGCCGTCGATAGCCAGCAGGTCGTCGACGGTGTAAATGTCCAGCGTCTCCTCATACTTGCCTGAGGCCATGGTTTGAACGGAGCCGCCGCCGAGCATTTCCTCCGGCAGGTTCGGGCCGATTTCATCCTCATTTGGCCCGTATGATTCGGTTTCCGCGCCCGTGAGGCCGCTTGTTTCGGTTTCCGTGTCCGTTGGGGTGTTCGCTTCGGTTTCCGTGCCCGTTGTGGCGTTCGTTTTGGTTCCCGCCTCCGCCGGGGCGTATGATTCAGTTTCCGCACCCGCCGGGGCGTATGGGATTGTTTCGCTGCCCGTTCCCGCAATGGCCTCCTCGATGGCCGACCGGATGTCCAGATTTTCGACGAAGCTCTCCACCTCGTCGCGCACCATTTGACCCTCGGCCTTAAGCGCCGCCGTGTCCGCCGCTTCCTCCGCCAGCGCCGATACTCCCGACGTCAGCATCGCCAGCGTCAGCGCCAGACTGAGCAGTTTTTTCGCTTTTTTCATTTTTTCACATCCCTTTTGCAGTCTTGTTTATGTCAAATTCTCCATACTGTACCTCTATTGTACCACGTAATTTCATATTATGCAAGCTTTTTTTGGATAATTTGCGGGGAATGCGGAAAAAAAGCGCCGCAAAACTGCGGCGCCTTTTCATACATTATACATTATGCTTTTGTATACTCAGCCTTGAGCTGCATCAAAGTCTCACGGGAAATGTCCAGCGTGTCCATTATGTCCTCGTCAGATTTATTCTTCCCGAGGAGGCGGAATACCAATTTTTTTGTGGTTTCAATTATGCCCTCTTCGCGGCCCTTTTTTACGCCTATGCCAATACCTTCTTCGCGGCCTTCTTCGCGGCCCTTTTTCTCATAGTCTCTCAGTGTGGCGTTCAAAATTTGCTCATCGTCAAACAGTGCGAACATAATATCATGCACCTCTCCTTCATGCTTTGACAAATACTCTTGGATGTATACTAAAAAAGTGGACAAGAAAAAAGAAATATGTTAAAATAGTAAACAAGAGAGGAGAAATACTATGTC
>CANRJP010000095.1 GCA_947630975.1 uncultured Clostridia bacterium
CCCTTATAACAGCTGACATTGTATCACTCCTTTCAGCTACTATATATCACTCTTTATTCCGGAAAAGTCAAGGGTATGTCCGAAAATAATATGCCGAAAACAGGCCGATATTTCTCAAGGAATATTGTGTTTATCTCACAATACTCCTCCTTTGAAATAAGGCCATCATGAAGCATTTTTCTGGCAAGGTGCATAGTAGTTTGATAGAGCTTTTCGTTTTTAAATTCATCTTTACTCATCGCCGTGACCATCCTTGAACCGGTCGGCGGCGTAGCAATCGCGTGAGCAGTACTTCCGATGTGTGTTTCCGTAAGCCCGGAACATGGCGCCGCAATACGCGCAGCGGTAACTGTACATGGCCTTTTTATTTACTATATCTCTATGGGCGTTCCACCATTTCAGGCGACAGGAGTCCGAACAAAATTTCTTTTCTCTTGTACCGGGCGGCTGTGTAAATTTTTTGCCGCAGTTTTTGCAAGAGAGAGTTTTGCTTCCCTTATGCCGCCTGTAGAATGATTTGACGGTATTCAGAGGTATATCGATTCGAGCCGAAATATCAGAATATGATATTCCCTCCTCCCGCAAGGTGATAATATCTTTCTTTTGTTGTTCTGTCATAAATCAACACCTCAAACTTCCTATTTGAAAGTTTAAGGACACCTGCTCATTGTTTAAGAACCGACAAAGAAAAAATTCCCTTCAGAGGATGCACATATGGTCTGTACATACTCTGGAGGGGGTTTAAAAGGGAAATAGGTTCTATACTATAAATAGTGGTTGCCCCCACAAACCATCTCTCAAAAAAAGAAAAAAAGAGAGAGCATATTTGTAAAAAATCCTGTATAATGAATTTACCCCTAAATCCAGACAGGAGGAAACAAACATACTCTATAACAACAATTATACAACAGAAACTCTCGATGTGCAAGGGGCAATCGTAAAATATTTGGAAACCGCCGCAAACAAGCTGACAGTTCATGTGGAGATGCCCGTAACAGAGCACATCTGCCCGGTCTGCGGCTGCAAGACTTCCCGCACCCACGACTACTGAGTCCGTCACATAAAGGATCCGTCAGTGGCCGGACGCAGTCTCACACTGACCTATCGCCGCAAATAACGCTGTACCGGCTGTGGCAAGTGCTTCTCCGAGAAAAAAACCTTCGTCGCCCGACGCCGGCAAATTACGTTGCGCTTTACCTCAAAAGATTATCAAGTCATTTTGAATTACTAAGCTATTATTATATCACCAAATTACCACTCTAAAGGTGTTCCCAGAAACACAGAATTCCCAACAATTTTTGCAGTTTCAGGTAAAGAAACTTCCTGTAGTCCGCTGCACCCATAAAAAGCATAGTCATATACATAATCCACTCCTGAATCAATATTAACACTCTTCAAATGGCTGCAATTCATGAACGCACCTGGTTTGATATTCAAAACATTTCCAGGAATCCTAAGTTCTGAAAGTGCCGATCCTTCAAACGCAAATGCACCTATCTCCTTGACTGAATCTGGAATATTGATATGCTCCAGTGAAGTACAGCCTGAAAAGGCAAGCGATCCAATCAGCGAAATCCCGTCCGGCAGTTCCAGATAGGAAAGATTACTGCAGTCAGTAAACATATTGGTATCTATAGATGGGATTGAGGCATTGATTTCAACTGTTCTTAAATTTGTACAAAGTTTGAATACCCCGTTCCTAATATTATAAACCGTTGTCGGAACAACTACCTTCTCTATATTCCGGCAGTTCACAAAAGCTCCTTCGCCAAGCCTCTCGACACCCTCTTCAATTGTCAGATTCTTCATACCGGATCCATTAAAAGCTTGCTGCCCCACAACAATCACACTACTGGGAATATCTATATTCTGCAAGCCCGTACAATGACTGAACGCAGATTGATCTATATACTTCAAGGTACGGGGAAAGCCAATATTCTGTATAGCGCTACACTGGTCAAATGCTTGTATCCCAATAATTTCGAGCCCTTTTGAAAGCGTTATTGTGGATAAAGAGCGACAATTATAGAACATTAGCGGTTCAATGCTGATAAGAGAATCTGGCAAAGCAATAGCTTCTAACGAAATACATCCTGAGAATGCACCCGCGTCAATGAATTTAATGCTCTCAGGCAGATTAACTGATCGAAGAGTCTTACACTGTCCGAAAGCGAACTGCCCAATCTGTTCTGTGGAATCCGGAAGTACAATCCGCACAACAGGAATATCGTAAAATGCATAGCCTGCTATCTTTCTAACGTCTTTAGGAACCTCAATCATCTCTGCATCTGACTCTGCTCTCCACAAAATTCCATCTTTTATAAACAAACCGTCTTTATATTGTTCATATGGTGTTCCGTAAAAGATATCATACCCAGTTTTCTCAAGCATTGTTGACTGATATACAGTTGTTAGCTTTTCGCATTTATAGAACGCCCGATCACCTATTTCAATCACAGAATCGGGTATCGAAACCTCCTGCATATTATTACAACCATAAAATGCTCCGTTGTCGATACGTTTTATTGTATCAGGAACAGCTATGCTTGTTTCTTGCCCATTATACTTCAGCAATGTCGTGCCGGCAATAGTAAAGCCAGCATCAAAGCAAATCCTACTATTATCCAATATCCCAATCCCGACATCGGTCTTAGGACCACAGGAAAACGAAGTCAAATTAAAGCAATAACTAAACGCATATCTGCCAACAGAACGTAAACCATCAGGAAGAACTATTTCTGTAATGGATTCACAATACTCAAATACACTGTCTTTGATATCAAGCAGTCCATTCGGAAAAATGATGTCTTTTAACGATGAACAACCATAAAACGCCTCTTCTTCAATGACTCTTACAGAATCGGGTATCACAATGCTTTCAAGGCTTGAACATCCATAAAACAATCCTCTTGGGATAACTGTCATTCCATCAGGGAGGTTAATACTTTTCAGCGACGTGCATCCTCGGAAAGCATACTCTTCGACTCTTTTTATCGAGTTTGGCAGGACAATTTCCTGTATCTGTTCATACCTGCTATTAGCGAAAGCCGTCGGATTAAAAGCCGCCTTAGAAACTACGGTTATACCTTCCGGAACTACTACCCTATGAATCTCAGCAGTATTCATGAGACACCTTAGTATTGTCCCATCTATCTGCCAAACACAGTCAGTTGTGCATGATGGATCCTGAAATGCCATAACCTTTTCTGGCACGGCATTAAGCAAAGTAAAAGAAGCAAGGAAGAACAATGTTATGAATATCTTTCTCATCACTCTACCTCATTGATGCTCACATATATGGTGATCATATCACCGAAATTAACGGGATCACCAGCAAAAGGCTCTGTTCTCAAGACATAACCTGCAACAGTGGTGTCAGTGTATTTAGGAAGAATTTGCACATTGCTGAAGCCCGCATTCCTAAGGTACTTCTCTGCTGCCTGTTCTTGAATCATGTATAAATCAGGCATAGCTGTATCATAGGCAACATTGGATTCACCATCTACTCCCGATTGGCTCTCTCCCTCTTGCTCAGATACTAATAACCTGCCCAATGACAGATCAATCATACTTCCTGATTTTATGTATTCATCTGTTGGCGAAACTGATGTTACCACATCGCCATACCGGCCATAGTTATCAGAACAGCTAAGTCCAGCGGAATGAAGCCTGGCTGCAGCTTCCTCGTAAGGAAGCCCAATTACATTAGGAACCGTGGTATAGTACAGTGGAATAATAATCAGTGCTAATGAAAATACAGCAATCAATAATAACACACCTATAATGAAGAAATTAGGAACTTTTCTTGTAACAGTACGCCGTTTACCAATCTCATTAGTCTCATGAAATGTTTTCACCTTAACGCATCGTTCCAATAAGAATCCTATTGAACCTCCGAGTATAAAACAAATCCAATCATTAAATTTACTGATATGTAATATTATGTTTATGGCATCCAATTTGAACAGCTCCATGCTTGAACTTAAATTTAATTAAATGGTCCAGAGTTTATAGTATATTATACTTCTTCAGCAGTTCCGTCCGCCTATGACTGATTTTCATGCCTTCAAGAGCGAGGTTTTTGTTTGCACCTTTACTGAGCCTGATAAACTTTATCCAGCGCCTTACCCACACTTTCGGCAGGAGCCAGGGTTTGTCCTCAAGCTCTGGGTGCTGGTTGAGCATTTGTGCCTTATCGGGGAATATGGCGTTGAGCATGGCCTTTGCTCCGTTTGAATGTTTGGCTTTCCCTCTTGATGAAAACGCCGCACGTGTTAGTTCGTGGGCCGAACGCTGGGCTTCGGTGCCGTTGCCGAAGGCCCCGTTGCTCATAAGGTCCTCGAGCAGTTCATCCGGGCAGTTAGGCAGACAGAGAGGTTCAAGCTTGAAGCCAAGATATGTATTACCAATGTGGATCAAGTCTGATAAAAACAATTCGGCCTCAAAATCTTTCGTTGTTGATTTTATGTAGTCCCAGTCAATCTCATTGCCGTATTTTTCAGCGTAGAGCAGTATATCCAACACTTGGCGTATACCGAAACCCCCGGCAATAAGATGTCGAAAGGCATGAAACACTAAATAGAGAAAATGGTCAGTGTGATTCATTGTGCGAATCGTCACGCCGTCAACGTCAAACTCGCGGTAGTTGGTAAATACATCTTTAAAGCACTCGTTCATTCGGCTACAAAGGGGATTACTATGTCCGGTCGGGTTGAGGTGCAGCTCAATATACAGCCCGTCCGCGCCGGGTCCGTAAAAGCTTATCTCTTGAAGCTCGTCAATCTGTCCCTCGGTTATGTCCTCACGCTCGATTTTGTAGCCCCGTTTTTCGAGAATATTCTTGGTCTTTTCAAAATCTTTCTTCTCAATTAGAATATCCTCGTCCCCAGACGGCCTATGATCGGCCAGTTCGCCGTAAAGCTGGCGGCAGACGAGCCCCTTCATTACGATTGGGTGTAATTCTTCCGCCAAAAACGCACGGTAGAGGCTCAAAAACTCCTCCGTGTGCCGAGCCTGACGCATTATCCACTGCATGGAGACAGTCATATAGGTTTGGTAATTGGGCGAATTGACGAAGTCCTCATATCCCGACGCCGACTCAAATATCAGCGGCAGGACGTTGTGGTTTTTGGCGAGGGTAAATATTGCGAACCAATCGGTGTTAGTGATATTTTCGCTTTTTAAATTATGAGTTATATTTCCCAAAAGGGTCAGAAAATTTGCAGTGTTTTTATCCATATAACTTCCTCCGCACAGAGAGGTTATTTTACTTCTTTTTTACAGCGATCCAAGGCCGCCGCGATAACTGCGTCCATGTCGTAATATTTGTACTCGCCCAGCCGTCCGCCGAAAATCACGTTTTTCTCTGCATCGGCAAGGGCTTTGTACTTTGCGTATAATTCACCGTTTTTCTCGTCGTTCACTGGATAGTACGGCTCGTCGCCGGTCCTCCATTCGGAGGAATATTCACGGCTTATAACGGTTTTGGGCAGGTCGTTGCCGTCCTTGTCCTTGCCGAATTCGAACCACTTATGTTCGATGATGCGCGTCCACGGGGTCTCACGGTCAGTGTAGTTGACGGCGGCGTTGCCTTGGAAGTTGGGCTTGTCCAGCACCTCGGTCTCAAAACGTACGCTTCTGTATTCCAGCGGGCCGTAGCAATAGTTGAAATAGGCGTCTATAGGGCCGGTGTAGACCACCTTTTCCGTCAATGCGACCAGCTCGGCCTTGTGTTCGAGATAGTCCGTGTTGAGCCTTACCTCTATGCCGTCCAGCATATTTTCCACCATTTTTGTGTAGCCGCCGATGGGTATGCCCTGATACAGAGCGTTGAAGTAGTTGTTGTCAAAGGTCAACCTCACAGGCAAACGCTTGATGATAAACGCCGGCAACTCGGCACATGGACGCCCCCACTGCTTCTCTGTGTAACCCTTCACCAGCTTTTCGTAAATGTCGGTGCCCACGAGGGATATAGCCTGCTCCTCAAGGTTTTTCGGCTCGGTTATCCCGGTCGCTTTTTTCTGCTCCTCGATTTTTGCCGCCGCCTCTTCGGGAGTCACCACGCCCCACATCTTGTTGAAGGTGTACATATTGAAGGGCAGCGAGTACAGCTCCCCATGATAATTCGCCACCGGGGAGTTGGTGAACCGGTTAAACTCCGCAAACCGGTTGACATAATCCCACACCTCGCGGTTGTTGGTGTGGAATATGTGCGCCCCGTACTTGTGGACGTTTATTCCTTCAATTTCTTCGGTGTAGACGTTCCCCGCTATGTGCGGCCGCTTGTCGATGACGAGCACACTTTTGCCCGCCGCTTTCGCCTGTTGAGCAAAGACAGCGCCGTATAGGCCTGCGCCGACGATAAGGTAGTTATATTGCTTCATGCCGTCACCTATTCCCGTACATCCTCTCATAATATTTCTGATACTCCCCGCTGATGATGTTCTCCCACCAGCCGCGGTTTTCGAGGTACCATTTTATCGTTTTCTTTATCCCGTCAGCGAACTTTGTCTCCGGCAGCCAGCCAAGCTCGGTGTGGATTTTCGTCGGGTCGATGGCGTAACGCAGGTCGTGACCTTTACGGTCGGTGACGTAGGTTATCAGACTTTCCGGCTTGCCAAGCTCCTTGCATATCAATTTAACAATGTCGACGTTTTTCATCTCATTGTGGCCGCCTATGTTGTAGACTTCGCCGACGCGGCCTTTATGAATAATGAGGTCTATGGCCTTGCAATGATCCTCAACATACAGCCAGTCACGGACATTCTCCCCCTTGCCGTAGACCGGCAGAGGCTTATCGTTCAGGGCGTTTGCTATCATCAAAGGTATCAGTTTTTCCGGAAAATGGTATGGGCCGTAGTTGTTGGAGCATCTCGAAATTGTCACCGGCAGACCGTAAGTCCGATGATACGCCATAACCAACAAGTCCGCCGCGGCTTTAGAACTGCTGTAAGGCGAACTGGTGTGTATCGGTGTCTCCTCTGTGAAAAACAAATCCGGCCGGTCAAGCGGCAAATCGCCGTAGACTTCATCGGTCGATACTTGATGATACCGCCGTATGCCGTACTTCCGGCAGGCGTCCATAAGCACAGCCGTGCCCATGATGTTCGTTTGCAGGAAAATTCCGGGGTCTTCTATTGAGCGGTCAACGTGGCTCTCGGCCGCAAAGTTGACAATTATGTCCGGCTTTTCCTCCTCGAACAGCTTATAAACCGCCTCACGGTCGCAGATATCGGCCTTAACGAAGCGAAAGTTGGGCTTGTCCATTATCGGCTCAAGCGTAGACAGATTGCCCGCATATGTCAGCTTATCAAGACAGACTATTTGATAGTCCGGATGGGCCTTGAGCATATGAAATATGAAGTTACTGCCGATAAATCCGGCTCCGCCGGTAACGATTATGGTCATAATATTTCTCCCTTTTTTATCCAAATAGTATTTTAATGCACTTTCTCGCAATAGAAATTTTTTCTAAAAATATTACTATAATAGATATAAGAATAGATAAAATAAATGTCCACACAAATGCGCCAAAACCATATTGTGGCACATTAAGCGATATCCACATAGCATAAAACAACATATGTGTAAAATACATTACAGTGCTTGACCTTCTTAAATAATAAAAAATTTCACTATATTTTATTTCAAAACTAATAACAAGTACGAAGAAAAATATTTTGCACATTAAAGATAGTAGATTAACATTTGTAATTGCTGAAATAATAAATGTCAAAACAAAGCCAAAAGTAGCAATTACTCTATTAAAAAATTTTTTCTTTTTTATTGTTGCTAAAAGAATACCTATAGGTATATAATACTGGCCTTGTAATATCCTGCCATTCTGTATAGTTTTCTGAACTATTTTTGAGAGAAGTATTACCCCCCCCCATTTCAAATTTGCTTGATTATTTACTATATATGTTAGAAATATGTCAAGGCCAAAAAACATTACTGCACTTCCAAGTAATATTTTTTTATTGAGTCCGAATTTATATATAACAAAATATAGAACCACAGCCGCATAAATTGCCGACAATAAATACCAAAGCGGCCATGACAAATAATGGTCTCCAACTAATACTAATTTTCCTATATATGTAACTACAGATTTTATAACAGATCGTCCTTGGGATATATAATCATATATGGCCAATGGAAGATAAATGGCACTCCACATTATATATAGCTTTGCCATTTTAATAGCAAATTTTTTTACAGTTGCAATCATTTCACTACTGCTTTTTATATCTTTGTTTTTAAACAAAAGATATCCGTTTGTGATAAAAAAGAACGGAACAGCCAAACCAACAAGTTCATTATAGAAATTTAATATAAATTTATTAGTAACAGGCTCTAATGGGTGAGTATGTATTGCTATAACAAAAATTGCCATTATAAATTTTGTAAAATCAATGCTATATAGCTGTTGCCCTCTTTTTATATCAACTATATTAACCATTGATGTACTCCTCTTTTTCTTATATATCATTAGTTATTTCCCACCAATGAAAGCAGATATTTTCCATAGTCGGTCATGCTTAGCTCTTCGCCTATTTTGCGGAGCTGGTCGCTGTCGATGAAGCCCCGCCGCCATGCAATTTCCTCGATGCAGGATATATAGAAGCCCTGCATTTCCTGCACGGTCTTTACGAAGCCGCCCGCCTTGTGCATACCCTTTGGCGTGCCCGTGTCGAGCCACGCCATACCGCGCCCCATAAGAGTAACGCGGAGCCGGCCACGGCGGAGATACTCGTTGTTTATCGCCGTTATCTCAATTTCGCCCCGTTCGGAAGGTTTTACGTTCTTCGCAATCTCCACAACGTCGTTATTGTAGAAATAAAGTCCCGGCACGGCGTAATTGGACTTGGGATTTTTCGGCTTTTCTTCGATGGAAATGACCTTGTTGTTTTCGTCGAACTCCACCACGCCAAAGGCCGTGGGATTTTTCACCGGGTAGCCGAAAATTGCCGCGCCAAACTGCTCTGCTTGTTCCTTTGCTTGCTGTAAAATAGGTGAAAAATACTGTCCGTAGAATACATTATCTCCAAGTACGAGACACACACTGTCACTCCTGATGAAATTCTCACCAATAACGAACGCATCGGCCAGCCCCCGTGGCGTTTCCTGCACGGCGTATTCGATATGTATTCCGATTTTTGATCCGTCGCTGAGGAGGTTTTTGTAACCGTCAATATCCTGCGGAGTGGAAATTATCAGCACCTCGCGTATATTTGCCAGCAGAAGCACCGACAACGGGTAATATATCAGCGGTTTGTCATATATGGGGAGCAGTTGCTTCGACACTGAAATTGTGTTCGGGTATAACCTTGTCCCCTTGCCTCCAGCAAGTATTATGCCTTTCATACTCTATCTCTCCACTTTAATTATCCAATCTTTAAATCTATGTATTTGATTTATTCCCACGTTCGTTAACTTTCCAGCATTAAACACCGTGTCTCCGCTCTCAATCATTTCAGCAATATTCGGGTATGGCACGTTTTCCACCTTAACGCCATATTCGCCCGCTATCAGCTCGGCCGCCTCTTTAAGGCTCATATTCTCGCCGCCGATATTAAACACGTCATTCACGCACTTATCTGAAAACGCTCCCTCAATCAGATTGACGCACACATCTTCAATGTGCGTAAACGTCCGTCTTGCCGAGCCGTCGCCGTAAAGAGTTATATTTTCACCCGCGGAAGCCCTGCTCAGCATAAAACCGACAGTTCCGTAAGACGACGCGCCGGGAATAAGGGTTCCATACGGGATACAGATACGAAAAATACAGTATTTAACACCGTACACGCGGCCGTACTGCTCCAAGTATTGTTCACAGGCAAACTTATTTATCGCATATACGGTTTTAAATTCCTTCGGCGCATCTTCACAAAGCGGCTTGTCGCTGCCCTTGTACACAAGTCTTGTGGACGGGTATATAATCTTCGCCCCGGACTTTTGTCTTCGGTACTCGTCAATAAGGTTTAACAAACCCATTTCGTTGATGTTCACAAACGTACCGTAATTGTCAAATCCCTCCGAACTGCCGGTCTTACCCACAAACATAAACACAGCGTCACAGTCCATGTCAATTTTTGATACCGACTCTCTGTCAAGAATATTTATCTTTGTATAATTGCTCTCGCCGTCAACGTGCGTTTCCGTATAATCGTAAAGCTTTACCTCGCACTTCGGCTTTCGCCGTTTCAAAACATACAGCAAGTTGCGGGCTATGTAGCTGTTTGCCCCAACAATAGCGGCTTTCATTTCATCACCGCCTCCACCAGCTCGGCCTGCCTTAGCAAAGCCTTGTAGTTCTGCTTCCGTACATTTTCGTCGTTTACGCAGTTCACAAAATGTTCAATCGACTTTGCGAATGTATCATCCGCGGGAAGCTCCACGGTTTCGGTGTCGTTCCCCACCGTGACGGTGGCCGTCGGCGTAAAGCCCGCCGGAGC
>CANRJP010000096.1 GCA_947630975.1 uncultured Clostridia bacterium
TTTTTCTTGCCAGCTTAATTATCGCTTGCCTTTTCCGTGCTTCTTGTGATATAATATTCATGAGAAATTCTCCTTTGTGTATGGTTGGTTAAGTGTGGTAACTCAATTATACCATACCTTTGGTTGAATTTCTCACCTTTTTGGTTCATATCATTTTACTACATACAATATTGCGATCTATATTCGTATGTGGTGAAGTAATGCTTTTTGACAAAACTCCATGTATAATAAAGACAATGAAAGGTTCCGAGTACGCCGAATGAGTTAAACGCGCCTCGATCGTTACAGCGATGCCGCAACGCCTTAATGTTGACTGGGCCCGAACATTTCGTGCGGTTGCCGTGTTCAACTTTATACTGTGTATTCGAGCAATTTTTTCATAATCTATATTTAAAGGAGAAATTGTTATGAATTTTCCATTACGAGATCGAAGCCTTCCATTTGACGATAGCTGTATCTATCAAAGGGACGTATCCCAAGGCAGCTTGTACCTTCACCTCCTCAAGGTGAACAAAATATGCTGTTGTGATGACGTCTTGTATATGTATGACGACGAAGCGGGAATGTACCGAGCGTTGAAGGAAGGTAAAGAATGGCTGGCTTTGAGTAAATTTTTTTCTGACGACGTTTGTCAAACGCTCAACACAAGGACAATCACGGAAATAGTCCGCAGGTTGAAATACACCGCCGAAATCCAAGTTGAGTCGGCTCAATTTAACAAGTTCGACAACCTGATCAATCTGAGGAATTGTGTCTATAATTATGAAACGGGGCAGCTCTTTCCGCACTCCCCTGAAGGTTATTTTACTTATTGTCTTAACGTGCGGTTTGATCCTAAAAGCTCATGCCCATATTTTGACAAGTTTTGCGCCACTTCTTTAGCAGGTGAGCCTGAAAAGAGGAAACTGTTGCTGCAAATCATAGGCTATCTCTGCTCATCATTGACGGCGGCAAAAAAAGCCTTCATACTACGCGGTCGCCCTGACAGCGGGAAGTCACAGATTTTAAAGCTCATAGAATACATCGTTGGAAAAGACAACATTAGTAACGTTCCTCTTGAGAAGCTTGGCAGCAGGTTCAATTCGGCCGAGCTTAACCTATGCGGAGCCAGACGAACCCCATCTCCCGCCAAAACTTCGGTGTTCATGACAATGTCACGTTCAACGTTGTTGTATTTGCCGGAATAATTAAACACAATTCGGATACGGTCATCCCATAGATAAACCGCCGACACATAGGTGTCTATCACCTTGCGACGGAAAACTGGATCGTCGGGATCACCGTCCCGAAACTGGCCCATCCAGTACACGATGAACTCCCGGTCAACCTTCGTTAGGGTAGCTTCTTCCAGCGCTACGGTGTCCCGCAATTCGCGGGCTTCAGCCTCCAACTGCTCAAGGGCCTGTTTAGTTGATAGGGTAACGATGCCGGCCTGAATGGCCTTGATCATGTTGTCGGTGGCCCTTTTATTTTCATTCAGGCGCTCGCGCAGGGCGAGCAGCTGCGCAGAATTGGACGCCCGATCCTGATACACCATGACCTGATCGGCAACCCACTGGATAACTTCGTCTTGCAGGACGCAGTCCAGCGTGATTTTTACAACCAATTCTTCAATCCAGTCACGGACAACGGTCTGTTTTTCGCAGCCCTCATTCCGGCGTCTTTTCTGGCAAATATAATAATAATGTTTTTCACCGTGCTTGCCGGTTCCGGAAATCCCGACCATGGGGGTGCCGCAAGGGCCGCAAAATAACTTTCCAGTCAGCATATAATCTCCGTTTTCACGGTGACGGCCTTGGGGATTTTTTTTCATTTTCAATTTTTCACCTACTTGAAGAAATAGTGCCTTGTCGATAATCGGAGGGACGCCGTCCTCGATGCGTATGTCGGCATAGGTATAAACGCCGATATAGGCTTCGTTCCGCAGCATACGCTGGAATGAACTGCGGTTCCACTGCCCCCCGTTTTTTGTGGGAATGTTCCGTCCGTTCAGATCCCGGCATATATCTTGAAATGAAATGCCCTGTGCCACTTTTCGGAATATCTCGCGCACGATGTCGGCCTGAGCTTCGTCGATAGCGAAGCGCCCATCTTCCCCCTTTTTATACCCAAAGGGGATTTGCCGACCGCCGTTGACCTTGCACTGCTGGGCGTTGAAGCGCATACCACGTTTAATATTTTGCGACAGGTTGGCGCTGTAGTATTCCGCCGAACCTTCCAAGATTGATTCCAGCAAAATGCCCTCCGGCCCTTCAGGGATATTTTCCTTGGCGTACAAAACCGTGACCCCGTACTTTTTTAAGCGAAATTTATATGTGGCACTGTCATAACGGTTGCGGGCGAAGCGGTCAACCTTCCATGTGACGACATACTTCCAGCGGCTGTGGACGGCGTCTTTCAGCATTTGCTGAAACTCCGGGCGCTTATCGTTGGTGCCGGACATATGCCGGTCAGCATAGACCTTGACGATGTGTAAATTATTTAATTTGCAGTAGACCTCAATGTCGGCGACCTGCTGCTCTATTGACACGTCCCGCTGGGAATGGGACGAATAGCGGGCATATACAACACAGTCCTGCATTTGGTCAGGATTGTTTATCATCTTGAATCACCTCATTTGCTCATCAGGGCGTCCGAGATTTTAATGTATTTTGCCGGGGATATTCGTCCGGCTAAAAATTCATCACGCCAGCGGTCTATCTCGGCCGACGCAGCGGCCAAGAGAGCTTTTTGCCCTTTTCGGTCTATTTTCGGCCACGGTTCCAGCAGCCCGAGTTCATCGGCCAAGCGGTATATATGTTTACAGGGCAGCCCCCGAGCGCAAAAGTCGTAACAGGTACATTCTTCCAGCGTCACAATATACGGCTCGGGGTCGGAACCCACAATCACCGCCGAAAGATTTTCGGCGTCAATGGTTACCGCCTCCGGCTTGATTTTTTCACTATTTAACCGCCGTTTAATTTGAGCCGGATCATAGTGCAGCGATGGCAGCCATTTTTCAAAACCATTCATAAGCACATCTCCTCAAACATCAGATTTGGTGAAATTCGGCTCTTTGTTGCGGGGCAAGCTCGAAACGTCAAATTCAATTTTTTTACAACTATAATCCTTGTATAGTTCAGATATATAGCGCAAATTTTTTGAGGGAAGGGACACCGAACGAAACTTTTTTACATATTTTTCAATGAAATCATGGTCGCTTTCGACCAGCATTTTCATAAAAGGCTCTTTTTTGCGCGGCCTTGGACTTGCATCAAGCAGGGCGTTCTTCCTGATAAAATTAAAGCTATACCGAGCCAATATAGATTTTATATCCAAGTAAGAATTTATAAAGCCTTTTTCAGAAAGACTGTCTAATTCCGGCGAGTAATACCATAATTCCACCGAAAGCAAAGGATTGACATGAAAAAAATAATATAGAATACAGTCCAAAGTTTCTACTTCTTTTATTGAAAGGGATTTGTATGATTCAACAAATTCCTCATATTTTTTCTTGCTGAAGTCGTTGGCGTTTTTGCCAAAAAGAATGATGCCGCCTTCAAGTTTTTTTCGGTATTTGCAGTTTTGAGAAACGATAATATTTTGAGAAATACATTTTTTAGCGTCAGAACATTCACGATAAAGGGAACAGCAATCTATATCATCATACACTTGAACATCGTTGCTTTTTTCGAGGGCTGCGCCCATAATTATTTGATCCATATTTGCACCTCACTTGTTTTTATGCTTCAGATACCACGCCAAGCGAACCATGTTTTTTATAATTGCCGCTGGCGAAAAGATCCTCGGCGTATTGTAAAATTTTTTCTCGGCCTTCATTGTTTAAATTGCGATACACCTCAACAAGACGCTGCTCACCTTGGCTGACAGAGGTGGCCTGAACGATGGATGGCTCCTCGACCCACCCCATGAGGTAGGCGGGATTACAGTTGAAGAGTTCCGCCAATTTACATATAGTCTCGTGACCTATGTTTTTTATATTGCCGCTTTCATACCTCTGAGCAGTGGCCTCCGCGACACCCAAATACTCTGCGACTTCGAGCAAGGTAAGTCCTTTTTGTGTGCGCATCTTTTTAATTCGTTCATTTAGTATTGGCATGATTGCGCCTCCTTCCATTTGCAATTATATCATCCTTTTGCGCAAAATGCAAGAATTTTTTTGAAAAAAGCAAAAAAACTTACGCAAAAGGTATTGACAAAAAAGAAAAGATATATTATAATAAACTTACGTAATACGTAAGTTGAAAAGGAGTGATATTATGAAAACTTACGCACGCCGTTTAACTGACACGGTGGCCATAAAGAAGATTATGGCAGAAAAGGGGTTCAAAACCATAAGCAGCCTTGCGGATCAGTCCGGGATAAACCGCAATACTCTCGGCAAGGTCATTGACGGCAAGGCTCAACCATCATCTGATACGATGTTCAGACTGGTGGACACGCTGGGCATTCCGGCAGCGGAGGCGGGAAAAATTTTTTTTGCGGTAAACTTACGTGACGCGTAAGTTTGGGGGAGGTGTTAATATGACAAGAACCAGTGAAAAAACCTACACACCCGAACAGATGCGGGACGCCAAGAAGATGGCCGAAGCCCTGACCGGAATTGTGGACACCAAGCGAGCCACCTTCGCCCTGATGGTAGATGCGATGCTGATCGGGGCGCAGCTGGCGGAAAAGGGCTTCACCGCCGACAGCGGCCCACGGGCCTAAGTAGAGAGGTAAGATAACATGGCCAAGAAAATGACAACGGTGCTGCGAACGCCGCCGGATCAGATGCCGCGCATAGACGTCAGTCTGATCCCTGACTATGTGGCGAAAGATTTCGCCCAGGCGGTGCTGGAATCCGTCCGCAGGGTCTACAACGATCCGGATGTTCAGGCCGACTTCCAACGATGGAAGGCCGAACAGGCACAGCGGCAAAAGGAGGCGACAGCGTGAAGCAGCCAAGACGCCTGACAAGGGCACAGAAAATTCTACTCTCGGAGCTTGGTATCGATCACAAGGGTTTCCGACTGGTGCAGGACGAGCCCGACCGGCTGATCCTGACACACGAGGCCACCGGGAGAACGGTGACAATCGCAAAATGAGGAGGGGCAAACATTGGACAAAGAGCAACTATTCGAAAAAATCGAGCACATCAGAAAAACTGTACAAACCTATCCGGATGATACAGAAATCCTGTCCGTCAGTATCAGCAGCGGTATTGGCAAGACCGATGTCCATGTCGCGAATAACATGGACAAGATTGCAATAAACAACAACCTGACAATGGTTGTCGAACCGATTGAAGATACCCCGGGCGACCGGACAAAATGGTACCAGCATAGTATAATGAACGCCGACGGAGTATGTACACTTCACCTCGAACGGCACGACAGCGGAGGCGGTGAAAAATGAACCTGACCGACATAATAAACCAGCTGAACAGCATCAAAGCGAGCAGTGCGGCGTTTGCCGATACAGACCCGGACTCCTTGAAGGTCTTGACGCCGGACATTGACGCCTTGACCAGCGCGATTGAAATGCTGACGGCGATGCGGGACACCAAGATTGAAACCGCCGACGAGTTGAAGGACATCCTCGACGACTACAAAAAACAGGCCCTTCAGCTCAAAATCTTGCAAAGAAAATTCACCAAGGCCGCCAGGCCGGCCAAAAAAGGCGATATCTGGATCTGCCCGGAATGCGGCCATAAAATAACGCCGAACCACGGCCACTGTCACTGGTGCGGCAAAAAATTGGGAGGATGGTAACAATGGTATACAAGACTTGTCCCGAATGCGGGGCTAATCTTGACCCCGGAGAACGGTGCGACTGTGAGAGCGTCGACAGCAAAACGGAGGCTTCCGGCGACGTACAGATTACATTTAACATACCCGAAGATGTAAAAGAGGCGTCCGCACCTGTCAGGTGGCATGGAGTGGAGGTATGAATAACAAGGAGTGATACATAATGATAAAAAAACTCAGACAGCGGCTTAAGGAAGAGAATTGGCGGCTCATGGCCGGGAGTACAATGCTGGTGGCGCTGTGCTTGCTGGCGGGAGTTATCCCCGCGATGGTGGCGCGGTGGCCGTGGACAGGGGTTCCGGTGATGGCGTATGTGTGCGTGATGATTTATTTGTTGGCGGGAACTGACGATGGCGACGAGTAAGGAGTATGAGATAACCTGCGAGCGTTGCGGAAGAGTGTTCACATATTACCACAGGGGCCGGAAGCTGTGCGACGGGTGCCGGGAAGTGGCCAAGCATGAAAGGGATTGCCGATATTATGAAAACCATAGGGACGAACGCCGCGCCGCCAGACGGGCGAAATTAAAGGCCGATATACCGGACACAATCACCTGCGCCGTCTGCGGAAAGGAAATGCCATACAAACCCAGGCTGAAATACTGCCCGGAATGTGCCGACCGCATAATTCGGGAACGGGCAGCGGAACGGAACCGCCAAATTGTGACCTCAAAGGAGACGTCAGCGGTCTGTGAGCGGTGCGAGTGCTTCGCATGGAAGGACGGCAAGTGTACGGTATTGATGGAGACGGAGCCGGAAAGGTGTTCGTTTTTCAAGACCAAAGAGCAATTTGAAGCGGACGCCCGGAGGAGCGAAGAGCGATTAAAAAATAAGTGAGGTGATGAAAAAATGAAAAAAGTCTGTATTACATACAAAATGCGGGCGGGTGACGACGTGGCCGAGACCTGCGCCGTGCTGCCCATGACGGACTTCCGGGCGGCCAGCATTTTGACCCTCGGCGAGGACAGCGCTTTCATCTCCCCGAGCGTCCGGGGTTCGGTGCTCCGGGTGCTGGAAAATCTGGCGCTGATACAGGGATATGATTATGACGGCTTTTGCGGCGCAGAAGTATTGTGAACGGCCTTGCGGCCTACACCTCATCCACCGCAAGCGTGTTTCCCTCTCAAGGGGCCCCGAAAACAACGAAGTTGTTTTTGGGGAAGAGGAGACGCAGCGAGGTAAGCCACGTTCCGATTTTTTAAATCGGAACAAGCGATACCGAGCTTGCGGCGACGACGGCGAGCCTTTAGTGACCCGCAGCGACGGACAGAAGTTATCAAATCAAAAAAAGTCCCCGAAGGGATGCAGCCTTCCGGGACAAGACCAAGTTTGAAAGGATTAAAATGATCTGTGATTTTATTGTAGCACATTAAAAAGGAAAAGTCAAGAGGGGAAAAGGGTAAATGACAGCGGAAACATATCAATTTCACGGGCCAATGCACATAACGTCTGATGGAAAAATCCGCGCTATTGTTAATGCGGCAGATATAGTCAAGGACAACGGACTGTGGCGAATGTTCCCAATAATAAATGTTGACCGAGTTAAAGACATACCGGGCGATTATCCGGGGCCTATGGGCGTACCTATAACAATAGTCGACAAAATGAGCGAACTGGCATGGCTGAAAATAATAGGGCAGGCCAGCCCACGAGTAAACGGCAAATTTAAATACCGGCGTTTTATTGTTCGGAACCTTCACCCGGCAATTCCGGAAAAGGTCGATATTGCCGACTGGTTAACCCACATGGAATTTCAAATTACATATACGGAATTTCACAACGGCTATGTATATATAACATTTGCAGATGGAACAAAGGCGGTAACATTAAAGCACAAAATTGAAGGAGTAAATGATTTATGATAAAGATAAAGACGCGCAAAGGAGCAATAATAGGAACCGTAGAAGGATCCGCCGAAGATATTATTTCCGAATTTGGCGATGGATTGAACCGGTTTTTGAGAAAACTTCCATACGAAAGCGAGGCCGAAACATTGGCGGTGATATGTATGGTCGCAGTAGGAGTCAACCGGGATCGGGAATTTGACTGGGACAAGTTTTCAAAGGAGTTGGAGAAGATGCGCAGACGCGCGGAGGTGAGCGGGAATGGCTGAGTATTTATTCAGGGGAAAGAGTACATCGGGTGAGTGGGTATATGGACATTATGTTCAACTTAATAGCTTGGATTTTTCTACTTTAACAGAGGGAAATATTCAACACTATATAACCTACAATAGCGACGAGCGGTTCCTCGTCCGTCGCGATAGCGTTGGCTTGTGGAGCGGCTTAAGGGACAAATTCTGTGGAATGGTTTTCGAGGGAGACATAATCGAATACAACCAATATAATGAGACTTTTGTCGGAGTTGTTCGATTTGGCCTATACAATACAACAGACGGCAACAAATACATCGGTTTTTACGTAGATTGGGGCAAGTGGCCCCACACTGAATACATTCGCAATGATTTACTTTTCTGGATAGAGGAGGACAAAGCTGTTGTTATAGGCAATGTGACCGACAACCCGGAGCTTTTGGAGGTAAAAGACAATGGCTAAAAATCACATGGCGGAAGTTGCTAAGATGCTCGGCGTGGAGCTGGGCGAGGCATTTGAGATTAAAGGGCAAGACAACGGCAAATATATGTTGACTGAGAAAGGTGTTATATATGTTTCAGACGGAGGATACACACTTGTTTATGATAATACCTTTATACGCGTTCTTACTGGCAAAGCGAAAATTGTCCGCCGACCGTGGAGACCAGAGAAGTGGAGACCAAAGAAGTGGAGACCAAAGAAGGGGCAAGAATACTGGTCGGTTTTATCGCATAAAGACGGCAGTTGGTGCATTGACAATTATGATTACGACAGCTACATGGCCGACATCAATCGCATCCTTTTAGGAAACTGCTTCCCCACGCGGGAGGCCGCCGAGGCAGCCGCGCCGGAGATTGCGAAGTTTTATAACGATGTACGAAAGATGGGGGAAGAAGGATGAAAAAATATCAGGCAAGCGTAGGTATAAATATTCATTATGATATAGGCTTTTGGGACAAGGATTATATATACGCCGACAACGAGAGCGAGGCAAAAGAGATCGCCAGGAGTCGGGCAATGGAGGATGTAGACGTCAACGTCGGGACGTTCGACTATGATGATGTGACCGTTTACTATGTGGATGAAGTTGGTGAGGAGGCGGAGGAAGAATGACCAACCACAGAAAGATGAACAATGCTGTTGTCATAAGCATTCGCCCGAAATGGTGTGAGCTGATAGCAGACGGCAAAAAGATTGTTGAGGTCAGAAAGACCCGTCCGAGACTTGAAACGCCATTTAAGTGCTATATCTATTGCACACACGGGTATTATCGTACACCGAAAGAACGCGAAAAGAGCGGCGATTTTTGGATAGGAAAGCCGATAAACAAGGTCAGTCCGGGGAGATATTGGGGTAATGGCCAAGTCATAGGCGAATTTGTGTGTGACAAGATTACAGGCCTGCGAGATATGGGCGTCGAAGAGTTCTGTCAAAAAAGCTGCATGACATACGAGGACTGGCGATCCTACACAGATGGCTCAAAGGGTGCAATTTACGGTTGGCACATCTCCGATATGAAAATCTATGCTGAACCGAAAAAGATAAGCAGTTTCTATCGTTATTTGCCAATCGGCAGGAGGATATATCTTAAGCGACCGCCTCAATCTTGGTACTATATTGCGGAAAGGGAGGAAACCACGTGACAAAACAGGAAGCAATCGCCGCCCACCGTAAAATGTGGCGGTGGATCGCCGACGAGACGGAGCGGCGGAAATATGCGGTAAAAAAATCTGAGTATTTTGACGCTATGGGTATTCCGGAGGAAAACAGGCCGAGCGACAACTGCTATTGTTGCGAGTATGTTATGAACCATAATCGCACTGATTGCGATTTATGTCCGATAGAATGGCCGGGCAGGCATTGCTTCGGCGGCGGTAGAGGTTTATATAAAAAATGGGTAGATGCCTCCGACAATGACAACTGGGCCGAAGCCGCAGCTCTCGCCCTCGTCATCGCCGAGCTGCCGGAAAGGGAGGATATCAAAGATGAGACTGATTGACGCGTATGAAGCGAAAGCCGTTATTAAAGATTTGCAGAAGAACATAGAACGTGAGATGCCCGGCGCAACTTTGGGTACGGTTATGGGGCTTATATCTTGTTATATAGACGCTCAACCTACGGTTGACGCCGAGCCGGTGAGGCATGGATATTGGCGGGGAGAAGCTGACGGATATGTGGACGGCGAATTGATGTATGATACGTGGTATTGCTCGGAATGTGACTACTGTATTGACGATGGCATAGACGACGTGGAACTTTTACCGAATTACTGTCCCGACTGCGGGGCGAAGATGGGCGGAGGGTTGGACGATGAAAAAGACAAAGATTGAGTGGTGCGACAGCACGTGGAACCCGGTTACAGGCTGCCGCCACGGCTGCGAGTATTGTTATGCACGGAGGATAGCGGAAAGATTTCGACCGTTTGATATGCCGCACGTTACAGAGGATGGAATATTCAAAGGCATTAACGATTTGGCCACACCGATAATCACGGAATGCAAGGACGGCAAAGAT
>CANRJP010000097.1 GCA_947630975.1 uncultured Clostridia bacterium
TGTAAAGGAAAAGCTGTCCGGGGTAAAGGACGCCTTTGGGAGCGCCTTCTCCAAGGCGGTGGACTTTGTGAAAAGGTCATATAACGAGGGGGCGCTGAAGCCAGTGGTGGACAAGGTTGTGTCCGCCTTTGGCAGCATTAAAACCGCCATCGCCGAGAAGTTCACCGGCATCAAGGATGTCCTGAGCGAGAAGTTTTCCGGAGTGGCTGAAGCCGTGAGCGGCGTAAAAAACAAGATAGCGGATAAGTTCGCAGACGTGAAGGACGCTGTGGCGGACAAATTCGCCGGGCTTAAAGAAGCCGTAGGTCAAAGGATTTCGACCGTGGCCGAGGCCGCGTCGGGCATAAAGGAAAAAATATCAGAGAAGTTTTCCACCGTCAAGGATGCCATAGCGGAAAAGTTCAGCGGCGTGAAAGAAGCCGTGAGTGAAAAGCTCTCCGCTGTCGCCGAGGGATTGTCCGGGGTGTTTGACGGAATGAAGCCCGCAATCGACGCCGTTAAGACATACTTTACAAACACATTTGAAAATGTGCGCTCCACCGTTTCGAACATCATTTCCGGCATAAAGGCGAACTTTCAGAGCTTTTTCACCAATGTAAAAAGTGTCTTTGACAACATCAAGTCCGCCGTGGGCGGAGTGTTCGAGGGCGTAAAGAGTATCGTTTCCGGAGCGTTCAAGTCCATAGTCGGCGTTTTCACTCTGAACATGGACAGCGTCAAGGGCGGCCTTCAGTCCATTAAAGACGGCTTCGTCAATGTATTTGGCGGTATACGGGACTTTGTCTCCGGCATTTTCAGCGGCATAGGCTCGGCCATATCCCTGGCCTTCAACAATGTTAAGACAGTTGTTTCCGGGGTGATAGGCGGCGTAAAGGACCAGATCGTCAATGTCAAGGAAACGGTGAGCGGAGTTTTCTCCGCCGTCAAAAACACCGTCGCCGGGGCACTTGGCGGCATAGGCAGCTTTATCTCCGAAAAGCTGGGCGTGATAGGGTCCGTGTTCACCGGGGCATTTGACGCTATACGAACAACGGCCTCGAACGTCATAACCGGCGTACAGCAGAATTTCCAAAGCTTCTTTACCAATGCGAAGTCGGTCTTTGAAAATCTCAGAACCGCCGTGTCCGGGGTATTCGAGGGCATCAAGGGTGTCATTACCGGGGTGTTCGACACAATTGTCGGCGTGTTCACTCAGAACACCGAAAAAATCAAGTCCGGCATCCAGTCGGTCAAGGACGGCATAGTTACTGCCTTTGAAAGCGCGAGAGCCTTTGTGGAGGGCGTGTGGAACGCCATAACCTCGGCGGCGGCAGCGGCCTTTAACAGCGTGAAGTCCGTGGCGAGCGGAGCGATCGAGGGCGTCAAGAACACCATCTCCACCGTAAGGGACACGGTGGGCTCTGTCTTTGACAGCGTAAAGACAAAAATATCGTCCGTGTTCGACAGCGTGAAAACAAAGGTTTCAACTGTCTTTGAGAACGTGAAAACCACGGTGAAAAACGCCATTGACAAGATACGGAGCTTTTTCAATTTTTCATGGTCCCTGCCGAAGATAAAGCTGCCGCACTTCTCCATCACCGGCTCCTTCAGCCTTAACCCTCCCTCCATACCGAAGTTCAGCGTGGAGTGGTACAAGCGGGGCGGCATCATGACGCGGCCCACGGTGTTCGGAGTGAACGGGGCATGCGCCATGATAGGCGGCGAGGCGGGAGCCGAGGCCATACTGCCCCTTAACGAGTTCTGGAACAGGCTCCGGGACTATCTCGCGCGGCAGTCCCAACCGGCGGCGGTTACCAACAATATCTATGTGACCGTTGACGGCAGGGGCGCTGACGATGAGACCCTCGCCAACAGGATAGCGGCAAGGATAGTACAGGTCATTGAGAATATGTGAGGTGACGTGGCATGGATATATACCTCAGCGTGAACAACCGGGCGGACATACTCCAAATACCCGTAATCCCGGCTGAGTTCACCATTACCAAGCCTCAGTCCCTCACAGTGTTTGAAACCGTATCAAAGGGTGAGCTTCAGCTGATAGGCACACCTAAGCTGAAGGGCATTGTTATCGAGAGCTTTTTCCCGGCGGCGGGCCGTACATATCCGTATATCAGGAACACATCCATGTGGGGCTGGGAATATATCAACAAGCTCGACATCTGGATAGCTCAGAAGCTCCCCATCCGTCTTGTGGTGACGGATACGCCGATAAACATGGCGGCGGCGGTGAAGAATTTTTCCTACACACTTAAGACGGACGGGGATATCTGGTACTCGCTTGAGCTGGAGCAGTTTAACCTTTTGGGATATGAATATCCGCGGGATGAAGAAGAGGAGGAATTGACCGTGTCTCAGTATGAGGAGCTTAAGCATGACATTGAATATTTACAGGGGGTGACCGGGGAACTGGCGAACCCCTACAACTACATAGACGAGAATATGCCCGACTGGGCGCGGGAGGCGGTGCAGGCCGCCTGTGACGCCGGAGTCCTCAAGGGTACGGACACCGGTCTTGGTCTGACATACAGTGAGCTGCGCATCATTACATGGATGTACCGGGCCGGACTGTTCAGGTAAAAAAACATCCTCCGTGTTCGGCGGAGGACGCATATTAAAAGCGCGAAAGTAATTCTTCGGGAGAAAGTGTCTCTATGTTAAATTCTTCAAAGTCTCTTTTGTTTCTTGTAATAATGTAATCGCATTTGTTGGACGCGGCGCAAACAGCGAGAAGGCAGTCCTCAAAGTCATGCGCCTTTTTTGTATAGGCGTTGATAACGTCCTCGTTTGTGACGGTCAGAACCTTCAAAATGTCAAGAACATAACCGAGGCATTTGTATGCCGAGTTCGTGCTGTGCAGGTGACGGCGCACAAGATAGAATATATCGGTCGCAGCCGACGCGCTGAGAAAACCCTGTACCTTTTTCTCCTCGCAAAGCCTGAGTACCTCCCGTGACGCCTCGTAGAAGGGTTCACGCTTCACAAGGACGTCGAGCAGAACATTTGTGTCAATCATCAAGCGCATATTTTGATAGCCGCTCCTCTCTGAGTGAGTGACGGTCGCAGTCCTCCGATGCTTTCCCGGCGAGGATTCCGCTGATAGCGTCAACGGCGCTTACTTGCGGATTTGACACCTTTGCTATGGTTTTGCCGTTTTTTGTGATGAAAATATCCTCTCTCTTTATGAGATCAAGGTATTTTCCAAAGTTAGTCTTAAATTCTGTGGCGGTTATCGTCATAATGGCACCTCCGTTATTTTGCTTTCACTATTATTATATGCGGTTTGGAACGAAAAGTCAATATGTATCGTGCGAAAATTAGTGCCATTTTTCAAAAAATCGAGCTGTTTCATGTGAAATTGGAGGTGTACATATGGCCAGCGGAGGAAATTTGCGTAGGCGGTTGACTTTGTGCGGCAACGGTGATATAATTAGTCTGAAAAATAAATCGGTATTTGGAGAGGGGTTATTATGGAACGATATGAATTGAGCGATTGTGATAAGAGGCTGATAGAAATTGCTTTAAAAGTATTAAAAGAGAATTTCGACGATGGTATATACAATCATACGGTTGGGTGTGCTGTTCTGTGCAAGAATGGCAACATCTATAAAGGTGTAAACTGCGACGGAATTCACGGCTCTTGCGCAGAGTATATAACAATAGGGACTGCTATATCGGCGGGTGAAAGAGATTTTGATACAATTGTTGCAGCCCATGATAAACATTTAAATTATGTCATACCGCCTTGCGGAAATTGTAGGCAGATGCTATATGAATACTGTCCTGATATAAAAGTGATTGTGAACGATGAAAATGGAAATCTGATTAAAGTTAAAGCAAAAGATTTGCTGCCATTTGCTTGGGAGCCAGTAATATGCTAAATTCCAGTTTGACGGGGAGCAAATCAGAGTGAAAAACGTACTTTGCAGGAGGCGGGCATGAATATTATAAACAAAAATATAGACGGTGGAAAAGCGTTTGATTGGGGCAAAGCATCAAAAGATTATGCCAAATTTCGTGATATTTATCCACCAGAGTTTTACAACAAAATAGTAGAACGTAAGCTCTGCGTTGACGGTCAGACCGTTCTTGATATTGGCACGGGAACAGGCGTGCTGCCGAGAAATATGTATCAGTATGGTGCGAAATGGATTGGAACGGATATTTCTGAAAAGCAGATTGAACAGGCTATCCTTCTCTCCAAAGGTATGAATATTGACTATTACACAATGCCGGCGGAGGATTTACAATTCCCCGACAATTCGTTTGATGTCATTACTGCCTGTCAATGCTTTTGGTATTTTGAGCATGAACGGATCATGCCAAAAATTTACCGAATGCTTAAATCTGATGGACGAATTCTGGTGTTATACATGGCATGGCTGCCTTTTGAAGATAGAATTGCAAACGCAAGCGAAACGCTTGTGTTAAAGTATAGCCCTGATTGGAGCGGCGCGGGAGAGACGATTCACCCGATATTTATTCCCGAATGTTATAATGAACGATTTGAGCTTGCTTACCATGAAGAATATCCTATAAATGTGCATTTTACACGGGAAAGCTGGAATGGCAGGATGAAAGCCTGCCGAGGAATCGGAGCTTCTCTGTCGGGAGATGAGATAAACGCCTGGGAGCAGGAGCATATGAAACTGTTATCTGAAATTGCACCTGATGAATTTGATATTCTACATTATGCTGCCATTGCAGAATTGAAAAAGATATAAGTACAACTTCTCATTTTTATAATAATTAATCTCAAGGCGACTCCTTAACGGCAGTCGCTTTTTTCGTGCTAGATGTGATAAAGGAGATAACTATTCCCTCCAACGGCTGGGTGAACGACGGCGGCACATATCATTTTGATTTATCGGTACAGGACGCGAATGAAAATCAAGTACCTGTCGTATCTGTCAGCGCCGACAGCCTTCCCGCCGCTAAAGCCGCCGAGGTATCCACTGTGGCGCAGACTCTCGAAAGAAAGGTGCGGTTCTGGGCAAAGGCCCCGCCCGGCTCCGATATATCCGCCACTCTCGCCCTTTTGTACCCCAAGCGCGGCGAGTCGGCGGGCGGAGGGCAAAGCTATGTGCTTCCCACCGCGACCGACACCAGACTGGGCGGCGTGAAAATAGGCGAAAGCGTCAATGTGTCCTCCGATGGAACTATCTCGGTGGACAGAGAGGAGCTGATGGACGACCTTGTGGCGACCGACGAGGAAGTGCGACAGGTCTTGGACGGTATATTTGACTAATGAAAGGGTGAAGTAAAAATGGCAACCGGATACAACGAAAATAAGCTTACTTTCCGGAGCAAGTTATCTTGATCTGGTGTACAATATCAGGAAGGCGCCAACAACAAATATCCAAAGGGTACAAATGTGGTCGTTGTACAGGACGGCGGCGCATAGCACAGGAGAGACGAGCCCCGCGACGGTTTAAAGCGGCAAAATTTCCCTCATGCTGTGTTAAAAATGCTCGGCAGGCGTCAGTAGTATTCCGAGTGGTTCTTTGATGCCGCATACGGGAAAATACACCCCGCACAGCGCACGGGTTATGGCTCCCCATTGCCTCCCTATTGACCGGCTGTACAAGGACGGTATCTTTTTTACTGTTGTGCATTAAGTGCGGTTGTCATAAGCATCGTCGAACCTTCACCGTTTTGTTTTTGTATACGCCCAAACAGCCATAATTACTGTGGCCGGTACGGCAAGCACTATGCCAAAGCTGCCCGAAAGCCCCTGCATGACGGCTATGCCGATATTATTTGAGTTTATGATTTGAAGCAGCGGCAGATCATAGGCGTAGTCGAGCACTAACATCGAAACACTTGTTCCCGCAAAGGCTAAAATCAACGTGTTTGAGTCGGTGCCCATAAGATCCCTCCCGACCCTCATGCCGCTGCGGAAAAGTTCCCATTTTGTAAGGGTGGGGTTCTGACTGTACACCTCCCATATTGAACTGGCAATGGACATAGACACATCCATGACCGCGCCCAAGGTGGAAATCAGAAGCCCAGAAAAAAGCAGGCCTCCCACCTGTATATTACCGGCATTGGCAAGGGTCATAAGGCTCTCAATATCTGAAACATTCCATCCGGTAATACCCGAAGCCTTTGAAAACAGAGCCGCTGACAGTCCCGCAAATACCACTCCAGCTATGGAACCGCATACAGCTACGGCTGTTTTACGGGTTGGCCCGCCAATGAGCCACATAGTCACGATAGTTGTGACAGCACATACGAATACTGCGGTCCGGAAGGGCGACCATCCCCGTCCCACCATAGGCAGGTATACGAAGATTATACTCAAAAATGTGAACAACAGTCCCAGCGCACCTTTGGCACCGTGCTTTCCGCCCACAAGACAGAGAGTAAACAGGTAAAGCCCCGCAAAAATGAGCAGTACGCCGCCCCGGTCACGGGAATATACAGCGGAAACCGTACTTTCTCCGGCTACGCTTTGTATAACTATTACCTTCATTCCTTCTGTGCAACCGGCGCCGAAAAGATAGCCGGACGAGCTGGTCATCTCGATTTCCTGTCCCTTACGGACACCCGTAGTCATACGCACCAGCACCCGCTGTTCACCAACCCGTGAACCGTCGGGCTGTAGGTTGTCTGTTAAGATTTTTGAAACAACTCCTTTTTCAAAGGTCTGCCCTTGACGCACTACTAAGGGAATTTTTTCATAGCTGTTCAACCAGATCACGTACAAAACAAATATCAGCAACAGGACGGCGGGCACTCCCCATCTTAAAAGTTTGCTTTTTATGTTCATATTCCTCTCCTCCAAAAAAGGCCGGCGTTTTGTCGGCCTTTTTACAGGGTATCTTTTCTTATTACTGAATGGTAATGCCCAACTCGTTCAGGAAAGAAGCCGGCACATACCAGTTGCCTCCCGCGCTTACGGCGGAAACGGAAACCGCTTCTCCGTTCAACACAGCATTCATGACGCCTTTTTCTCCCTCGGCTGCGCCGGTGGGTCTATAGCCGTTATAGGCTACGCCGGTGGTTATAACAATACCGTTTTTGCCGTCCCAAGTCACGTTGAACTGCGAGGCTGTTCCACTTGAGGAATAAGCCGCGTCTCTCAGGCGATAGTAGGTCTCACCGTCCATTTTTAAGGAGGCCGCTGCCACAACTTTTCCCTGAGCGTTTTCCGGTTGAGCAGCATCCTTCTGAATGGTAAAGGTACGGTCAATGGCCTCGACACTTCCGTTATCAGTGATTTGATAGGTATCTATTGCAAATGAACTGTCGCTCATGGTAATTACCGAGTAGGAAGGAAGCCAATTCTGGCTGCGCTCGGCGATATAGTCCTGTTGGGGATTGATAAGCTCGTAAAACTTAGAGCCGGAAGCGGAGTTTGCGGACATATACAGTGTGCCTTTGGGATTTACAACTGTGTTACCGTTTGTTGATTCTATAGTGTAGCAAAGGTTATCTTCCTGGAAAGCGGTGAGCTTTTCAGCGCCATCCTGATCTTCCGGAGCCAGAGGAATTTGACCGTTGAGCTTAATATCATAGGCATGGTCCCAGTCATAATCACTGCCGTCGTCGTTGAGCCGGAACTCATAGCCGCTGTGGCTCTGTCCGTCGCCGTAAAGGAGTTTTGAACGTGAATAGGTATGGTCATGCCCCTGAAGAACTACGTCAATATCGTATTTGTCGAAAATAGGTGTAAGCTGAGTACGCAGGATCATACCGTCAGTGTCAGAATGGTCGAGACCCGTACCGTATATGTCCTGATGAATGGTAACTATGCGCCACCGGGCTTCGGGATCGCTCTTGACGGCTTCGGTAATGGCCTTTTCGTGCTCGGCCACATTATAGTTGTTGGTGTTCAGCACAATGAATAGGCCTGCACCGTAGCTGTAATAATAGTCGCCGCCGGCCTGAGTAACGCCGTATTCGGTAGTATTGGGATTGTTAAAGTGATACATATAATCGGGGTTGAGGGAGTCATGGTTACCGATGGTGGTGGCTACGGGTAGAGACTTAAGGATGTCCGGCGCAAGATATGCGGCATATTCTTCCTCCTTGGGCAAACCGGTTTTATTTACCTGGTCACCCGCGGAAATGATAAAACTGATGTCCGGATTTTGAGCCTCCGCAATTTCGAGGGTACGGTTCCACGCAAAGCCATCGTTACGGGCTGCGGTGTTGGCGGCACCTGAGTCGGCGGAGAGGCTTTCACCGTTTTGAGGCTGTCCCTTTGACGCTCCCACCTGCGGGTCACCGACATAAAGCATTTTTACATTGGAGAAGCTGCGGGTTCTGTACTCTTCAGGCTCAGTCTGAATTCCATTTTTCTCTACCGTGTAGTAGTAGGTGGTGTTTTCCTCAAGACCGGTTACGGTCACATGGTTATAGTTATATGATTTTCCATCGGTTAAGCTGGCATCAACCGCGGCAGCAGTCCCTGTAAAGGGGGTAAGGTTATTTTTATCTGTACCAAAATGTATTACTGGTGTTGTCTGCTCGTTACCCTCTGAGTACCAGGCAAAATTCAGCTTGGTTTCGTCCGCGCCGGGAGTCAGCGAAACTTGGGTATAATCAGATGAAAGCTCGTCCCAATTATTGACCCATGCCTGCCACTCTGCGCTGCCGCCCGTAACACTGGAATCGTTGTAGTGAACGGTTGCGGCAAAGGCGGATGACACGGTTCCCAATGCCAATATGCCAGCCAGTATTTTCTTTGGAAATCTCATTGTTAAAAGTCCTTCTTTCTAAAATTATTCTATTTTCTTTGCGCACGCACAAGTATAGCACAGAAAAACTGAGAAATCAAGGGCTTTTACAGAGGTTTATCCAAGGTTTTACCTAGGCTTAACAAAACAACCGTCAAAGTACCGTAAAGGTCGTGCAGGTGGTAAAGGTTGCATATATGCTGGGCAACGGCGCACAGACGAGCTACCACTACGCGGTGGACGACAAGGAGGCCGTACACGCCATACCGGATAACCGTAACGCATGGCACGCCGGGGACGGCGGCGGAGGAACAGGGAACCGTAAGTATATCAGCATTGAGATTTGTTACAGCAAGAGTGGCGGCAGCCGTTTTGAAATTGCCATGAAGAACGCCGCATGGCTGACCGCCAAGCTGCTCAAAGACTATGGCTGGAACATTTCAAATGTGAAGAAGCATCAGGACTTCTCAGGGAAATACTGCCCGCACCGTATTCTGGACGATTACGGCTGGGACTACTTCCTCAACCTGGTGCGTACCGAAATGGGCGAAAGCTGCGAGGAACCCATTTTGAAAAAAGGCTCCACCGGCGAGGCGGTGAAGAGACTGCAAGCGCGGCTTAACGAGCTGGGCTTTGATTTGGCCGTTGACGGCAGCTTCGGCCCAAACACACTCTCGGCGGTGAAGGAATTTCAATCCCGCGCGGGACTGGAAGTAGACGGCTCTGTCGGGCCGCTCACTTGGGCCGCGCTCAAGGAGGTGAAGACTATGGCAAAGTTCCCCGACACAGACGGTCATTGGGCGGAGAAGGAGATCGACGAGCTGTTTGAGATGGGCATAGTCCACGGCGACAGCGACGGCAACTTCCGCCCGGATGACAGCATTACCCGCGCCGAGGCCGCTACGCTCGTCAGGAACGCGGTCAGATATGTGACAGGAAAGTAAAACCGGCCGATTTTTCGTCGGTCGGTTGTATGTCGATATTTTGTAAAAACAGAAAATGTGAATATTAAGATGATGTTTTAAGATTTTATCTTAATTTTATTTGAATATTTGAACCTTACGGCCAATCGTTACAATATTGCCGAAAAAATCTACATAATGCACCCTTGCAAGAAAATACACACAAATTCTTTTGATATTATAACATACAGAAGCGGCTTTGTCAAGGCGTTAAGGCTAAAATTTTATGGAAATTTACATGAAAAAAGCGACTTTCGCCATATTTTTCAAAGAATAAAAAAATAAGCCGTCAAATTTATGGTATAATATCTTCGCGGATCTGCTCCGCAAATCCAAAAAGCCGTGCTTTTTCCGAGCCTTCGGCTCGGGCTCGATATTGACGGCTTCGCAAAAATCCCCTTGCAAGCAAGGATTTTTGCTCATGGTAAAATATTATTCTGTCGAAGGAGGCTCAACTATGCCTAAAAAAGGGGAAAACATTTACAAACGCAAAGACGGCCGCTGGGAGGGACGGTTTCTCGCCGAAAGCAGGGGCGAAAAAAAGTACATCTCCGTCTA
>CANRJP010000098.1 GCA_947630975.1 uncultured Clostridia bacterium
AAAATGAAAAAAGTTACTTGTATCATACTTGCAGCCGTAATGATTTTGGGGCTGCTGCCAATGGCCGCGCTGGCCGCTTCTCCCATAAGGGTGACGGTGGACGGCTCCGACCTCAGTCCATTCGGGGCCTTCGAGGGCTGGGGCACATCTCTGTGCTGGTGGGCCGAGACCCTCGGCGACCTGCCGGAGGCCGAGCGGCTGGCCCTTTCAAAGGCCATTTTTGACCCCGTCGAGGGCCTCGGCTTGAACATAGTCCGCTACAATGTGGGCGCCGGGGACGCTCCCGGTCACACACATCAGACCGGCAATCCCAACGACCTTCGCGGGCTGCCCGTGTGGGTGGACGAAAGCGGCAATTTTAACCCCGACGCCGACCCCAAGCAGATAGCCTTTCTTAAGGACGCCGTCAGCATGGGCGCGGACAACGTGGAGCTTTTTGCCAACTCTCCCCCGTATTACCTGACCGTCAGCGGCTGCTCCGGCGGCGGCAGGGACGGCAACGAAAACAACATTCTGCCCGAGAACTTCGGCAAATTTGCCGAATATCTGGCGACCGTGGCCGCCTATATCAATAACGACCTGGGCATAAAGGTAAACACCGTGGAGCCCTTCAACGAGCCGGTCACCAATTTTTGGACTTACGAGGGAAGTCAGGAGGGCTGCCACATCGACGCCAAGGATCACAGCGCTCTCATTCTGGCGGTTCACAACGCACTGCGGGCAAAGGGGCTCAATGACACCTATGTCGCGGCGGCGGACGAAAACAACTCCGACAACATGGCCGGCTACCTTTCCGAATATTCAGACGAGGCTCTGGCCGTAATGCCCCGTCTCAACGTTCATTCCTACGGCGGCAGCGGCTACAGCATTCGCAACAAGGCTCAGGAGCTGGGCAAAAAGCTCTACCAGACCGAGGACGACTGGGCCGCCTCCATCGGCTATGACGCCGGCGAGATGGGCCCCGCCCTCTGGCTTAGCCAGAAGATAACCGACGATATGCGCTCCATGCGTCCCAACGCCTGGATATACTGGCAGATAACGGGCACCGGTGCCGACAACGACAGCGGCTATTGGAACGCCTGCTCCTATGACCGGGAAAACCACCGCCTCAACCTCTTCAAAAAGTACTACGCTTTTGCTCAGTACACCAAATTTATCCGTCCCGGCGACCAGTTCATCATGGCTGACCGCTCCAACGTCACCGCCGTCAGGAACTATGTAAACGGCAAGACCGTGCTGGTAGTCACCAACTCCGGCAAACGCGACGAGGAGTACGAGATCGATCTGTCCTCCCTTCAGAATTTGGGCACGAAGCTCAGCGTTTACCGCACCGACAACGGAAAGAACCTTGAGCTTATGACCGAGGGCGCCGTTTTGGACGGAAAAATCCTCCGGGCCGACGTTCCCAAGGACACCATTACCACCTATGTTATAGAAAATGAAACTCCCACCGGCGTCGGCAGTCTCGGCCTTACCCTTGACACCCAGTTTACCAGCTGCCTTGAGGGCGATAAAATCCTTCTTACGGCAAATGTTCCCGGCGGCGAACAGATCGTTTTCAGTGCGCAGGGCGGCAGCGTCGGCCAAAACGGCGTCTTTACGGCGACGGAGCCGGGACGGGCCACCGTCACGGCGGCCATTGAGGGAACGGATATGTCCGCCTCAAAAACTATAGACGTAATACAAAACGGGGATATAATTCGCATAGTAAGCGCCTACAGCGGCCTTGCGGTCAAGGAAAGGGACGACGGCTATGTTCAGGCCGGAGACGATGACAGCGCATACCAGTATTGGCGAATCAAATTTGACAGCGGTTTGAGCAAAAGCTTTACATTTACCAACCTCCGCAGCGGCAGACAGCTCGCCGACGGGGACTGCGTTCATTGGAAAGCGGTACCCGAGGAGAACGGGGGATACGCCCTTGTGAACATCACTACCGGCAAGGCCCTTGACGTGTACGGCAATTCGCGTGATGAGGGCACCGCCGTAGGGACTTATGAATTGAGCGGCAACGCGAACCAGTGCTGGAACTTCAATTTCGGACGTTTGCGGCAAACCGTCGATGCCCTTTCCGACGGCAATTCCAACACCCGTCTCCTTCCCGTCAGCATCGACGGAACGGCGGCCTACGGCGGCAGCGAGGAGGTTGACTTCACAAAAGCCTTTGACGGCGACGTGACCACTCACCATGACGCCTGGGACGGCAGCAATTCCTATCTTGTGGCGAATATGCCCCAGGATAAGCCCGTAACACTCATTCGCTTCTATCCCAGGGAGGGCTTTGACTGGCGTATGTACGGCGGCAAGTTCTACGGCGTCAAGGACGGGCAGGAAACTCTGCTCTACACCGTTCCCGACAAGCTTAAGCGGGAGTGGAACGAGGCGTACATTAAGAACGACGTTATTTACGACAGCATAATCTACCGCACTCCCGAGTGGGGCCTGTGCAACGTGGCCGAGTTGGAGTACTACAACGTTCCCTTTGATGCGGATATGCGGTACGATGGCGGCATAAAACTGAACATCGACAGCTACACCGGAGACGCCGAGCTTCGGCTGGTCGTCCGTTATTATACCGGCGGCCGTTTCCAGAAGGAAGAGGTGGACAGTATACCGGTGGACAAGTATGAAAATATGTCCTATTACAGAGCCATGGATGGCAGCTATGAGTATGCCGAGGTCTATCTTATGTACGGCGACAGCGCCGTCAACAGCGGCTATGTGTACTTGTGGGCCATGAACTGATGATACTAAACCCAATAAAAAAGCGTCTAATAAAGCCTTCTCCTTGAGTAAACGCTGAATAAATAGCGCCTGCGGCTCAGTACGACGCTTGACGGCCAAATTTCCCCGATACGGCGTCAAAAATGCTCGAAATACATCAAGTATTTCTGCGCTTTTTTCCTTGTCTCGAGAAAATTAAGTCTCGCCAATCGCCGCACTGTATTTAATCAGCGTTTACTTGAGGAGAAGGTGGCACGAAGTGCCGGATGAGGTGTATCCATTATACGTTTACGGTTATACTAACGCCGCCTTACGGCGGCTACACCTCATCAGTCGGCTTCGCCGACAGCTTACGGGGGCTCCACAAACAACGAAGTTGTTTGTGGGGAGAGGAGAAGCAGCGAGGTGAGCCACGTTCCGATTTTTTTAAATCGGAACAAGCGATACCGAGCTTGCGACGACGATGGGGAAGCCTTTTTTATCTGTCATTGTTACCGTAATAAACTCGCATATTTATGTTTTTAATTAGGGATTAGTATGAAATCGGTTTGCGGAACAAAATCCTTATACTTGGGATTTTGTTCCGTTTTTTCATGTTTTCGATACTTTTTTCGTATCGAGGCAGGGAAAATTAAGCATATTTAATATTGACAAATCCTCGATAAAAATGATATTATGTAGTGCAAGGGTGCGAAAACCCCCGGAAAGGACTGCTTAAGATGAAAGTAGCGATAATAGGGTACGGCGTCGTAGGCAGCGGCGTTTACGATATATTGAAGGAGAACCGCGGCGGCATAGAAAGACGCTGCGGCCAAAGTGTTGACGTAAAGTACGTGCTGGACATACGTGACTTTCCGGATCACCCGGAGCCTGACATTTTCGTCAAGGACTTCGGCGTTATACTGTCCGACCCCGAGGTGGGCATCGTGGTGGAGACCATGGGCGGCGTCCGCTTCGCCTACGATTATACAAAGAGCGCCCTTGAGGCGGGCAAAACCGTCGTTACCAGCAACAAGGAGCTTGTGGCCCGTCACGGGCACGAGTTTTTCGAGATAGCAAAAAAGCACAACTGCCGTTACCTTTTCGAGGCCAGCGTGGGCGGAGGAATTCCGGTCATACGGCCCCTGGCGCGGTGCCTGGCCGCCAACGAAATCGAAAGCGTCACAGGGATAATAAACGGCACGACGAATTACATTCTCACAAAAATGTACCGCGACGGACAGAGCTTTGACGCCGCGCTCAGCAGGGCCCAGGAGCTGGGATACGCGGAAAAGGATCCCGCCGCCGATGTGGACGGAGCCGATGTGTGCCGGAAAATCGCCATACTCGCGTCGATCGTCTTGGGCAAGCGCGTGAACTGCGCGGATATTCCCACCAAAGGCATCAGGAACATTACCACGGCCGACGTGGAATGGGCCGAAAGCGCCGGCTTCGCCGTGAAGCTGCTGGGCAGGGCTGTATTCAGGGACGGCCGCGCGGGAGTTTCGGTGGAACCGGCCATGGTGCGCACGGCGGAGGATGCCCATCCTCTGGGAAATATCTGGGACGTCTATAACGGTATTCTGGTGGAAGGCAATATGGTCGGACGGGTCATGTTCTACGGCCGGGGCGCGGGCAAGCTGCCCACGGCCAGCGCCGTCGTGGGCGACATAGTCGACACCGTCCGTCAGCCCGATTACGGCGAGGAGTTCTCGTGGGCGGAAGCGGAGGGCACCACCTTTGACCCGGCGGAGCTGGAAAGCGAGTTTTTCGTGCGTATGAAGAAGACGGCTCTTCCGGCGGCGGAAAAGGCTCTCGCTCCCTTCAAATTCATCGCGGAAAGGAATGGGGAGATCGGCTTTATCACCCCGGCCATGAGCGAAGCTGAAATAAATAAGCGTCTGTCGGAAACCGACGGTGTTATTAATAAAATGAGAGTATACCGATAGGAGGTTATAAAGTGGCTTTAATAGTACAGAAGTTCGGCGGCACCAGCGTGGCAAACGCCGAACGCATCTTCAACGTGGCGAACAGGGTCATAGAGACCTATGACAGCGACAACGACGTTGTCGTTGTGGTTTCGGCCCAGGGCGACACAACGGACGACCTTATCGAAAAGGCGAAGGAGATAAATCCCCGAGCCTCAAAGCGGGAGATGGACGTGCTCCTCTCCACCGGCGAACAGCAGTCCATGGCGCTTTTGGCCATGGCTATCGAAAAGCTTGGCCGTCCGGTGATTTCTCTGGCGGCCTGGCAGGTTGGTCTGGCAACGGACTCCAACTACTCCAACGCCCGCATTAAGCGGGTGATGGGCAACCGCATACAGACGGAGCTCGATAAGCATAAGATCGTCATAGTGGCGGGCTTTCAGGGCATCAACAAGTTTGACGACGTGACAACTCTGGGCAGGGGCGGCAGTGACACCTCGGCGGTGGCGCTGGCGGCGGCTTTGGGCGCCGAGCTGTGCCAGATATTCACCGACGTCCGGGGCGTGTACACCGCCGACCCCAGGATAGTTCCCAACGCGAAGCAGCTTACCGACATAAGCTTCGACGAGATGCTGGAGCTGGCGTCACTGGGCGCCAACGTGCTCCACAACCGCAGCGTTGAGGTGGCAAGGAAATACAACGTAAATCTCGAGGTGCTCTCCAGTCTGGAAAAAGCGCCCGGCACAGTAGTTAAGGAGGTAAACAGCGTGGAAAAAATGTTAGTAAGAGGCGTGGCCCGGGACAACGACGTGGCCCGTATCTCCCTTGTAAACTTGGACAATACACCCGGCAAGGCATTTCAGGTGTTCGGCCTCCTTGCCAAGCACAAAATAAACGTGGACGTAATTATTCAGTCCATCGGCAGAGGCGGAAAAAAGGACATCAGCTTTACCGTGCCTCTGGGCAGTCTTGACACGGTGCTTGATGTGCTCGAGAAAAACAGGGAGCTCATCGGCGCGGAGCATATCGACCACACCGAGAACATCTCAAAGGTTTCCATCGTGGGCGTGGGCATGGCCTCAAACACCGGCGTGGCCGCCACAATGTTCGAGGCCCTTTACGACGCGGGCATCAACATCAATATGATCTCCACCAGCGAGATAAAAATCAGCGTACTCATCGACAAGAGGGACGCCGAACGCGCCGTTCGGGCGATCCACGACAAGTTCAACCTCGGGGACTGATAAATACTAAAAATATGGACAGCAAAAATCCGTTTGCGCTCGGTTTTTTGCTGTCCTTTTATACTAATCCATATCTAACACAAAGGCGCAGTCCCATACGCCACGGATTGTAAGCGGCTGATCGGCCTTTGCGCCGCCGGTAAGAGCGTCAACAGACAAGGTATAGTTCCCCGCCGCCATATCGGGCAGGGGTATTTTTATTTCCGCCCTCCCGCCGTCAACGGCGCACATCTCCGTGGGGCCGCCCTCGAATACCGTCCCGCCGTCCTCTCCGGTCATGCGGAAGCTTTCTATTCCAAGGCTTTCTATCTCGCTGTACGGGACGGCGTTCGGTTCAAGCATGACCGCCATAACGGTAAGCTCCCTCCCCGTCGCCTCGGCGGTCAGCTCTATCTCGTCGGAGGCCCCTTCATACTCGGTGCCGGTAACGGCCCCGTCCCACCGCAATATGTTCCTGAAAAATCCGCCGCTGCCCGCCGCGCCCACGGCCGCCGCAAGACCGAGGCAGACAACGGCCGCAAGAACCGCGAATCCCTTCGCGCGGAGCTTTTTTACCGCGGAGCCTGTTTCCTTTTCCTCCCGGCAGCGTCTGACGATGCGCTCCCTCATCTCGTCCGGCATCTTTATCTCCTCTACCGCTCTTTTCAGCTCGTTCATTTACATATACTCCTTTCGATATTTTTCCCGAAGCAGCTCGCGCCCCTTTTTCAGGCGCATTTTTATTGCCGAAGGCGTTTTGCCCACCATACGCGCTATCTCCTCCACCCGGTATTCCTCCACATAATGAAGAATGAGCACAAGCCGGAATTTTTCCGGCAGGGACATGAGGGCCTCCAATATCCCGCCGTCCCCGTCCGTAAGCTCCGCCGCCGTTTCCTCCAACCGGCCCGCGTCGGCCTGACGGCGTCGGCGTCGTAGAATATCGCGGCACTTGTTTTTAGCCGTGGTGATGAGCCATGCCTTTTCGTGCCCGGCGTTTTCAAAGGGCGGAGCGCTCCGCAGATAGGCCAGCATTGTGTCCTGCACGGCGTCCTCCGCGTCCGCCCCGCCGCCCAGCATAACGAAGCACAGCCTGAACAGCATATCGCCGTAAAGGGTCACCGCCGCCTCGGCACTCTCATTTGAGCGCGACGAATAATTGTCCACGTTCAAAACCTCCTTTCACTTATAACACGTTTTATGAGGCGGTTTGGTCAAATTTTTTTTGAAGAAAAATTTTTTAATGCAAAAACGGCCGCATACGCGACCGTTTGAGCAAATTGAAAAACAAAAATGTAGCCTTGGTATTGTAGGGGCGGCCATTGGCCGTCCGCCATCAAACGTTTACAGTCGTGATTTTAAACATTATTACGACAAATATATTCATAAAATCGTACAAATGTTACCGTAAATTTGTGTAAGCGGACGCGCGATGTGTGTAGTGTAGGGACATAGTTTACACTAACTATGTAGGGGTACCCGATTTATTCCACGATGGTATTGACATGAGCCTCGAGCCGCATATGGCTTGATAGGGATAATCCGGGAGTGGGCTCCCTATGGCATAAAAGCCTACCATATGCGGCACTCATGTCAATACCCTTTCGCGGCATAAAACATTTTTCGTTAGACCCACTTTAGCGCTTTTGTAAACTATGTCCACGAATTAGTGTAAACTAATTGCATGAACAATTTGTAAACCATGTCAATATATACACGATGCGCGCCCCTACGAAATCCGGCAAAAAAATCGACTATATCGACAGCCTGAAACGGCCGCATACGCGGCCGTCTTTTTTAGAATCCTCTTTCGTTTCTCACTTTATCATAGGGCACGGGCATGGGATAATTGCCGGTCAAGCAGGCGTCGCACCAGCCGGTGCAGGCGTGGGGTATCATTTCGCCGAGGGCCTCGACCGGCAGATAGCCCAGCGAGTCGGCGCCAATCATGTCCCTTATTTCGTCCATATCGCGCTGCCAGGCAATCAGCAGCTCCTGCGAGGGTATGTCGGTGCCGAAGTAGCAGGGATAGAGGAAGGGCGGCGAGGCAAAGCGCATATGCACCTCTTTTGCCCCCGCGGTGCGCATCATGGTGACTATGGGCTTACACGTCGTGCCGCGCACCATGGAGTCGTCTATCATCACCACGCGCTTGCCCTCCACAATCTCACGGAGGGGATTGAGCTTCAGGCGGACGCTGCGCTCCCGCATTTCCTGACTGGGCTGGATAAAGGTGCGGCCCATGTAGCGGTTGCGTATCATGCCGTGCTCGTAGGGTATGCCCGAGGCCTCGCTGTAGCCTATGGCGGCGTCAAGGCCGCTGTCGGGCACGCCCACCACCACATCCGCCTCGGCGGGGCAGTATTTTGCCAGCAGGCGGCCGGCGTTTTTGCGGGCCTCATAGACGCTCATGCCGGCGATTTTGCTGTCGGGCCGGGCGATGTAAATATACTCAAAAATGCACATTCTGGGCCGGACGGCCTTGCAGTTGTCACGGAAAGACAGCAGCCCCCGCTCCCGGTCGCAGACCACGACCTCGCCGGGCTCCACGTCCCGGACGAACTCGGCGCCCACGGCGTCGAGAGCGCAGGTCTCGCTGGCAAAGACCCAGGAATTATTGATTTTGCCGATAGACAGGGGCCGCAGGCCGTAAACGTCCCGGGCGGCGATGAGCTTTCGCGGACTCATCACCAGCAGAGAATAAGCCCCGTGTATGCGTGGAATGCTCCGCACAACGGCCTCCTCCACGCTTTTGCTGCCCAGCCTCTCGCCGGCTATGACGTAGGCTATGGCCTCGGAGTCGATGGTGGTCTGGAAAATCAGACCTCTGTTCTCGAACTCCTGCCGAAGCTCGTCGCCGTTGGTAAGATTGCCGTTGTGGGCGATAGCCAAAGCTCCTTTGACGTACTTCGTCACAAGGGGCTGTGCGTTTTCCCGCCGGCTTTCGCCGGTGGTGGAATAGCGGACGTGGCCGATGGCCATCTCTCCTTTGAGCTGGTTCAGCACGCCGCTTGTAAAGACCTCGTTCACCAGACCCATGTTCTTGAAGTGCTTAATGTCCCGGTTTTGACTGACCGCTATGCCGCAGCTCTCCTGCCCCCTGTGCTGAAGGGAAAACAGGCCGAAATATGTGAGCTGGGCCACATCGAGGCCGTCGTTGTCAAAAATGCCGAAGACGCCGCACTCCTCCTTGGGCTTATGGCTGTCCGTCCGGGGTCTTGCTTCAAATGCGGTCACTTACAGACCCAGACGCTTGAATACCTCGGCGTAAGCGCCCTCGACGCCGCCCATATCCCTGCGGAAGCGGTCCTTATCCAGCTTTTCGTTGGTGTCGGCGTCCCACAGGCGGCAGGTGTCGGGAGAGATCTCGTCGGCGAGGATGATCTGACCGTGATAGCGGCCGAACTCTATCTTGAAGTCGATGAGCTTTATGTTCAGTTCCTTAAAGAAGGCGATGAGAGCGTCGTTCACCTTAAAGGTCAGGTCGCTGATGGTCTCAAGCTCCTCCTTTGTGGCAAGGCCCAGGGCATAAATTTGATAGTCGTTTATCATGGGGTCGCCCAGATCGTCGTTCTTATAGCAGAATTCAAGGGTGGGGCTGAGCAGGGCCGTGCCCTCCTCCACGCCGAAGCGCTTGGAGAAGCTGCCGGCGGCAACGTTGCGGACGATTACCTCAAGGGGAACTATCTCCACCTTTTTGACAAGAGTCTCGCGGTCGCTGAGTTCCTGAATATAGTGGGTGGGAACGCCTTTTTTCTCCAGCATTTGGAGAAGGAGATTTGTCATGCGGTTGTTTACGACGCCCTTGTTCTCGATGCTGCCCTTCTTAAGGCCGTTAAAGGCCGTGGCGTCGTCCTTGTAATCGACAATGAGCTGATCCTCGTTGTCAGTGAGCCAGACCTTTTTGGCCTTGCCCTCGTAAAGCATTTCCTTCTTCATGGTTGTGACCTCCGTATAGTAAA
>CANRJP010000099.1 GCA_947630975.1 uncultured Clostridia bacterium
GCGGTGCTGACTTCCTCCGCGCCGATGGTGGCGGGATGCGCCGCAAAAACGCTCATACCGGAAAGCATGACCATAATAGCGGCCAAAAACGCCCCTATATACTTCATGACACACACTTCCGTTCCATTTTATTTTACCTATACACATTATACAACAGATATGTTACAAAACAATTACGTCCACGTTAATTGTTGTTTACATTGTTCCGGGCCGCGGAAAACGGATTTTCTAAACCACCGGCGGCAGCTCCGCCTCCGGATCCTCACGGTACATGGGCAGCACTATGGAAACCTGCGTGCCCGAGGGCATATGGCTCTCGATGGAAATATCGCCGCCGTGGCGCTGAACTATCTCACGGGCTATCGCCAGTCCCAGTCCGGTGCCGCCGCTCTGGCGGCTGCGGGCCTTGTCCACACGGTAAAAGCGCTCGAAAATGTGGGGCAGATCCTCCCGGGGAATGCCGATGCCGTTGTCGGTGACGCGGATAAGCGCGTTTTGGCCGTCGCTGCCGCACTCCACATCGATTTTTCCTCCGTCGGGAGTGTATTTGATCGCGTTGGAAACGATGTTCGTTATAACCTGTTCAATACGGTCCCTGTCCCCAAAGAAGCTGAAGCTGTCGCCTCGGGGAATGAAGCTCAGAGTGTGGCCGTGGGAATTGGCGTTCATAGTCAGCTTCTGGGTGACGCTCTGGGCAAGCTCCATCAGGTCAAAGGAGGTACACTTGAGCTGCTGCTTTTCGCTGTCAAGCTGGGACAGGGTCAGCAGATCCTTCACCAGACGGGTCATGCGGTCGGTCTCATTGTCTATTACACGGGCGAAGCCGGCGGTGGGAGCCTGTCCCCTGCCCTCGTCCTCCTCCATGTCTATAATCGTCTCGGCATAGCCCTTGATTGTGGTGAGGGGAGTGCGCAGCTCGTGGGAAACGTTGGCCACGAATTCCCGACGGGAGCGCTCCAGCCTGAGCTGGCGGGTGACGTCACGGAACACCGCCACAACTCCGGAGGAAAAGACGTTTTCGGCGTTAAAGGGGACAAAGCAGGCACGGTAGTTTTTGCCGCCGGTCTCCACGTCGAACTCAAGGGACTGGCCCTCGTCCAGACAGAGGACGCTCTTCATGGTGACGTCCAGCCGAAGGACTTGGCCGAATATCTCGTCAAAGGTCATGTCGGTGCAGTCGCCCAGCACGTTGACGCAGGCGGGATTTTCGTGTATCACCTTGCCGGTGCCGTTCTCGAAGGCGATTACGGCGTCGGTCATGTGGAGGAGGACGGTCTCCACCTTATTTTTTTCGGCGGCGATGTCCTCCATGCTCTTTTCTATCTGGGCGGCCATGGTGTTGAAGGTCATTGTCAGCCGCCCTATCTCGTCTCTGGACTGAACCTCTATCTTGTGCTTGAACTCGCCCTCGCCCATGGCCTCCGCCCTGTATTGCAGGGTGCGTATGGGGGCGATTATGGTCCGCGAAAGCACGAAGCCCAGCACAAGGCTGATAAGCAGACCGAAGAGTATGGCCCAGAGTATATTGACAAAAATGTTGCGGGTCACGTCATAGACCTCGTCCTTGGTGTCCCTGACGCTGACTATGTAGCCCACCTGACCGCCTTCGCCCATTATGGGCACGGCATAGTCCATATATTCGGTGTCGCGGTCAATATTGTCCCCGGTCATGCCGGCCATGGCGGCGACGATGTTGGGCGTGGTGGCGAAGGAACCCTCCTGGGGGTCGCTGCGGGCCAGTACGCGGCAGTTTTTGCCGTCCAGAATGTAGTAGTTCCGATAGGAATCGATGCCCATACGTAGCGAAAAGGCGTCAAGAATGGACTTCATCTCGTCAACAGGCTCCTCGCGCTTCGAGGCCAGCGTCAGGTCGTCTATCATGCGGCTGCTGAACACCTGCTCGGACATGGTGGTTCGGAAGTCGTCCAGATAATAGGTGGAAATATTCTGCATCAGAAAGGTGCCCACCACTATCATAACCGAAATGGTAAGCAAAAGGAATATCGCTATGATTTTCCACTGAATACTTTTGAACATCTTCCGCGCCGCCTTATGTTTTTATGCCTTTTACGCCTTATTGTAATAGTACCCCACGCCCCGCTTGGTCATAATGCGCTCCGGCGCGGCGGGGTTATCCTCGATTTTCTCCCTTAAGCGGCGGACGGTGACATCAACGGTGCGCACGTCGCCGAAATACTCGTAGCCCCAGACCTTTTCCAGCAGCATTTCACGGGAGAAGATGCGTCCGGGCTGACCGGCCAGGAACTTCAGCAGCTCGAACTCCCGAAGGGTCAGCTCCACCTGCACGCCGGCCTTTTTCACCACGTACAGGCCGGTGTTTATCTCCAGAGAGTCGATATTTATTATTCCGTTGTCGGCGGACTCCGTTCCCCGGCGGAGGTTGGCCTTGACCCTTGCCATGAGCTCGCGTATGGAGAAGGGCTTTGTGATATAGTCGTCGGCGCCGGATTCCAGACCGAAAACCTTGTCTATCTCCTCCTCCCGCGCGGTGAGCATGAGTATGGGCACGGCGCGGTCGGCCTCCCTGATTTTGCGGCAGACCTCGAAGCCGTCCATCTTGGGCAGCATCACGTCCAGCAATATCAGATCGGGCTTTTTACCGACGGCCAGCTCCAGACCGGCCTTGCCGTCATAGGCCGCTATAGTCTTGTAGCCCGCCTTTTGCAGGTTGAACTTGAGCATATCGACTATGGGCGCTTCGTCGTCGACAATAAGTATGGTTTTTTCCATTTTATCCATCTCCTTCACACGAAGATTTTATATTTCCGGGCGTTTTCTAATTAACGCCCAACTCCTCGCCTTTCACTTCCGGCTCAAGAGGAGCGGCCTCGGTCCGGCCCTCGGAGACGCCGTTTTCCAGCTCCTCCGCCGCGACGGCCAGCATGAGCTTTATGCGGTTTTCCTGATTTACCCTTGTGGCGCCGGGGTCGTAGTCGATGGGAACGATGTTCGCCGAGGGCGCAAGACCCTTTATCTTGCGTATCATGCCCTTGCCCACGATGTGGTTGGGCAGACAGCCGAAGGGCTGGGCGCAGATGACGTTGGTATAGCCCAGCTCCACCAGCTCCATTATTTCCGCCGTAAGGAGCCAGCCCTCCCCCATTTTGCAGCCGGTGCCGATAACGCCGTCGGCCTTGCTCTTAAGGTGTCGGAAGGACGAGGGCGGGGTGAAGCCGCTGTTTTCCTTCACGGCCTCTATCATCTCGTCCTTAAGGGAGGAAAGATAGCTCTCCACTAAACGGTAGCCGTCACGGAGGAGGCCGCTGCCGCCGTAAATATTTATTGTGTCGATGGGCGTGTCGGTGCAGTAGAGGGCAAAGTCGATAAGACCGCCGAGCATTACCTCGCAGCCCTGCTCATAAAGGAAGTCCTCCAGGTTATTATTCCCCAAAGGAGCGTATTTTACGTAAATTTCGCCGACAATGCCCACCTTTATCTTCTTTTCCTTTTTCATGGGTATGCGGGCGAAGCTGTCCACGATGGCCTTGAGAGCGGCACGGCGCTCTTTGCCGGACAGGCCCTTATTTTCACGGAAGGTTCGGCCCAGCCTTTCCACCCACATATTCACGCAGGCGGCGCTGTCGCCCCGGTTCACCTCGTAGGGCTTGACCTGATTGTCCAGCAGCATAAGCAGATCGCCGTAGACCACCGCCGCCAGAAGCTGACGGATAAAGGGCAGGCTCAGCTTAAAGCCCGGCGACTTCTCCAGCCCGCTGAAATTCAGGGATATGATGGGGATAAAGCCCCAGCCCATGGCCTCCAGCGCCTTGCGTAGCAGGGATATGTAGTTGGAGGCCCGGCAGCCGCCCCCCGTCTGGGGCAAAAGCAGGGCGACCCTGTGGATATCGTACTTCCCGCTCTTAAGGGCGTCTATCATCTGGCCTATGACCAGAAGCGCCGGATAGCAGGTGTCGTTGTGAACGTGTTTAAGGCCCTCGTCCACGACTCCCTGACCGGTGTTGTACAGTATCTCGGCGTTGTAGCCGTAGTTTTGCATTATTTCTCTTATTATTTTAAAATGTATGTGGCACATATCGGGAATGAGGATGGTGTAACCGGCGTCCTTCATTTCCCCGGTGAATAAAACCTTGTCCATAGGTTCCTCCTGTAAAGGGACGTTATCCGAGCCGTAAACTGTAAGGACAGTATTACCGCAAAGCGGCGAACAGGCTCCTGAGCCGAATTTTGACCGTGCCGAGGTTGGTTATCTCGTCGATTTTTATCTGGGTGTAGATCTTGCCCTTTTCCTCGGTGATGCGGCGAACCTCGTCGCCGGTTATGGCGTCCACGCCGCAGCCGAAGGACACAAGCTGCACCACGTTCACACCGTTCCCCTGCTCCGCCGCCCACTTTGCGGCGGCGTAGAGCCGGGCGTGGTAGGTCCATTGGTTGAGGACATGGGTCTCGAAGGGCTCCACAAGGGGGCTGACGCTGTCCTCGGTAATCACGGCGGCGCCCAGGTCGCATATCAGCTTGTCGATGCCGTGGCTGACCTCCGGGTCAAGGTGGTAGGGCCGGCCGCAGAGCACGATGACGGGCATATTCCGCTCCCGTGCCAGCCTCAAAAACTCCTGCCCCTTAGCGGCGATGCGGCCCATGTGGGCGCGGTACTCGGCGTAGGCCGCGTCGGCGGCACGGCGCACGTCCCTGACGCCGAAATCCCCGAATTCGCGGCACAGTATCCTGTGCATGGCCTTTACAAAGTCCTTGGGCCGGTGCAGGCCGACGTAGTCATAAATGAACTTCGTCCGCCCCATGTTGGTAACGTTGGCCCGAATAACCTCGGGATAGTAGGCCACGACCGGGCAGTTGTAGTGGTTGCTGGACAGTCCCTCATCAAGATTATATGACATACAGGGGTAAAATATGGCGTCGACCCCCATATTCAGCAGAGCGTCGATGTGGCCGTGAACCAGCTTTGCCGGGAAGCAGACCGTGTCCGAGGGAATGGTGTGCTGGCCGGAGAGGTAAAGGCTCCGGTCGCTGGCGGGAGAGGTCACCACCTTAAAACCCAGCTCGGTGAACAGGGTGTGCCAGAAGGGGTACAGCTCCCACATATTCAGGCCCATGGGAATACCCACGGTGCCTCTCGTCCCCTCCTTCGGCTCATAGGCGGCGACGAGGGAACGGTTATACTCAAAGAGGTTCAGCTTCTCCGTGTCGGACTTGGTTTTCAGGGGCTTTTCGCAGCGGTTGCCGGCGATGAAGCGCCGCCCGCCGCCGAAGCTGTTCACCGTCAGGCGGCAGTGGTTGGTGCAGCCGTTGCAGGTGACGGAGGTCACCTCGTGCTTAAAGTCCCACAGTCCCTCGGGAGTAATTGTGGTCGAGGTCTCCGGCGCGTTGGCTTTAGCGTAAAGGGCGGCGCCGTAGGCCCCCATAAGTCCGGCGATATTGGGACGGATAACGTTCCTGCCCAGCTCCATCTCAAAGGCTCGGAGCACCGCGTCGTTCAGGAAGGTCCCCCCCTGAACCACGATATTTTTGCCGAGGCTGTCGGCGCTGACGGCCCTTATAACCTTATATATGGCGTTTTTTACCACGCTGATGCTCAAACCGGCGGAGATGTTCTCGATACCGGCCCCGTCCTTCTGGGCCTGCTTGACGGAGGAATTCATGAACACCGTGCAGCGTGAGCCAAGGTCGACGGGCTTGTCCGCCAGTATGCCCTTCTGGGCAAACTCACTGATGCTGTAGCCCAGCGCCCCGGCGAAGGTCTGCAAAAAGGAGCCGCAGCCCGAGGAGCAGGCCTCGTTGAGGAAAATATTGTCTATGGCCCCGCCGCGTATCTTGAAGCACTTTATGTCCTGACCGCCGATGTCGATTATAAAGTCCACGTCGGGGTCGAATTTCTTAGCGGCGGTAAAGTGCGCCATGGTCTCCACAAGGCCCATGTCGAAGCCGAAGGCGTTTTTCGTTATCTCCTCGCCGTAGCCGGTGGAGGCGGAGGCTTTGATCTTCACTCTCGGATATTTCTCGTAAAACTTGAGCAGAAAATCCTGAAGCAGGGGAATGGGGTTGCCGCTGTTGGGCATATAGTCGGCGTGGATAATGTCGCCGTTCTCGTCCAGCACCACGGCCTTGAGGGTGGTGCTGCCGGCGTCCACGCCCAGATAGGCCTCCTTGGGGTCGGGATTGTCGGTCATGGGTATGTGCGCCCCGCCGTGTCTGGCCCGGAAGGCCTCATAGTCGGCGCCGTCCTTAAACAGGGGCGGGCAGCTTCGGTACTCGCCGGAGGAGGTGTATTTTTTCACGTTTTCAACAGTCTCGCCGAGGTCAACGGCCCGCGCCGCCGGAGAAAGGGCCGCGCCCATAGCCACAAAGTAAAGGGAGTTTTCGGGGCAGACGCCTTTAAGCCCGAGCTGGCGGTCGAAAGCCGCCCGAAGCTGCTCCATAAATGTCAGAGGGCCGCCGAGGTACACCACCGTGCCCCCTATCTCCCGGCCTTGAGCCAGTCCGGCGATGGTCTGATTCACCACGGCCGCGAAAATACTGGCGGAAATATCCTCCTTTTTCGCCCCCTGATTGAGCAGGGGCTGAACGTCGCTCTTGGCGAAAACTCCGCAACGGGAGGCTATGGTGTATATTTTTTCGTAATTTTTGGCGTACTCGTTCATGTCGGAGGGGGTGACAGCCAGCAGGGTAGCCATCTGGTCGATAAAGGCCCCGGTGCCCCCGGCGCAGCTTCCGTTCATGCGAACCTCAAGCCCGCCCTGAAGGAAAAGGATCTTGGCGTCCTCGCCCCCCAGCTCTATAACGGTGTCGGCCTTCGGGACGGCGCGCTTTACGGCGATGCGCGTGGCGTATACCTCCTGCACGAAGGCCAGCCCCGCCCGTTCGGCCATGCCCATGCCGGCGCTGCCGCTGACGGCAAGCCCCATCCTGCCGTCGTTGGGGAACATGGCCCGCACCCGTTCCAGCAGCTCGGCGGTCTTTTCCACAATCATGCTGTAATGGCGGTTGTATTCCTTATATATGATTTTGTTGTTCTCGTCCAGCACCACACACTTCAGCGTGGTGCTTCCGACATCGACACCTATTTTAAGCATCAAATCACCTTTGTATTTTTTGAGTATGATGCCCGAAAGGGCATATAATTCATCAAAAGTACGGGCGTGTACCGGACTTTTGATACCTTAATCGGGGTAGACATATAATTTTTATCGCTATAAAAATTATATGTCGTAAGCGAAAGCGCCCGATGCGGAAAGGGGACTCGAGGGGAAAACCGTTAGGGTTGTCCCCTCGCCTTAGACGACGTCAACGCCTATTTTAAGCATCAAATCACCTTTGTATATCATGAGTGTACGCCCCGAAAGGGCGCGAAGATCCCCTTGCACATTTTATATCATTTTGTATTATAGCACAATTTTCGTTTTTAGTCAATGGAAATCGTCAAACTTTTTGGGCGGGACTTGCTCCATGCGCCATGACGTAAAAATTTTCAAAGTATTCCAAGTTATTACAAATTTGTCAACAAAATATTAACGGTTTGTAGGCAAAATATTAACATCAGATTACGATAAGGTTACAGATGAAAAAAATACTTCCATTTTTCATCAAATTATGGTATGATATTTATGTAGGATTATTTACTTTGGAAAAGGAGAGAAAAATCATGATGAAAAAGCTGTTTACTGTTCTTTTCGCCGCGTTGGTGATGGCAATGCCGATCTGCGCCATGGCCTTCGGCGAGGAGGAAACCTCGGTATCCACGCCCAACATCTCGGTGACTACCGCCACCGGCAGCGCCACTTTTACCCTTAAGAGCGACTCAAAGGACGCGAAAATTTATTACACCACCGACGGCAGCGACCCGACCACCTCGGACAAGAAATACAGCAAATCCGTCAAGGTCACCAAGTCCTGCGAGGTTCGCGCCGTGGCCTATGAGAGCGGCGAGTACAGCCCCGTAGGCTATTACACCGTCACCGTAACCAAGGCCCGGGCCGCGACGCCCACAGTAAAGGCCACCGACGTGGCCGGCGGCAAGAAGCTCACCATGACCTCGTCCGGCGCCACCATCTATTACACCACCGACGGCTCGACGCCCACCACCTCCGACAGCAAATATTCCAGCAAGGGCGTTCTTATCACCGAAAGCTGCTACGTTAAGGCCATGGCCGTCCGCAGCGGCTACCAGAACAGCCCCGTCACCACGGTATACGTTAAGGTGCCTCAGTTCAGCGGCAAGCCCACTCTCAAGGCTTCCAGCTCCGGCAGCAGCACCGTGGTAAAGATAACCAGCTCCTCCAGCTATACATACTATTACACTCTGGACGGCTCAACACCCGTGCCGGAGGCCACGTCCTACTGCAAGAAGTACACCAGCTCCGGCATAAAGGTAAAGGAGGCCTGCGTTATCAAGGTCATCGTGTGCCGGAACGGCTACGCTCCCAGCCCCGTTTACGCCTTTGAATACAAGGGGCCCCAGTGCGCCACCCCCACCCACTCCGACAGCGGCACGGCCGTTATCGGCGGCGTGAAGATAACCCTCAAGTGCGCCACCAGCGGAGCAACCATTTACTACACAATCAACGGCGGCACCCCCACCGAGTATGACGAGAAGTACACCAGCTCCGGCATCATCATCGAGGAACCCGGCACCTCCACCGTGCGCTATATCGCCATGAAGAGCGGCTACGGCAACAGCGACGTGGGCAGCGTCAGGGTATCCCTGACTCAGCTTGCCAAGCCGAAGGCGTCCACCAGCGACCCCGAGACCGCCACGAGCCGTAAGATCAAGCTCACCGGCGCAACCGGCTCCAGCATCTATTATACCACCGACGGCAGCGAACCCACCACCTCCAGCAAGAAGGTTTCCTCCGGCGGCACCGTTACAATTAAAGAGGACTGCGTGCTCACCATCATGGCCGCCAAGAAGGGCTACGCCAACAGCGAGCCGGTTTCCTACAATATCGAAACGGGCAACGGCAGCTCCACCACCGGCAAACGGGTATCAAATCCCACCGCAAGCCAGACCAAATATGAGGATTACACCAAGGTTACTCTCCGCTGCTCCACCAGCGGCGCCACCATTTTCTACACCTTGGACGGCTCCAATCCTCTGCTCTACGGCGAGGAATACAAGTCCGCAATCAAAGTTGAGCGCAGCTGTCTGCTCTATGCCATCGCCGTGAAGGACGGCTATGAGAACAGTCAGGTGCTGCAATACCCCGTATCCGTCAAGGGCGACGACGTCGTAGTTTTGGGAACGGGCGGTTCCGAGCCCACCTATACCGAGGCTCCCTCGGAGTGGGGTTCCGCTTACGGCAAGTACAGCGACCTTCTTGACGAGTTCGACGCGGCGGCGGCCGAGGACGGCGGCTATCCGGACATCGACGACGACGTTATCCTGCCGATGGACGGCAACGGCAACGGCTCCTACAGCGAGGAGGACGAGTTCGACCTCGATATTTCCTGGGAGGAAGGTGTAAAGAACACCGAAGAGACCAAGGAGCCTGTAGGCGACGAATATATCTCCCTGTAAAAGAGGGGCCGTAAAAAAGTCGCGCAGACCGTTCAAGGGCTGAAAACCTTTATTTAAGCCAAATTTATGTATCGATAAATCCGGCAATACAATCAAATTTGTAAATTGATGTGGAAAAACCGCCTTTTTATGAGAAAAAGACGGTTTTTCTTTGTATTTTATGCCCTTGAACTACGAACGAAAATCACCCTCGGCGTACCTATGTACGCCGTCGGGAGGGCTTTCTCGGCGGC
>CANRJP010000100.1 GCA_947630975.1 uncultured Clostridia bacterium
TCCTCATAATCCTTGTACAGCACCGTGCCGAGACCCTTTTCCAGAGTTTTCAGCCGGTCGCCGAAGCCCGCCGTGTCCAGGGCGGAGGCAGCCCTTTCGCCGTCATACTCCTCGGCGGAGGCCACGTTTTCGCCCAGAGTGAAGGGGAAGAGGGCGAAATCCTGAAATACTACGGACAAAAGCCCCAGATATTCCCTCATGTCAAATTCCTCGATGTTGACCCCGTTGAGCAAAATTTCTCCCTCGGAGGGGTGGTACAGTCTGCACAGCAGCTTTATAAAGGTAGTTTTTCCGCTGCCGTTGAGCCCCACCACGGCCACCCGCTCGCCCCGGCGCAGTGTGCAGCTGACGCAGTTTAAGGCGGGCGAGGAGCCGCCGGGGTAGGTGAAGCTCACGTCGCGGAACTCAAAGGTAAGATTTCCGTCCTTTGGCACGGGACGGCTGCCGCCGGTTTTGCCCCCGGCCAGCGCCATGAAGCCGAGGGTGTCGTTCATACGCTCGCAGTCGGCCTTAAGAGTGGCCCACTGGCTGACGAAGTCGGAAAACGACGACCAGAAGCTGTAAATTGACGAGGCGAACTTGACGACCTGACCGGCGGATAGAGCGCCGCTCACCGCCCGAAGAATGACGTAGACGTAGGACGTGCCCTGCAAAAGGCCGGTGAAGCCGCTGCCAAAGGCCCATGTTCTACGGTCAAAGCGCTTGTATCTCAGGCGTCCCCGCCGCTCCTCACCGTCCACGGCGATGGCCTTTTCTATCATGGGCTGGGCGCGGTAAATCCGAATGTCCTTGCCCATTTTGTAGTCCACCCCGTTACCCCACAGGTAGTACGAAGAATGGGAGCGGGCCTTTTCGTAGCCGTCCACCAGCTCACGGCCTTTTTTGCGGAATTTTCCCCGAAGCATAGCCACGCCCACGGAAGCCGCCGCCGTGACGGCCAGATAGGCGATGCTTGCGGGCGTGAAGCTTATCATGGGCAGGACTATCGCCGCCGCCGTTATCATGCTCGCCAACTGACCGAAAACCACCATGAATATCTGCCCCGTCACGCCGACGATGTTCCAGCCGTACATATCGTCGGTGTTTACCCGATCCCGGAGCTTGTTGACGGCGGGGCTGCTCAGCTCCTCGTAGTCCATGGAAAGGGTCTTTTCACACCGCAGGGCCAGGAACATATCCCGCAGGTGGTCGGTCCGGGAGTTGTCTATCTGCTGGGCTATCTCGAAAAGGAACCGCAGTCCCAGCCGGAGCAGCAGCACCTTGACAACCGTGGGTATTATGGCCGCCATACCCGCTCCGGCCACCAGCCGATCCAGCACCCAGGCCCCAAGGAGGGTGTCGATATAGGGGGTCAGGCTGTCGATGACGGTCTCCACCGCCATGGCGGGCAGAAGCAGCGGCTCCAGCCGGGCCGCCAGCTTAATTATTTTCCACATTTCCTTCATCTTCGCCGCCCCCTTTCTCCTCGTTATAGTAATGGCTTTGCAGCCGGAACATATTGGCGTAGCCGCCGTTAAGCCGCATAAGCTCCTCGTGGGTGCCGACCTCGCAGATCTCGCCCCCGTCGAGAAAGACTATCCGGTCGCAGAATCTTGTGCCCGCCAGCCGGTGGGAGATGTACAGGGCGGTCTTGCCCTTCGTCAGTTCGTGGAACCTTTGATAAGTCTCGCTTTCGGCTATGGGGTCAAGAGCCGCCGTGGGCTCGTCAAGGATGAGTATGGGCGCGTCCTTGTACAGGGCCCGGGCCATGGTCAGCTTTTGGGTCTCGCCGCCGGAGAGCTCCAGCCCCCCGTCGGTTATGGCGTGGGTCAGGGGAACGTCCAGCTTATCCTTAAGCTTGGCAAGATCCGCCTTTTCAAGGCACCTCGCCGCCCGCTCCTTATCCGGTGAGTCCGACATGGCGATGTTCTCCGCCACGGTGTGGGGCAGGACGCACATATCCTGAAATACCGCCGAAATTTTGGCGTACCGCTCCTCGGGCGGGATTTTTACGGCCTCGGCCCCGCCTATCTTCACGCTGCCCCTTGTGGGGGCGTAAAAGCCGCACATCAGCTTGACGGCGGTGGACTTGCCCGCCCCGTTCACGCCGATGAGTGCGATATGCTCACCGGGCCTGATGGTGAGGTTGAAGTTTTTCAGCACGTCGGTCTTTCCGTCGTAGGAAAAGCTCACGTTCTCGAACCTTACCTCGGTGCCCTCGGCGGTCTCGGGGTTCTCTATCTCCGGCTCCTCATACTCCATGAACTCCCGGAAATAGCCGATGTCCTGCCGCCAGCGTATGAGCATATCCACACGCCAGGCCAGCTTGTCGACGAAGCCCGAAAAGGCCGCTATGGCGCCGAAATACAGGACAAAGTCCCCGGCGCCCAGTCCGCCCCGGGTGAAGCGCCACACCAGATAGGCGTAGGCCACCCCGTCCCGCAAGGCCCAGAGGGCCGCGTCGCAGAAGTGCTGCTCGATGTAGCCGCTCCGCTGTTTGTTGTAAATCTTCACATTTCTGTCCGCCAAAAAGCGTATCTTGTTCAGGAACATATCCTTAAGGCCGTAAAGGCGGATGTCCTTGCCGTGCCTTGGCTCGGCGCTCTTTTCGGTCAGGACCCACTTCTGTTTGTCCACCCTTGCCCGCTCGCCGCGGTAACGGTCATATATCCTGCTGCCGCGCTTCATCATTAAAAACGTCACCGCCGAGACCGCCATCAGGAACACCACCACCAGCGGGTGCAGGGAGCCGATTATCCAGCCGAAGGAGGCGAAGCTCAAAAACGTAGTCATAAGCTGCACCATGTCCCAGCATATCTGGGCAAGGTTGCCGTCCAGCACCACGCCCCGGGCCTTCCAGTAGCTGTTCTGGCCTTCGCCGCTTTCGAGGCGGCCGTAGCTCTGATTCATGGATTTGTTCACTATCCGGCGCATATAGCTCATACGCAGGTCGTAGTAGGAGCTGTCCTCCTCGGAGGAGGCCCAGCCGTGGGCGGCGTTCAGCAGTACCAGCCCCAGCGTCAGGGCCGCCAGCGTCGGCAGCAGCCTTGCCCACTCCATTGGGGCCGACGCCAGCTCCACCGCCGCCTTGGGCAGGTAGATGCCCACCACGTTTTGGGCGGCGGCGCATACGCCCTCCAAAACCAGCACGAAAAACAGCATACGGTTGGTGCGGTAAATGTCCTTCACCACATAGGCGATGTTCGACAGAGTAGCCAGCGCCCCCTGTTTTTTCTTTTTTTCAGTATTTTTCATTGTCTCACCTCTGTTTTCAAAAGTTATTATAGCATGACTTCTAAAAGTTGTCAATATATTTAATAAATTTTGTTTGGTAAATTTTTGAAATATAACATTGGTTCTTTTTCACGGCGGAAAAAACTTGACAACTTCCCCAAGGCGTGATATTATGGAAACATGATATTGGCGGCTCAAATATGCCGTTAAAAAAATTACCGCCGGGAGGCGCGGCATGAACATTAACATAGTCTGCGTGGGAAAGATCAAGGAAAGGTACTTCGCCGAGGCCATAGCCGAGTATGAAAAGCGGCTTGGCCGTTTTTGCGCGTTCAAAATAACGGAGCTGCCCGACCGTCCCATACCCGAAAAGGCTTCTCCCGCTCAGGAGCGGGCCGTGCTTGAGGCCGAGGGCGGGGATATTCTGCGGGCGGTGAAAAAGGGGGACTATGTCATAGCCCTCTGTGTGGAGGGAAAAGAGCTGTCCAGTGAGGAGTGGGCCGACAAAATTTGCGGCATCACCCGCACCCATTCCTCCGTGACCTACGTTATCGGCGGCTCTCTGGGTTTGAGCCCCGCCGTAAAGGAGCGGGCCGATTTCCGCCTTAGTCTGGGCCGCATAACCCTGCCCCACCGCATCGCCCGTCTGGTGCTGGTCGAGCAGATATACCGCTGCTTTAAAATCAACGCCAATGAAACCTATCATAAGTGAACGGCGGCAAATATACCGTGCAGGAATCTCGATTTTGGCAAAAAAATTTAAAAAAGCACTTGACAAATCAAGCCGGACGTGCTATAATAAGCAAGCAGTCGGGAAATGGCTCCATAGTCTAGTGGCCTAGGACGTCGCCCTCTCACGGCGAAGACCGGGGTTCGACTCCCCGTGGGGTCACCATTAAACGGCAAAAAGCACACATCTTGAACGATGTGTGCTTTTTCGTGCTATTTTTACTATAAGGACGGCCGATGGCCGTCCTTATAGTATCAAGGTTATATCACCGTTACACAAACGACAAATAAATTTACCTCATAATCTATTCCTCATTCCTGATTATGTTTTTCGACACGCACAGCCCCGCACGGCGGCGGGGCTGTAAATCTCTTTATCTATTTATTTACTTTATTACTATGACCCTTACAAGGCCGCCGTCGGCGGCGGGCTTATCGCCGTAAACCGTTATCTGTCCGGCGTCCAGCTTCATGGCGTCCCCGGGAGAGACGAGGGCGTATTCGTCAAATCCGGTGAGCCGGTAAATATCAAAGTCCTCGGCGGTTCTGTATATCGTGCCGCCCACCTTTATCCTGCCGGGAGTGTAAGCCTCTATCTTTTCGCCCCGTCCCAGCACCACGGCCTCTTCAACGTAGTCGTTTTCGTCAAGGGTGTTGATGCCTATGACAGGGTTCACAAAGCTGCGGTGGCCCACATCCAAAGTAGACGGTTCGCCGTGTATAAGTACGTCATAGCTTGTTGTGGGGATTTTTTTGCCGTCATTATCGATATTGTATATATGCTTCAGTATCAGCGCGTAATCATAATCCTCATATTCAATGTCGGTAAGGTACAGCAGAGCCACGTCCTCCATCTCGCCCACGTACTCCACGTGGAGCACCTGATAGGAGCGGAGCTCGGTGACGCCGATGTCGCCGAGGCTCAATTTTTTTATCACGGGCGGCTTATCCTTCGGCGTGGCCGCCAGAACCAGAATTGAACAGTCGGAGGTGAGCCAGTGGCCGTTGAAGGTGCGCTCCTCCCTGTTCAGCGTGCCGCCCTGAGACACGGGCTTTACCTGTTGAAGGGCGGCTTTGCCGTCACGGAAGCCGCAGCGTACCAGTTCTCCCTCAATCCGGTGATAATCGGCGTCCGCCCCGTATTCGGCGGTGGTACCGTCGGCCATGAAGAGCCTGACCGCCCACTCCTGCGAGCCCCTGTCGTTCACTCTCGAAAAGGCCTCCAGCAGTACCGCCAGATCGCTCATATTGGAGGCCATGGGGTCGATCGCGTCGGCAACCCTTCCGTCCCGATCCAAAAGAAGGGTGATATAGTCTCCGAAAGCGAAGGCCTCGCCACTTTCGCCCAGCTTGTTCATGGCGGTCACGGTGGAAATGTCGTATTCCTTGCCGCTGAGAGTGACCCTTGTGACGCCGGCCTTGGCGGGATAGGCTTTTTCGTAGATGCCGCTCACCCTGTCGGTATAGGCGTAAACGGTGTTGTTGCCGGGAGAATAGTAAACTATGTCGAAGCGGCTGACCGACTGAATGTCGGCGCTGACGCCGTCCCGTATCACGTTGGGCCGGTCGGTGAGGTTAAAGAGGGTGTAGAGCTGGGTGTAGTCCACCGTCACGGTGTAAGGCCCGTCTAAGGGCCGGTCGGTGAGGATGCCGGCGGAATACTTGCCCTCCTCGTCGAAGTAGACCGTCAGGGAACCGCCCGCCGTGAGCCGCGAGGCCAGATCCTGAGCGGTGTAGCGCCGATCCTCATAGTACATGGCGCCGTCGTAGGGAATGCTGATAACTCCGCCGGAGTAGCCTATGTCGTAGGTGGATCGGGCATCGTTTTTAAGACAGGATATTATCACTATTTCACGGCTGTTGCCGCCGCCGGGGGTGCCGGCAATAACGTCGGCCACTTTGCCCTCGCGGTCGAGGAGAAGGGTCACATAGTCGCCGATGGCGAAAGCGCCCAGGCTCTCGTTCAGTTTGTTCACGGCGGCGGCCGAGGCAAGCTCGTACCGGCCCGCGCCGACGGTGACGGCGGTCACGGCGGCCTTGTAGGGCTCGGCCTTTTCGTAGATGCCGCTGACCTTTTCGCTGTAAGCGTAGACGGTGTTGGTGGAGCCGACGTAATATACCACGTCGTAGGGGCGTATGGCCTCGAGGACGGAGGAGGCGCCCTCACGGATAACGTTGGGTGTGCCCTCTATGTCAAAGAAGGAATATATCTGGCCGTAATTTGTGGTTACGGTGAAGGGGCCGTCCATCTTATAGCCGGTGAGGACGCCCGCCGAATATTTGCCCTCGCGGTCAAAGTACAGCTTGAGCCGACTGCCCACGGTTATCTCGTCCGCCAGCTCAAGGGCGGCGTGGCGCTGATCCTCGAAGTACATGGAGCCGGAATAGGGTACGCTGACCGTGCCGTCGGAATACGTAATGTCAAGGGTGGCGCGGCTGTCGTTGCGCAGGCAGGAGGAAACGACTATCTCCCTGGCTTCGCCCGCCGTGTCCACCGCGGCGGCGGCCTTGCCCTCGCGGTCGAGGAGAAGGGTTACATAGTCGCCGATGGCGAAGGCCCCCACGCTCTCGTTCAGTTTGTTTACCGCCTCGGACGAGGACAGCTCGTATTCCTTGCCGTCCACGGTGACGGCGGTCACGCCGGCCTTGTATGGCGAAGCCTTCTCGTAAATTCCGCTGACGCTGTCGGCGTAGGCGTAGACCGTGTTGTTGGCGCCGACGTAGTAGACTACGTCATAGAGGTCGATGTCCCCGACCTTTGCGGCCACGCCTTTGCGTATAACCGTTGGCTCGGCGGAAATGCCGAAATATTCGTATATCTGTTTGAAGTCCCGGGTTATGACGAAGGGGCCTTCCATCACGTAGTTCCGCAGTATTCCCGCGGAGTATCCGCCCTCTTCGTCAAGATAGACCGCCAGCGTGCTGCCCATGGTAAATTTGTCGGCCACGGACTGGGCGGTGGTCTTTGTGCCCTCATAGTATACCGTTCCGGAATAGGGGACGCTTATTTCTCCGCCTGAGAAGCTTATTTCAAAGGCGGAGCGGGCGTCGCTTCGGAGGCAGGACAGAATGACCACCTCCATCGACGGAACTCCGCCGCCGATGAAGAGGACGATCTCCTTGTCCCTGTTAAGATAGAGGTCGCCCTTGCTGCCGGGCGGATTGTTCAGTCCCACCGCGCCGGGGACGGACTTGAAGCTGCCGGCGGAGGTCTCGGTGAGGGACGGGTCGCCGGCGTTTGCACCGTAAAGCACGACGTCCTCGGTGACGGTTATGCCGGTTTTGGTTATGAGCTGCTCCTCGCTGCCGTTCATATCGGTGAACAGGGCGTTATATATGATGCGGGCCGCATAGCCGCGGGTCATAAGGTCGTCGGCGGAGAGGTCAAGCCCCTTGTTAAGGCCGAGGACGCGGGCCTTATCCACACAGTCCGAGGGCCAGTGGTAGCCTATTTCCTCGTCGGTGTAGCCAAGACAGCGGAGCAGCACCATGGCCGCCTGGGCGTAGGTCAGTATCTGGGTGCCGCCGAAGGTGCCGTCGGGATAACCGGCGATAACGCCCTTACCGGCCACATAAGCAATGTACCCCCTGGCCCAGTTGTCCGGCTCTACATCGGTAAAGGCCGTGGCCGCCGGGCTTTCGGCCACTCTGTCCTTTTCGCCAAGGAGGCATACCGCCACCTTGGCGAACTGCTCACGGGTCAGATAGCCGTCGGGGGCGAAGGTGCCGTCGCCCATGCCGTCGATTATGCCGGTGACGCTGAGAACCTCCGCCATCATATTAACTTCCGGATCGCGTATATCCGAATACGCCGCGGACGCGCCGGCAGTCAGCAGCGACGCGCAGAGCAGCGCGGAAATGAGTTTTTTCATGGTAAGTCCCCCATTTATTCATATCTAAGCGCCTCGATGGGGTTCAGCCGCGCGGCCTTGAAGGCCGGATAAAAGCCGAAGAACACTCCCACCATGGCGGAAAAGCCGAAGGAAAACAGTATTATGGGCATCTGATCCAGCATGGGCACCGAGGGCAGCTGCATCGCCATGGTGGCGAACTCGCTTACCACTATGCCCAGCCCTATGCCTATCAGTCCCCCGAGACAGCTTATGGTGGCCGACTCTATGAGGAACTGGGTCAGGATTGTCCGTGTCTTTGCGCCCACCGCCTTTCTGATGCCTATCTCGCGGGTGCGCTCGGTGACGGTGACAAGCATGATGTTCATTATGCCTATGCCGCCCACCAGCAGGGATATGCCGGCGATGGCCGCCGCCAGCAGGGTCAGGCCGTTTATCTCCTGATTCATCTCCTGAAGGTTTTCGGCCTGATTGTATATCCAGAAGTCCTCGGTCTGGAATATCCTGTACAGATAGTCCTTGACGAGCTTTTCGGCGGCCTTGGAGCTGTTCTCGTCCACGCTGGTGACGGTGTACTCGTTTATGGCGTTGGTCTTGAACAGGCGCATGGCCCTTGTGTACGGTATCCATACGCCGGCGTCCTCGCCCCAACCGGTCAGCTCGCTGTTCGTTTGGTCAAACACGCCTATGACGGTGAACACCTCGCCGTCTATCCTTATGGACTGACCCACAGGATCCCGGCTGCCGAAGAGCTTCTGCCTCGCGTATTCGCCTATCACGGCCACCGAAGCCCGGTTGCGCACATCGCCGGAGGAGAAAAATTCCCCGAAGCGCATCGTCCGCTTGTTTATCTCGGCATAGCGGAAGCCCACGCCCGTGACGGTGGCGTTGTAGTTGCGGTTTCCGTTTTTTATAATTTTATTGCTGTTTATCAGAGGGCTGATGTACTGGATAACATCGGGATTGTCACGGGCCAGCTGCTCCATCTGGGCCGGGCCGACGCTGCGGGTGGTGCTGCCCTGGCGGTAAATGCTGACCTCGATAATGTTGGTGCCCATTTTGTCCATCCATTCCTTCATGCCCATCATGGAGGCGTTCACAAGGTTTACCATAACTATGACCGCCAGCACGCCGATGATTATGCCCAGCATGGTAAGGACGGAGCGGGCCTTGTTGGAAACGATGCTGCTTATCGCCATTTTAAAGCTCATTAATATTCCCATACTACCGCTCCTTATCAGCCGTATACCATCATGTCGCCCATCATGCCGTCGTCGGAGCCGAGACCCGAATCCCGAAGTATGTCGCCCTCCTTCAGGCCGTCGGTTATCTCATAAAAGCTCTCGTTGTGGAGGCCCACGGTGACCTGCACCTGCTCCTCCTGCTCGGGTATTTCGGGGTCGTCGGAGGGGGTGACTATTGTGGCGTAGTACATTCCGTCCATCATGAAGATGGCGGAGGACGGAGCCATGAGCACATCTTCCACCGAGCCCACGACTATTTCGGCGGTTACGTTCATGCCGCTCATCAGGTCGCCGGGTTCGGTGACGGTTATCTCCACCGGATAGGCGCTTACGCCGTTGTCGCCGCTGCCTATCTTGGAGGCGGTGGTTATTGTGCCCTTGAACATCTGTCCGGGCAGGGCGTCGGCGGTGACGTTTACCTCCTGCCCTTCGCGAATGTTGGAGATGTCCAGCTCGTCAACGTTTATGGTGAATACCATGGACGTCATATCGGCCACGACCATAAGGGTCTTGTCGGTGCTGTCGCTGCCGTAGGTGTCCCCGGCCTTGTAGTGCTT
>CANRJP010000101.1 GCA_947630975.1 uncultured Clostridia bacterium
GTGGCCTGCTGGAGCGACCCGGGCTTTATCGAATATTCCGGCCTGCCCTACGTGCAGATACTGCGGGGCTTCCCCAAAGCGAAAAAGTACATCTTTCGGGACTTCCCCGACGTGTTCGACCCGGAATACGCCGCCGACAGCGCCCGCTGGGCTACCCAGCTTGAGAGCCGCCGGGAGGATAAGCTCATGATAGGCTACTTCATGAGCAACGAGCCAAACTGGGCCTTTGTGGACAGGCTGAACATCGCCCGCATGACCCTTGAGAGCGGGGAGGAATTTTTCAGCAAGAGCGTCCTCCTCCGCAAGCTGAAGGAACGGTACGGGGACATATCGTCCCTCAACGCCGCGTGGGGGACGAATTACACCCGCTTCAGGGATATGTGGGCCGGAGTGGACAAATTCAACGCCGCCGCCGAGGCCGACACGATGGCCCTCTCGGAGGAGATGGTGCGGGAATTTATCCGCGTCCCCGCCCTCGCCCTGAAAAAAGCCGACCCCAACCACCTGAACCTGGGTATGCGCTACGCCTGGCTCAGCAGTCCGGCGCTGGCGGCGGGCAGCGAGTTCATGGACGTTTTCAGCTTCAACTGCTACCGCCACGACCCCCGGGACAGCATAGAAAACATGGTGAAAATGGTGGAAATGCCCGTGATGATAGGCGAGTTCCACTTCGGCGCCCTTGACCGGGGGCTGGACGCCACGGGCATTCAGGCCGTGGTCTCTCAGGCAGACAGGGCGAAGGCCTACCGCCGCTATATGCACCGCTGTGCCGCCCACCCCATGTGCCTCGGGGCCAACTGGTTCCAACTGACGGATCAGCCATATCTGGGCCGCTTCGACGGAGAAAACTACCAGATAGGCCTTGTGGACGTGTGCGGCCGCCCCTATGAGGAAATGGAGCGGGAAATGAAGCGCACCCACCGTGAAATTTACAAAATACGCATGGGCGAGACGGAAGTTACCGACGAAAAACCTGAAACAATCGAATCTATATATTATTAAGGAGCAAACAATGCACAGAATACATCAAAAATTCAACGACAACTGGAAGTTCTACCTTGGCGACATTCACGTACAGTACGCCATAAAGGCCGGCAGAACGGGAGGCCTTACCGACATCGGCAAAGGTCACGAGGGGGAATGGACCCAGATAGCCTACAACGACAGGGAGGAGAGAATCAACGTCAGCGAAAAGGACTGGCGGGACGTGACCCTTCCTCATGACTGGATAGTGGAGGGCAACTTCTCAAAAAAGGAGTGGGACGCCCAGGGCTACCTGCCCACCGGCGTGGGCTGTTACCGCAAGGTCTTTGAAGTGCCCGCTCAGTGGGAGGGCAAGCATATCGAGATAGAGTTCGACGGCGTGTCCCGCAACTCCACCCTCTGGCTCAACGGCCACCTGATAGGCAATCATTTCAGCGGCTATACCTCCTTCTCATACGATATAAGCGACTACTTACGCTATGGGGACGAGGGCAAAAACGTGCTTTTCATGAAGGTGGACGCCCGCGACTATGAGGGCTGGTGGTACGAGGGAGCCGGTATCTACCGCCATGTGTGGCTCACCGTCACCGACCAGCTCCACGTGGCCAAGTGGGGTACATATATCACCTCTCAGGTGGAGGACGGCTCCGCAAAGGTCAAGATAGAGACTACGATAGACAACCGGGGCCCTCTGCCCGACGCCGGAACCCTCCTCACCGAAATTTACGGCCCCGACGGAGAAAAGGCGGGGGAGGCCCGCTCGGACTTCGACGCCGAAGCCAGCGGCACCGCCCTTGTGACACAGTACGTCAATGTGCAAAATCCCGCCCTTTGGGACATCGACAGCCCAAAACTGTATAAGGCCGTCACAACTATCCTTTGGGACGGGGAAGTAGTGGACGATTACGGGACAACCTTCGGCATCCGCACTATCTACTTTGACAAAAACGGCTTTTTCCTCAACGGAAAAAAGGTGCTCATCAAGGGCACCTGCAACCATCAGGATTTTGCGGGCATCGGCTCGGCCCTGCCCGACAGCATAAACGAGTATAAGATACGGAGCCTTAAGGATATGGGCTCCAACGCCTACCGCAGCTCCCACCACCCCGCCACGCCCTCGCTGTTGGACGCCTGTGACCGACTGGGTATGCTTGTTATGGACGAAAACCGCAAGCTGGACAGCAGTCCCCGTGGCATAGAGGATTTGAAATCCCTTATTCTCCGTGACCGCAACCACCCCAGCGTCGTCCTCTGGTGCCTCGACAACGAGGAGGTCATTCTCGGCACCAAAACGGGCAAGCGCATCGAGCAGACCCTGCGCCGCACCGTGAATAAGCTGGATCCCACCCGTCCCACCACCGTGGCCATGAATCACGGCTGGGACGAGAACGGCTATGAAGAGGCCATGGACATCATGGGCTACAACTACGGACAGCGTGGCGACCAGTATATAAAGGATCAGGCCGACTATCCCGACCGGCTCATGATTTGCACCGAGAGCACCAGCTCCACCACCACCCGGGGCGTCTACGCCGACGACAGGGAACGGGGCTACTGCACCAGCTACGAGACAAATCTGGCCTCCTGGTGCTGCACTCACGAAAAGAGCTGGAAGGACCTTATCGCCAATCCCCGTCTCACGGGCATATTCGTTTGGACGGGCTTTGACTATCGGGGAGAGCCCACGCCCTACGCCTGGCCCTGCATAAATTCCCATTTCGGCATCATGGACACCTGCGGCTTCCCCAAGGACGCATGGTACTTTTATAAGGCCGTATGGGGCGCCGAGCCGCTGGTTCACTTCTTCCCCCACTGGAGCCTTAAGGAGCCCGGCGAGGCGGTAAATCTGCGCATCGTGGGCAACTGCGACACGGTGGAGCTTGTCCTCAACGGCAGATCTCTGGGCGAGCGTGAGCTGGACAGGAGCGGCCACATCGACTGGCCCCTGACCTTCGAGCCGGGGAAGCTGACTGCCTACGGCAAAAACGGCGGTCAGCGGGTCTGCGCACAGGAGTCCGTCACCGCCGGCCCTCCGGCGAAGATAAGGCTCGAGGCCAACCGCCGACTCCTCCGCGACGGCGAGGACGCCGTAGTCGTCAAGGCCTATGTCTGCGACGCGGAGGACAATTTCGTGCCCTACGCCGACAGCGAGATAAACTTTTCCGTCACAGCCGGGGCAAAGATAATCGGCGTCGGCAACGGCGACCCCAGCAGTCACGAGCCCGACAAGGCCACCCGCCGCAGAGCCTTCAACGGCTGCTGCGCGGCGGTGGTTCAAAGCGACGGCACGGATACGGATAAAATCACCTTTACCGCCCGGGCCAACGGGCTGGAGAGCGCGGAGACCGAGCTGTGAGCGGCGGAGAATGGGTGAGCGAGCGGTTCTCCAGAACCGAGCTGCTCCTTGGCGGCGAGGCCATGGAGATCCTCAAAAATTCCAGAGTGGCGGTGTTCGGCGTGGGCGGCGTGGGCGGCTACGCGGTGGAGGCTCTGGCCCGCAGCGGCGTGGGCGTCCTTGACCTCACCGACAGCGACCGGGTCAGCCTAACCAATCTGAACCGGCAGATAATCGCCACTACAAAGACCGTGGGAAGGTACAAGACCGAGGTCATGAGGGAGCGGATCTTGGAGATAAATCCCGCCGCGAAAGTGAATATACACAACCGCTTTTTCCTGCCGGAAACGGCGGAGGAGTTCGACTTTTCCTCTTATTCGTATGTTGTGGACGCCGTGGACACGGTGACGGCCAAAATCGAGCTGGCCGTCCGCGCCCAAGACGCCGGAGTTCCCATCATAAGCAGCATGGGTGCGGGGAACAAGCTGGATCCCACGGCCTTTAAGGTGGCCGACATATATGAGACCTCCGTCTGTCCTCTGGCGAAGGTCATGCGGCGGGAGCTGAAAAAGAGGGGCGTGGAGCGGCTCAAGGTGGTCTACTCCGAGGAGAAGCCCCTGACCCCCGCCCCTTCGGGGGAGGAGACAGGCCGCCGCGCCGTGCCCGGCTCCACGGCCTTTGTGCCCTCCGTCGCCGGACTCATTATCGCCGGGCAGGTAGTCAAGGATTTAATCGGAGCAAAATAAGGAGTATAAAAAATGAAAAGAAAGCTTTGTATTATTTTTTCGCTGGCCCTGATCTGCGCTTCCCTCATTTCGGGCTGTAAGCCCAATACCGCCGTTCTGCCCGAGGGGGAAAGCTCCCTCTCCGTTAAGGTGAACGGTGAGGCTCTGACCGTGGAGCCCATTTTAAGCGAGGAGGGAGTTTTGATGGTTCCCGCCGAAGCCTTTGGCGGCCTGGGCTACCGGATATGGCCCGAAACGGTGGAGGAAATTGAAAATGATTTTAACTGCGTGAGAATATCTGACGTTGGCCGCCTGGTCGATGTCAATACGGACAGTAACGCGGCCTTACTGAACAGTTACGGCGACGACGGCCGGCTTATAGTCGATTACGTTGACGCACCTGTTCCGGCTAAAATCGAGAACGGTCAGGTCTATGTTCCGGCGGAGTTCGTCTGCCGGGGCATGGGCTTTGATTTCTCCTGGGACGAGGCGTCAAAAACCGCCGATATATACTGCCCGACGGCGGAGGCTCCCCTTGACAGGGCGGGGTGGAACAAGCTGTGCGATATAATAATATATAACTGCGACCTCGGCTATGCCTTTGACGGCGGCACTCCGATGGCCGACCTTGTCAGCGGCTATCTGTTTTATCCCGGCCTTCGCGATTATTTCTTCGAGGGCAAGGGGCAGGAGGTAGTCTACGCCGAGGACCGTCCGGATCCGAGGGACAGGTTCCGTAACTATGGAGATTACTATTATTACGCCGTTATCGACGCCGAAGCGGTGGACACCGTGCTGAGGGAAGTGTTCGGCGCGAATGACGGCGATATTGAGGAGCTTCACGCCAATGACGGCGATTTCTACTTCCAGGACGGCAAGTATTATGCCTTTAACGGGGACATCGGCGGCCCATACTGTGATGTTTGGAAGTGTGAGGTCACCGGACAAAACGGCGACGGCTCGACAAATATTCGGATGTGGATTAACGAGCTGGATCAGTATATAGGCTACTGCGACTGCTCCGTTATTCCCAACGGCGATGGGGCGGAATATCCCTTCCGTCTGCTGTCCGTGGGCGATTTTGTCCGGACGGCGGAGTACCCGCCGGAACAGTAAAAACGCTCTTTCGGTATTTAAGAAACAAAAACCGCCTTTTTACAAGAAAAGGCGGTTTCAGACTGTCGATAAAGTCGATTTCTTTGTCCGGATACCATAGGGGTACGCATTGCGCGTCCGCTTACACAATTTTATGGTAACATTTATACGATTTTGTGAACATATTTATCGTAATAAAGTTCAAAATCACGGCCGTAAACGTTTGATGGCGGACGGCCAATGGCCGCCCCTACGGTATCAAGGCTGCATTTTTGTTTTTCCACATTATGACCGAGTACATAAAAACACGAATTTGCCTTAAACACACACTTTCGCCGTAAGCGTCCCGTCAGTATTCCTCATTCCTAATTTCTCATTCCTAATTTAAAAAACTGACGCCGCCCATTTTACAGCCCTACGCCGCGTATTCCTGAACCACCTTTACGGTCTTGGTAAATTCTATCGTGTCGTCGCCGTCATAGAGCCGGAAGGCGATCTCGAGGCTGTCACCGGCGTAAAAGTTTGGATTGTAGCGGAAGTAAACCGTGCTGCCGTTGTCCACCCAGACCTGATCGTACTGATAGCCGGCGATGGGCACGCCGTTCACAAGCCATTCTCCCCTCTGTGAGGAGGGAAGGGACACGTTGCTCAAGGAGGCGGTGATCTCAAAGTCCTCGTTGAAATAAACCTCGTCCGGCCCGTCGAGTGTGCAGGCCGTGTCGAAAAACGGATCCAGGGCTTTTGAATAGTTGGCAAAGCCGTAGTCCAGCAGGGCTATGGAATCGGTGAAGCGGGTATTGTCGGTGGGGGCGCCGAACTCGACAGAGATTATCCTCCTTCCGTCACGCATGGCCGTGGCCGTCAGACAGCAGCCTCCCTCGTCGGTGGTGCCGGTTTTCATGCCGTCCACGCCGGGATAAGCGTAGGTCATGCCCGGCAGAAGCTTATTCGTGGCCTCGTATGTCCCGCCGTTCCAGACGACGCTTGTCATGGAGCTGTAATTGAGATAGAAGGGGTAATCCTCTATCATCTTTTTCGCCAAAGCGGCCAAAGACCGGGGCGTTATCCAGTTTTCCCCACTGATGCCAAAGCAGTCAACGAAGTGGGCCTGTAGCCCCATATCGGCGGCGTAGCCGTTCATCAGCGCCACAAAGTCCGCCTCCGTCCCCGAGATCGCCTCGGCCAGAGCCACCGTGGCCGCACAGGCCGAGGGGACACAGACCGCCGACAGCAGTCTGTCCACCGTGTAAGTCCAGCCCTCGTTCAGCGGCACGTTGCTGAGATCGTAATCCACCGACATATCGGCCACGTTCTTGCTTATGAGTACCTCGGAATTGAAGTCCAGACCGTGGCTCTCCATCTCGCTGAAAAACACGTAAAGAGCCATGAGCTTCGTCATACTGGCCGGCACATAAGGGGTGTCGGCGTTTTGTTCGTAAATCACCCGTCCCGTGGCGAAGTCCGTCACTATCGCGCCCCTGCAGGTCAGATCCATGGCCATGGCCACGGACTGGGTCATAACGGTAATGATGCAAATAAGTGCCGCCGCTGTTCTTTTCATATCACTAACTCCTTTAACCGATAAAATCGCTAAAAATTTACAAGGACATTATACAACAATTTTCGTATTTTGGCAAGTATTAATTTAAGGCAATACCGCACAAAGCTCTAAAGCGGTCTTTGTGCGTATTGCCTTAAGTTTTTTATCAGACGTTGGGAACCTCTTGACATTTTGCAATTTTGGTGTATAATGTATTATATAGAAGTATATTCGATCCGAGGAGGAGACCCAATGGATGAACGATTTGAGGAAATGACCGGGGATCAGATAGATCTGGTCAAGGTTTTTAAAATACTTACAGCCAGACTGCCGATAATTCTGGCGTCGGCTCTCATATTCGGACTGGCGGCCTTTGTTTACGGCGGCTGGCTCATGCGGCCGGTATACTCCACCAACGTTAAGCTCTATGTAAACAACCAACAGGGAATTTCCGAATCCATAAAGGTGCAGGGTACCGACGTAACCACATCCAGCACTCTTGCCGACGTGTACGGCGCCCTGATAAAGACCGACCGCGTCCTTGAAGAGGTGGCGGCCAACACCGGTCTGGGTTACACCGCGTCCCAGCTTTCCTCCATGATAAGCGCTTCCGGCGTGGACGGGACGCCGCTGCTGGTGGTTACGGTGCGCAGCAACTATCCCGAGCACGCCCAGACCGTAGCCAACGTGGTGGCGGATATCGCTCCTGCTCTTATTCAGGACGTGGCCAAGGGCAGCAGCGCCACTATAGTCGACCGGGCGGAGCTGCCCCTCAGGCCCGTGTCCCCCAACATACCGAGGGTCACTTTGATCGGTCTCGCGCTTGGACTTGTCTTGGGCGCGGCCGGCGTACTGCTGGCCGAAAGGTTTGATTTGAGAATAAAAAATACCTCGCAGCTCACCGAACTGTTCGGGCTGCCCGTACTGGGCGTAATGCGCGGCGGCGCGGTCGGCGACGAGCTCAAGAACAACATAAAATTTTCCTTCACCCAACGCGGCTGCCGGAGGATAGCCCTTACCGGCCCCGGCGGCGACGGCGAAGGGGCCGTGGCCGCCGGACTGGCGGAGGCCATAGCCGACGGGGGTCAAAAGGTTCTGCTCATCGACGGCGATCTCGGCCGTCCCGACGCCGGCAGGATATTGGCCCCCGACGCGGCGGCGGGTCTAAGCAACGTACTCGTCGGCGACACGGTGGTCGAGTCCGCGATCAGGAGAAACGTCCGTAAAAATCTGGACGTGCTCTGCTCCGGCGATACTCCCCCGAACCCCGTGGAGCTTTTGGCCGGCGGCGACACAAAAAAAATCGTCGACAGTCTGTCCGGCGAATATGATTATATCATTTTCGCCGCCCCCACGGTCAAAGACGAGGCCTCCGGCGCCCTGCTGGCGGAACTTTCCGACGGGGTGGCCGTGACCGCGCGGCTGCGCTCTACGCCGACGGATAAGATGGCGAAAACCGTGGACTCTCTGCTTAAAGGAGGGGCAAAGATAATAGGCTTTATATGCAGCGCAGACAAGGCCGACAGAAAAGAGAGGGATAAAAAATGATCGATATACACACCCATATACTGCCCGGCATCGACGACGGCAGCAAAAATTCCGAAATGTCCGTGCAAATGCTGGAGAAGCTTAAGGAGGAGGGAGTGACCGACGTCGTTCTCACTCCACACTTCTACGCGTCGCAAAACAGCGTTGAAAAATTCCTCGCCCGCCGGCAGGTCGGCTTTGAACACCTTATGGCCGCCCTGGAAAACCGCCATGTCGGCATACGGCTCCATCTGGGCGCCGAGGTGCTTTTCATGGACTCTCTCGACAAGGTGGACGGTTTAGGCGATATGGCCATACGCGGAACGAAGTATCTGCTTTTGGAAATGCCCTTCACCAAATGGAGCAGCCGCAATCTGGACACCGTTTACAAGATACAGTGCAACGGCTTTACGCCCATCATCGCCCACTTTGAGCGATATATCGGTTTTAACGGCGGCCTCAACGAGATACGCGAGCTGAAGAAGATGGGCTGCATACTCCAAATGAACGCCGAAAGCTTTCAGGGCTTTTTTACCAAGCGGAAATCTTTGAAATTCTTTGACGAGCATCTGGCCTCCCTGCTGGGCAGCGACACTCACAATCTGGAGAGCCGTCCCCCGAAGATAAAATTCGCCTATGACGCCATCAGGGAAAAACTGGGTGAACCCGGCGTCGAGCGCATACTTTACCGCGGCCGCCGGGTGTTGGAAAAGTCGGAATTTGTAGAAGTATAGAATAGGGAGCGTCGCCGGAACAACCCGAGCGGTTTTTCCGGCGGCCCCCTTTTCCGGAAAAGTTCCGTTTCATCATTTACCACCTTACATTTACAACATTATTATCAAACAACAAACAACGTAACATAAATTATTGAGCGCTGACAAAGGCCAGCGCTCTTTTGTGTGTCGGGAAAGACGGTTCCGTCCCTGACGATAAAATTTATACTAATCCCTATTTAATATTATAACTGCTTTTCCGCCGTGTTGCTCAGGCTGGTCATGCTGTCAAGGCTGTCCCAGACAAAGGC
>CANRJP010000102.1 GCA_947630975.1 uncultured Clostridia bacterium
CCGCCATTCTCCTTGAGTATGCTGAACGTGTGCCTCAGTATCTCATAGGATGCCGCCAAGCCGCGTCCCGGCGCCGCTATTTGCACATATGTGCTCCCTTCCGGCACGATCTCCGAAGCATCGCACATATCGCCTATTATCAGATAATCCACATTGCGTATTAGGCTGTGCGGGTAAAATGGCCTCCTCTGCTTCTCAAGCTTATTCTTAACCAACCAATTAAGCAGCAAAACACAGGGCAGCAATATACCCAAAATGTACAGCCTGAATACTATCAGCACCGCTTCAAGCGCCGCCAAAACGACCGCACAGGCAAATTTCTTTTTATTCTTTAGCTTCTTTAAAATCCCGGACATGACCACGACTCCAAATACATTTTATAGTTGACATTCAGTGACGATATGTCGGCTATCTCTTTTTCAGTCAGTTTAAAATCGTTTATGGCCGCATACTCCCTGACCCTTTCGGGCTTGGTAGAGGTAAATATCGGCGTGACGCCCGTGTCTATATGCCACCGCATAACTGTTTGGCCTATATTTTTTTGATATTTTAAGGACAAATTTTTCAGTATAACGTTGTCCTTTATGCGGGCGTCCATTTTGCACAGCGGCGAATACGACTGTACTTCTATCCCGTGTTCCCCGCAAAATTCAATTTCTTCTGCACAGACTCTCAGCGGATTTCTTTCAATTTGAATTATCTGCGGAGGGAAGTCATATTTAACGAGCCGGCGAAGCTGCCTCATGCGGACGTTACATATACCGATTTTTCTGACCCTTCCTTTATCGTACAGCCTTACAAAAGCCTGCCATGTGCTTTCCAAATATTCCGGCAAAGGCCAGTGAATGAGCAAAGAGTCAAGGTATTTAAGGCCCATCTTTGAAAGAACATCATCAACAAACGGCTCTACATTGCCGTTTGCTTTCTGCATTTGCCATGCGTCGATTTTAGTCTGAATAAAAAGCTTTTCGCGGGGAACACCGAGCTCCCGCGCCACCTGCCGAAGCACTCCGCCAAGCGTCGCTTCGGTCGCGTAGCTCGGCGCGGTATCGAACGCAAAAATGCCGCTCTGTACCGCCGTGCGGACAACGCCGAGAAGACCCTCGTAGTCCTTGCTCGACGACGCTCCGGTGCCAAATATCAACTGATTCGTATTCATGTTTTCTCCTTTTTCACGGAGAAAACAGCGGTCATAACCTTATCCTATCGGTTTGAAATTCTCTTATATGTTAAATACGGCGTATATCTCGCCATGAGATACTTGACCTTTTTCTTCCACCCGGGAATTCCGGACAGCCTTGCGGGTGTATGCGACACTTTATCCATATATGCCTCTTCAATAGCACTGAACGGCACGGCCTTATTCCCGTCATTTATGAATTCGCGAACACATTTCCTAAGGCCGTCCTCTATCGGTGTATATGTCATTTTTCCGCCGCTCAGCGAGGCCATTTTGGAAGAGTCAAACCGACGGTTATAAATACGGTTATATTTAAGCCGCCATTTTCTTCCTAAAATGATCTCGCAATCCTCGGCATGAGGGAGCATAACAGTTTGTACACTGTACCCCCCCCCCGAATGATTTTTCGAGGGTATCTTTGTGTATATTCAGTATTTCGCCCCATGTTTTTGACTCGGGCGAGGCAATGTTAACAGCTTCGCCCATGGCGTTTGGATTTCCGATAAGGTAGCTTATGCCCCTCGCCACGTCCTCACCGTAGGTCATGGAGGTGAGCTTGTCCGCTAAATCGTCAAAAAATACAACGGGCTTTCCTCTGAGTACTCTGCCCAGCCATTCCTCCAGCTCGTAACAGCCGAGCTGAAGCCGGTGGGAGTTATATGTGACGGTTGGCCTTACGATGGTCCAATTCTTTTGCTTTGACTCAAACAAAAGATTTTCTTCCCGAGCCTTTGCAAGGGCATATTCTTCCGTCGCGAGGAAGTCCTTATCCTCGCAAACATCGAGAAGTCTTGGCGTTTCTTCCGTGATCGGCGTTTTTGATTCCGCAAACACACGGCACGAGCTGAGGAAAATATATTGACCGACAGAGTTAAGCAACATGGGCAACCTTCCGGCAAACTCCGCTCTTGTATAACTCATAAAATCCACGAGGGCGTCAAAACGCCCTTTTAGAACATCAGCGACTAAGGCCCTGTCCTGTGCGTTCCCGCAAATATAGCGGACATTCGGCCGCGTCGAGGTGCGAGGCCTGCGCGAGGTGACAAAAACCTCGTCGCCACACGCCGCGAGCAGATCCACAAGCGGCATTCCCATGGCGCCGGTTCCGCCAAAAATCAATACTTTCATTGCGGTATCTCCTTTATTTGTTATTTCTCACCGAAACAAATTGCTTTACGGTCGAGATAAGCCACTTACGGCACAGCACGGCAAGAGCGATAAACGCGGCGAAAATTCCGTACCGTATCGCTGCCAAACGATATGTAAACATGAAAACAAAGCCGCAAATCATAAAAACCGCCGAGATGGACAGCAGCTTCTTCATGCTGTAAACTTTTTTCCCGCCAAGCTTTTCTCTGCATATTTTGCGCATAAAATGGTAGTGGGCAAAGGAGTATACAATATAGCACACAAGCGTTGTGTAGCCGGCGGCGTAATAGCCGTAAATGTCTATGAAAATATAATTCAGGATTATATTCAATACCGCTCCGGCGGTGGTGGCCACCATGACATAACGTGTTTTTTCATAGTAAAATTCAAACACTGCAAAATACCCGTAGGTGAACATAAAATACACGCTCATGCACACCGGCGGAATTACCCATATGGCGTCCCGATAGGCGGGAGGAGCAAATATGGCAACAACCTCCGGAGCAAGGGCGATCACAATCAAATTTAGCGCGGCTATCATTATGAGGGACGGATAGGCGATTTTTGCGATATCATCAACCTTGCCTTCCTTCAGTTTTTTATATCTCCACGGCTCAAGGGTTTGAGTAAGCGCGGTATTGAACATGGTCATTATGAGGGATATCGAGTAAGCGAGGCTGTATATGCCCGCCGCATCGTCGCCAACCATTTTCCCTATCATGATACGGTCGGCGCTGTTGAGTACGGTTTGCGATAGATAGTGAGGAACAAGCGGCAAATTAAACAGCAGCGCAAACTTCCAGTTTTCCCAAACGAACAGTCTTTTCCCCCGCCGAACCTGAGAGACAAACATCCATGAATATCCCACAAGCTCCACAAGTGCCAGACCCAAAATACGAGCAGTGACCTTATCATCTGCATTAACAACGAAAATTATCCCCACCAAAGGCTTAGCTATAGATACAAGAACCGTGACCAGCACAAGCTTGCGATAGCTGAAATCCACTCTCTGAGCCGAAGACCAAAAGCCGAACACAGCCGAGGCCCAGATCATAACCAGCATTGCGAGCATTTGAACGGTGGTAAGGGATAGAAGCGTGTTCCAGAAGCTGTGGAACAACAGGTATATGACCGTCCATATCAAAGTAAGGAACAGCGTCAGTCCCTGCAAAGATGACGAGTACACATCCCGTGTATCTATAAATTTCACCAGACGCTGCATATACACACCACAATACAAATTCATTGAAACGAAGATGGACACAATTCCGAGCCATGAATTAAACACGCTGTACTGGCCGTATTCTTCCGTGCTGAGAAGCCTTGTGAAAATCGGCGTGGTAATCGTGGAAATTCCCTTTTGCATGAAAGAACAGACAAGGAACCAAAACGCCGCTCGGACTTGGATGGGCAAAGATGTATATTTATTTAAAAGATTTTTAATTTTTCCTGCCATTGGAATTTATCACCTTTTTTATCGCATCGACACCTTTTTGCCCGAGAATTTGCTTAGCCATCTGCTTTGCGGCGCTTTGTACTGACACGTCCAAGTTATACATAATATCAAAAGCTTCCCGTTCTTCATAATCATTTGTGAATACTTCAAACAGCATGGGCTTGTCCGTCATTTCCGGTGTGATAAAACGCTCATATACGGCGTTGAATTCTTCCTTGCTCGACGCGGTGAGGTATTCAAAGCCAAGGCTTTCAGCATAGCCTTTTACAAGGGTCTTTGATTTATTGCCGAAATGTCCTGCGGCGGCGATATAAGGGTTCGTATCGTTTACGCCGATATATCTATAATGATCTATTCCACTAAGCTTAAATAGCCCTCCTCCGCCATCATTGACAAGTAATATCCGTATATTGCTTCCAACAGATCTATTTCCTATTGAATTTAAATCATAAAAAAATGACAAATCACCTATTACGCAGAAAAACAACTTGCTTTTTGCCGCAAACGAGGCTCCCAAAAAGGTTGACATTACGCCGTCAATTCCTCTTGTTCCCGTATTGCAATTAACATTGATGCTTCTATCAAAATCAAACATACTCCATGCTCGGATTGTATTGCTCATTCCAAGATGAATTGTTGCGTATTCGGGCAAGTTTTTAGAAATAATTGCCGCGGCGTAGACATTTGAAAACGGCAAATTGTTAATATGTACATGTAAGCCTTCTTTTACCCTTATGCACTCTTGCAAATATTCGTTAGAATTTTTTGGGTTTACGCCCTTATAATGATTAAAAAATGTCTCTTCGCTCATTTCAAATACATTTGTTAATTTTTTAAAAGTGTCTCGGATTTCTCCATCAAGGCTCACACGCCAAACTTCTCTAACATTCACAAGACGTCCCGCTGTTGGTTCATCAGAGGTTTGCTCACCAATGTGTATTAATAAGTCAATATCCTTAAATATATTATATTCAACATGCTGAGCGGCTGGCAAACATGATTTTACGCTATACTTTCCATTATATCCGCTGGTGTGCCCGCAAAATACGACTGCATTATGCGTCGTGCAAAATGAGTCAATTGCCTCTGTTTGTCTTTCTGAAAATCTATTGTGTGTGCCAATAAATATAGCTGTTTTTCCGCTTGGAAGCATCGGAAGTTCATCACAATATGTATATCTTCTAATGATTCGTGGCTTGTATAGCTCCTTATCTGAAAAGTCAAGAATGCCTCCATCAGTTTTAGGTAAGTCTATGTGTACCGGCCCGCCACCCTTATGTTTAAGTTCGAGGATGGCCTTATTGATTAGTATATTGCTTTCCCAAATATCCGTTTCATCTTTTATTCTTGGTAAATGTACCTTTATTTTAAACGTATCTGTCGGAGACTCACTTCTATCTATGACTTGAGGCTGAAGATGTCCTATCTTTTCATATCCTCGAACCCCTGTTATGGCAAGAACAGGCAACTTTCTATAATACGCTTCCGTCATAGCCGGATAATAATTTCGAGACGCCACCGATTCAGTACAGACTATTGCAACCGGTTCACCTGTTTCCGCCGCCATTCCACAAGCCATATATGCCGCGCCACGTTCGTCAACTGTAGAATACATTTCGAAATTACCATTATACTGGAGTCCGGCAACCATTTCATTATGTGTTCCACCGGGAGACACAATAACACGCTTAATCCCATGCTCAAGCATGAGAGATATAAGCATCTGAACATTCAAGTTTTTTGGATAACCGTGTACTTTTTCCAAGATGATCTCCTCCTACTCCGATTTAACTGCGTCAAGCAATGAATTTTTTAAATATTCCAATGATTGCTCTTTAAGCTTAGCCAAACTAAGATATGGATCGGTATAGTCCATTTCTGACATATTATATATCCTTTCTCTTTCAACAACATTAACCATACGGTTTTGCAGACCTAAGAGCTCAATTATGCTGTATATTCTGCTGTTTTGATTTCTTGGATCGTTCTTTTCAAAACGCTCAAAAACAGCAAACGGGATCTTATATATTATCGAAAACACCATGCCATGAAACGAATCGGTGAATACAAACGAAGCATTTTTTATAAGAGACACGAACTCGCTCGGCCCGACTTCAAAAGGAAATTTGGCGTATCCGCCGCGGTCTCTTACAGTTGGTATCTCATATACCGGCATATTCCACTTTTTGGCTGCCGCTTTTACAGTTTTTTTGTATTTTGACGGTTTGCCTAAATAGTAACAAAATATGTATGGCCGCTTAAGCTTCTGTGTTGACGAAATATCCGCGAAAGCATCCCATTCCTCGGCCGTAAGAAGCAGCGTGGGATCCAATACAATTTTCGCGTCCCTGCCTGTCAGTTCTTTTATTATAGCGGCGCCTTGTTTCTCCCGAACCGAAAGGTGCTTGAAATCCTTCAACAACGACGTTATCCTTCTTTTTACCTTCGGATCGGCGATTTCCGAAACTCCCATGCTCGGCGCATATGCCACTTTTTTATTCGGATCGCTCACAAATGAAAGATAGTATTTGTCATTATAGTTTAAAGGCGACCATATTTGATCACTGCCGCAGACAAAAGCGTCAAATTTTTTATTCAATTTTGAAAAATCATCATTGCTTATCACGGGTTCGGTTTCTGTTATCCGTTCATTCAAATACGTTGTAAAAAGCTTTTCTTTGACGTCGTTGTGATAATACATAGGGCAAAATACGTGACTTAAAAACCAATTATATCCCTTAATGAAAAATTTTTTTACTGTCATTTTTTCCAATACATTTCCAACGGGCATATATTTAATTAAGGAAGGATTATATCCTAAGTCGGATATAACTTTATAAAGCGCCGTTGCCTGTAATGCAGTACCGTAATTTCGGTAATGGTACCAAGTCATAATTCCTATTTTGTGCATTAGTGAAAAACCACTTTTAATTCTGTTTTCTATCATCTGTCTTATCCCCTTTCACGCACCATCTCCTCTTCCTTTTCCATCTTTTCCATTTCAACAAGTTTTAGCTTCCCTGTATTAACGCGTTGAAGCAGCGTTTTTTGCTCAAATTTGCTGATATGCAAGCTCTTTCGGGGCGTTAAAATACCGACAAGAAGAAATATCAACGCACTTATGAACATAATACAACCGAAAGAAGCACTATATAATATCCTTCCGACAACTTGCAGAGGGTTTCAGTTTTCTCACGACAAAATGAACAGTTTCTTTGAATCCCACCGTTTTTACCTTCCTAATAGCTTTTAGTATGAATACTGCAATATTTCCCAAAACTTTTCTGATACCATTACTACCGTAAAACTTCTCATTTATTTTGAAAATTGCTCTGCTTTCAGATGTCACCCAGCTCGCCATATAATGGTGAATCGAGTGCGAATTTTCAGTTAGGTTCATTTTCCCTGTATAACAGTTCAATGGGCAGAAATACTCGGGCGGATAGATTGTTATTCCAGCAACTTCGGATATCTTATCCGGAAATATATTCCCATGTTTTAAAATGATATTTGTTACCCTTGTGACAACAGTATCGTAACATCCGTTTTCACCCTTAACAAAATGAGAATTATGATAGCTTTTAAGTACCTCTTCCGCCAGACCGAGCCCGGCATTGGCCGCCAGACCGAGCCCGGGGCCTACCTGTGCCGTGCCAGACTCCTCAAGACCCATAAATGGCCCCTTTGCAATGATGTCGTCTATAGGCTTTATAAGCTCAACGTCAGTGTCGAAATAAACTCCGCCGTTTTCATAGAGAATTCTAAACCTCGCATAGTCGCTGACGAACGCCCACATTTTCGCCCCATACGCCTCGCGAACATATTCGCAACAGTTGATGTCAAAATTAGTTTCATCCCAACGCTTTATTTCGTAGTCGGGGCAATACTTTTTCCAGCTTTCTATGCATTTTTGTGCCAATTCCGGTAGCGGATTTCCACCAAACCAACAGTAGTGAATAACTTTCGGTATCATATTTCCCTCCATTTATAGTAAACCTCTGTCAAATATAGTGTTATACGGTATAACGCTATGGCCGTTTTTGTAAAAAATCGCATATGACGTCAACGCAATATAATACAGTACAACAAATACAGACGCAATACGTCTGTTAGATTTTAACTTAAGCGTTCCTATCGCAGCAGGTACAATATACAAACTAAAGTACTCAAACAACGTATATACCCGTATAAATATATTTATACCGTAAAATGCATTGTTAATTATTACATACAGCGCCCAACCTATCATATATAAATCAATATACTCGTGCTCCATAAACAGTTTCTTTCTGTTATAATAAGTAAAGAACCACAATGCTGTCGGAAATATACACTTCAGTATAGCCGAAAAATTTCTTGCCTCAAAATATTTTTCACTAAAATAATCTTCAAAAATATATGCCGTATATCTCTCCGGTATAAAATCAATCAGCGAATCTACATAAGGACGCAAATCGACAAACATAAATATTATTGATATAAAGACCAAAGCATTAAGTACGCCTAACAAGCTAACACTTTTCCTGTCATTTATAAATACAAATATTGCAAACGGCAGCATAAAAATCGCGCTCGTATGGAAAAGTGACGCAAAAAAGATACACAATATATACAATACATATCTTCTTTTTTTCAGAAATTCAAATCCAAATATAAGTATAGCTATGGCAAAATATTGCCGCATGGCATTCATGGTTCCAAAATAAACCGTTGAACAAACATAAACAAACAATGCAAAAAATCTATACTTAGGGTCATCATTTTTATAAATAGTGTATCCAAA
>CANRJP010000103.1 GCA_947630975.1 uncultured Clostridia bacterium
CCGAGGGTGATTTTCGTTCGTAGTTCAAGGGCATAAAAATGAGAAAATTCGCTCGTTAGGGCGAATTTTCTTCATTATGCAATTATTTTATTTTTATTGATTGACTATATAACATTCAAATTTTCCTCAAATTATGTCATTTAGCCCTTGAACGATCTGCGCGACTTTTTTTACGGCCCCTTTTTTCAGTTATTCAGCCCGTTATGCTTACGGTATTTGTCATACCATCCCACGCTGTGCCGCAACCCAGCTCCTGCGCCACAAAGCGAATAGGGACAATCAGCATACCGTTTATGGCAATGGCCGCGTGAGGCATGGTTTTTACAACGCCGTAGACGTCGGCCCGGTCGCTGTCCACGGTCACCGTCACAAAGCGGTCGCCGTAGTAAACGGTGACATTTCCCGTTTCAGCGTTCCAAACAACGTTGGCGCCCAAAGCCTCAAAGACCCTCACCGGGGCCAATACCGCTCCCCCGTCATATATGGGCTGCATCTCAAGGGCGGCGGGATTTCCGTTGACCGTCACGGAAATGCCCATATTGGGATGGGGATATTCGTAGCTTATCTGAACTCCCTTATCAAACCTTATGAAGCTTTCACTGTAATCAACATTCTGTTTCCAATAATCGAAGGTGCCGCTGAAATACACCTGACTGAGGCCGGAGCAGCTCATGAAGGCCCATCCGCCTATTTTTTTCAAAGAAGCCGGAAGCCACACAGTCTCAAGCTTTTTGCAGTCACGGAAAGCGGAGCCTCCCAACTCGGTAATGCCCGAGCCTATCACCAGTTTTTCCATCGCGGTACAGTCGGCAAAGGCCTCGGTGCCGATGGACGTCACACTGTTGGGTATGGCGATATATCCAATGGATGTACACCCCTGAAAAGCACAGTTGCCGATGGACTTCAAGCCGCCGCCGAGGTATACCTCGGTCAGGCTCGGACACTGATAAAACGCATAGTTCCCGATAGAGGTAACACTGTTGGGTATGGTAAGGGATTTGAGGTTTTTGCAGCGGTAAAACGCGCTCTCGCCGATTTTTTGGACAGTATCGGGAATGGAATAGCTTGTGGTTACGGTTCCGGCGGGGCACTCCAAAAATTCCGTCAAATTTTTGTTGTACAGAAAACCGTTTGCGCTGGCATAGTTTGCATTGGCCGGATCAACGGTAATATTCTCAAGCTTGATGCAGTCCTGGAACAGGGTATTGCCAAGATACGTAACGTTTGCCGGAATAACTATCGACGTAAGACTTGAACAACCGTTAAAGGCTCTGTCCCCTATGGACACAAGACCGCCGCCTATGCCGACGCCGCGGAGAGACTCACAGTTGAAAAAGGCGTCTTGGCCCAAGGTCAGCACGGAATCCGGTATGGTCACGGACTCAAGCTTGGTGCAATAGGAAAAAGCCGCGTTGCCTATGCCCGCCACTCCGTTGCCGATAGTGACCGACGTAAGAGACGAGCAAAGTGAAAACGCCTTGTCCCCCACAGCGTACACCGTGTCCGGTATTACCACGCTTTGCAGATTTATACAGTCACAGAAGGCCCATGCGCCGATAGTGGTGACTCCGGGAGCGATAACAGCCTGAGAAAGGCTGCCGCAGCCGTTAAACGTATAATCGTTTATGACTGTAATACTTGCCGGAATATTTATACTTTGGAGACTCTGGCAGTAGCCGTAAGCCTCACGGCCCACAGACGTAACACTGTCAGGTATACCGGCGCTGACGAGATTGGCGCAGTTGTAAAACGCTCTTTCACCTATGGTATACAAGCCGTAAGGCATGGTAACGGTTTTGAGATTTACGCAGTCCTTAAAAGCCTCGTCCGCGATGGACTGAGTAGACGGCATTATCGTAATATCCTTTGCGGGGTTTGCGGCGGGATATTTTATCAGCCGGGTATAAAATTTGTCGTACAACACTTCATATGCGCTGGCATAGTAATAGTTATTCGAGTCAACGATTATATACTCCAGACCGGTACACTCTGAAAAAGCATTCTCGGCCATAGAATTTACTCCGGCCGGAATGGTAATCCCACCTATTCTGATGCAGCCGTAAAAAGCCTCGTTACCTATAGTGGTCAAAGTCGACGGGAGAACCAAACCGTAAAAACCGGTGCAGCGGGCAAAAGCCCGGTCGCCGATGGAAACCAGTCCCTCCGGAACCGTAACCGAGGTAACAAAGTTACAGCCGTTAAAAGCGTCGTTTGTAATGGCCGTGACCGGCAGTCCTTCAATTACGGGAGGGATATTCAGTGCGTCGGGCCGGCCCACGCATCCAGTGATTTCCACGCGGTTGCTGTATTTCAAATACCGCAGTCCGTCAGCCGTACCTTCAACAGGTACTTCGACGGGAATTTCAGCCGTAACCTCAACCTCATCCTCGGCCCAGGCGGTGACGCACGGTACAAATACAATGAGCGTCAACGCACACAAAAACAGTATATAAGCTTTAATTTTGTTCATCCAATGATCCTCCGTGTTGCAAAATATACCAATATACCAACAATATACAGCCAAACGGAGCCTCGAAAAGGCTCCGTTTTTTAAGGCAATACCGCACAGAGATTGTGCCCATATTGCGCCGTAGATTTTTTGACGGAATTACGAAAACGACGCGGGAATACTGTCGTATTTCAAGGAGTTTTCGTAAGAAACGTCGGAAAAGATACAAGCAAGATGGGTACAAAGCCCTAAAGCGGCCTTTGTGCGGTATTGCCTTAATTGTGCAAAAAGCTCGCTCTACTGGAGCAGCTTACCTTCCTTGCGGCGCTTCAGGTAGTCCCTGACCTCCGCCACCACCTGACCGTGGAGCAGAATTACCGCGAACAGATTGGGGATCGCCATAAGCCCGTTGAAGGTGTCGGAAATGTTCCAGACCAGATCCAACTGGCTGATGCAGCCCACCATTATCATTAGTATGAAAATCACTTTATATACCGGCACGGCCTTAATGCCGAACACATACTGTATGCCCCGCTGTCCGTAGTAAGACCAGCCGAGTATGGTCGAAAACGCAAAGAGCGCAAGGCTGACGCTGATGAATATACCGCCCAATTTACCAAAGGTCTGGGTAAAAGCATAAGAGGTCAGCGGCGCACCGGAAAGGACGGCCCCCGTCTTATCCAGCAGTATATTGCCCGCCGCGTCCGCGGGAGCGCCAAGCTCGGGATTGTAAACGGTGGTGAGAATGGAGAGGGCGGTGATTGTGCAGATGCAGATGGTGTCGGCAAATACCTCGAATATACCCCACATACCCTGAACAACCGGCTCCTTTACATCGGAGGCGGAGTGAACCATTACAGAGGAACCGAGACCGGCCTCGTTACTGAACACGCCGCGGGCGATGCCGAAGCGCATGGCCTGCGCCACGGTGTAGCCCAAGAAGCCGCCGCCGGCCGCTTTAAGGTTGAATGCGCCGCGGAAAATCATTCCAAAGGCGGCGGGAACTTCTTTGATGTTGACGATGATTATGGCAAGGCCGCCCACTATGTAGAATACTGCCATGAAGGGAACTATCTTCTCCGTCACCTGAGCTATTCTCTTGATGCCGCCGATGATTACCAGAGCGGCAAAGGCCATTATAATTATGCCGATGGCTACCTTGGGTATGCCGAAGGTGTCGTGCACGGTGGAGGCGATGGAGTTGCCCTGGCTCATATTGCCGATGCCGAAGGACGCGAGAATACAGAAGCAGGAGAATATCATGGCCAGCCACTTCATGTGAAGTCCGCGATCCATATAAATCATGGCGCCGCCTACCCAGTCGCCCTTTTCGTCCTTATAGCGGTACTTTATGCCCAGTACATTTTCCGTAAAGTTGGTCATCATGCCCAAAAAGGCACTGAGCCACATCCAGAAGATGGCGCCGGGGCCGCCGCTGATGATGGCCGTAGCCACACCGGCGATATTGCCGGTACCCACAGTGGCCGCAAGGGCGGTGGACAGGGCCTGAAACTGGCTGATAGCCTTTTTGTCGTCGGTTTTGCGGACGCTCTTCTTTTTGAAGATCGCCAGAATTGTCTCGTCAAACCACAGCTTGAATTTTGAAATCTGGAACACTCCGGTACGTACGGTGCAAAGCAGGCCCACCAGAAGAAAGACCACCAGCATAACGGGGCCCCAGACGAAATTGTTAATGACGGAATTCACTTTGTCAACAATTTCAACAAACTTATCCATATAAATTCCCCCTTATCGAATTAAGATATTCATATTTTATAACGTATCGGCCGTTTTGTCAAGAAGAAATGATGAAAAAGAAGATATTCACCGCATTTATTGATAAAAAACGTGAATGGGCGTCTGTTCGTCAGTAAAAAAGATGCACTCTTTTTTCGGGAGGAACGTACATTCCGTCGCCCTCGGAGATGCCGTAGGTCTCATAAAATTCATCAAAGTCGGCCAGTACGGCGTTTACACGGACGTTGTTTGGAGAATGGGTATCAACGCGGTTAAGATAATCCGCGTACTCCGGAGTGCTGACCGAGACCCAACTTCGGGCATACGACCGAAATATTTTGTCGAGATCAAGATTTTGTTCCTTTGCCAAAGCGACAATACACTCCATTGCCAATATGTCCGCAATATTTTCATCACCGGTCATTATTCCGTTGACCGGCTGTCCGAGAGCATTGGCGTAACGGCTGTAATATCCGTCCAGCTCGTTCACAAATTGATCGAAGGTCTCCGCGTCTTTTTCGCTCCACCACGGATCGTAATAGCCCTCGGCGTCGTATTCGCTGCCCATTCTGTCAAAAGCGTGTGAAATTTCATGAGCAATAATAAAGCCTATACCGCCCAGATTTTCTTCATAGGAAGCCGCCGGATCATAAACAGGCGCGTACAGCAGGCCGGCGTAAACGTCTATTTTGTTGAGATAAGGCGAATATGTGGCGTTTACGGTATATCCGGGCCACTCGATATCCACAAAGTCGACCACGGACATATAGCTGCCGCCGTTGGCCTCCATCATTCTCACCACGTTGCTCATCAGGGACTTTCCGTCCTCAACGGTTTGATAATCATCGACAACCGCGCCATCCCCTTCATAGGCGACGACTTTGGTCATCTTCCGCAGCTTTTCCACGGCCGCGACCACGGTATCCGGACTCATCGAACCGCTTTCGCCGAACAGTTTTTCAAAGGTTTCTACAATATCATCCGTCATGTTCCTGATATAATCGGCATCATATTTCACGTTATTCCGTACAAAGTCCGCCTCATAAGCTCCCGTAAAGACATCAGAGGTCAGCACCGCCGCCCATTCCTCGGCGCCGTAAATATCCTCAACGCCCATGACCTCCCTGTCCAACTTATCCCTCAAGGCCATGAATTTCCTAGGCAGGAAATCCGTCATTTGCTCGATGAGATTAAATTTGCACAGAGCCTTTACGGTGTCAAGGTCAGCTGTGTTCACAAGCTCAACGGCCTTGTCAACGGCTCCCCTGTCGGTAATTATATATCCGTAAAAGTCCGTCAGCTCCCGGCTGTCTATGCTGAAGAAAATCGAAGGCAGCGGATTTCTCCACTTCCCGCTGTAAAGGCCGCCGAGACCTTTCCAGTCAAATATGTGATCGTCCTCGTTGACATTCCCGTCCTCGGCAAACACGGCGTATTCCGTCGCGCTCATGCCCGCCAGAGCCGTTTCCCGCTTGAAAGCGGCAATACCGGCACCAAGAGCGGCGCTGTTTTCTATCCCGGCCAAGGCCAGCAGTCCCGACGCGTAGTCGGCAAAGGCCTTTTCAGTTCCGTCGGGATCCTCGGTCCAGTAGCTGCGGTCGATGCCGGAATCAAGCCAGTCTATGTAAGCGCCGCTCAGGACCTCGGCATAGCCGTCGGCGCCGATAACGCAGGGAATGCTTATGTCAAAAAGCACCGGCACCGACAAATCACGGAGAATTGTTCCGTTTACGCTGCCAATCTCAATGACATTTAAACAGCCGTCTATTTTGTCAAAATATTTTTTCAAAGGTTCAAGGGCGCCTTCGTCCTCTTCCAAATATTTCAGGGAAATATCAAAAAACCTTGCGGCCCGGTTCTCCACCGGCTTTAATTCCTCGCCGGCATTGTATTTCTCCAGCAGCTCACGGCTGCGTTTCAAAAGATAGCCGTCTATTTCGTTCAATCGGTTCTGACTTATTGAAGCAACGGATTTTCCCTCGGGAATTACCGCCGACGACAGCCATTCATGGTTGACAGCCGCGTAAAAGTCGTCTTTAAGGCTGACCTCACCCGAAAGGGCGCTTCTCACCCTGTCCGTCAGGAGAATGAGCTGATCTTCGCTTATTGGGTCATAGGAGCCGAGAACCCCGCCGCCGTAGCCGTTGACCAGTCCTCCCCGGTAAAGGCGTTCTATTTCCTCCTTGGCCCAGTCCGGCACATCGGAAAAACCGGCGGCTTCCCGCTCAATCGGCACCTCCGGCAGACAGCGGCCCAGAATTATCATGGCCTCCAGACGGGTAAGTCCGTCATTGGGGTTAAGGCTACCGTCCGTGCCCTTGATTATCCCGCCGCTGACCGCGACGGCCATGCTCTCCCGGTATTCCTCGGGCACCTCGTCCCAGTCGGCGAAAGCTTCCGGCGATGGGCCGCCCATATCGGGCGTCAGTCCCGCCACCCTGACAAAGCTATCAACAGCATATGCTCGCGTGACCGCCCCGCCTTCCGCCATAGCGGGCAGACCCGCCAGCGTCAGCAGCACCGCAAGAAGCAGACTAAGCGTCTTATTTTTCAGCTTCATCGCTTTACCTCCGTTTTTTGTCCTTTTTTAACAAATCCTTTTTTACGTATTCTATAGTCGCGTCCTCTCCCTTATCCTTGAGCATAATCAGCAGCTTCATCAGCAGCTCGTGGGTGGCGGGGTGGATTATGCCCCTTTCCTTTGAGCGCATATAATATTCATAGGGCGAGGCGTCGGTATAGTCGTCTTTTTTATAGACGCGGCTGGCGGCAATTCGGTCGCAAAGCATTTCCGCCACAAAAACCTTGGGCATCTCCACCGGAACAACCTTTTTCTCCGGCCCGTCGGCGTAATCGTTCCAATATTCGATGTGATGGCGGTTGCGTCCCTTGTGATGGAGCCAGGCGGCGCTGTAGCCCTTGTCCCTCCGCTCGGCGTTGTTGGGGCTTTGATTGCCCTGATAGTATTTGACCCCCATCAAAAACTCCGTGGGGGAATACTTGGAAAGGTCGTGCATCAGTCCCCGCCAATAAAGTCCCATGCGGAAGCAGTATTTCATTACCAGCAGCTTGTGCCGGGTTATCGTGGAAAGGTGTCCCCAAAAGGAGCCCATGCTATCGCCTCACTTTGTCAACCTCAGTCTATAATCTTCATTTCGTCATCGTATATCGCCGCCCGGTGGTACTCGCAATCCCCGCTGTCATAGCCGGAAATATATTTGTTCATGGCCCTGACCACAACGTCGGGCTTAAGATTTCTGTCGCTGCCGGCGGAGAGGATCATTTCCATTTTGCCGTCCGACAGCACTATCTCCCTGACGTCGGGGCGGATGTCCGTGTCCTTTATCCCGCTTTTTGTTTTTTTGTCGATTATAATTTCCTTCATATTTAAAAATTCGTCAACGCTCTCGGGCATTGTTTCCGGCGTCACGATATATCGGGCAAAGCAGAGCTTTTTCATGCGGCTCCGGCCCTTGTGGGCCTCAAGAATTTTTATTCCGTCGGGAATGACGGCGTTAAGCCTGTCCCTTATTTCCGCCTCGTGCAGCTCCTCGGTGAGCTTAAGCTCCAAAAGCTCGCACTCGCTGGTATACCCCACCGACAGAGGGAGGGCGAAGCTCAACTGAGGATGGGGATTGAAGCCCTCGGAAAAAGCCACCGGCAGTCCTGCCCGCCGCATGGTGCGGTTGTACGTCCGCACAAAGTCCAAGTGGGAAATATATTTCGCGTTGTCGGTTTTTTCGTATATCAAATAGTAGTCATACAGTATTTTTTCTTCAGCCATTCTCTTTCAGCTCCCTGATTTTCTTGAGACTGCTCTCCTCCGTGTAAACGCTGCACTTTCCGCCCGCGCATAGGGAAGCCGCTCCGCAGCCGGAGCACTTGAGCCGACAGTGCGGCGTGGTGACGGCGGCCTTGGCCCTCTCGTTTTCCCTCATCATGAACTCCTTCGTCACGCCTATGTCCACGAAGTCCCAGGGGAAAAGCTCGTCATAGCTCCGCTCTCTGGTGTAGAAATCCATATCAACTCCGCAGTCCGCAAAGGCGCGGCGCCACTTTTCCATATCGAAGCACTCGCTCCACCCGTCAAGCTTGCAACCCAGCTCAAAGGCCCGGACAAGGACGGCGTTCAGCTTTCGGTCGCCGCGGGCAAAGATACCCTCCAGCACGCTTACGTCGCTCTGGTGATAGCTGTACTTCACGTGACGGTTCTTTATCTCGCCCTTCAAAAGCTGCTGCTTGCGGCGCAGGGTCTCCATGTCGTTCTGTCCCGCCCACTGGAAGGG
>CANRJP010000104.1 GCA_947630975.1 uncultured Clostridia bacterium
TCCACACGTAAGCTCTGTCTGATGGGGGAAAAGCTCGGCGCCGACGTGCCCTACTGTATTCTCGGCGGCACAAGGCTGGCCGAGGGCATTGGCGAGCAGCTCTCCCCTCTGCCGAGGATGCCGTTCTGCCATATTCTGCTGGTCAAGCCCGCATTTTCCATCAGCACAAAGACGGTTTACGAAAAAATAGACAGTCACACGGACTTCCGCCGCCCCGACACCGAGCAGGTCATCCACGGCCTGAGAAGCCACAGCATCCGCTCCATCGCCCGAGGTATGGGCAACGTGCTGGAGGAGGTCAGCCTTGAGGACTATCCAATTCTGGTACAGCTCAAGGAAGAGCTCATGGAATACGGCGCAGCGGCGGCACAGATGAGCGGCAGCGGCCCCACGGTCTTTGGCATCTTCACCGAAAGAAAAAAGGCCGACCACGCCCGCCGGCGGCTCGCCGGACGCTTTAAGAGCGTATATCTTTGCAGTCCCGTATGAAACACACTGTATAAAAAAGCATAATTTAGTCAACACTTCTTCCGGAGGTGTTGACTTATGAAGAAAAAACTCTATACATTGACAATATCACTGGCCTGCGCAGTAATGTGCGCCCTGACCTGCGCGTCGGAGACCGAGGCCCGGTTAAGCCGGGACATAGTGCGCCTGCACATAGTTGCCAACAGTGACAGCGAGGAAGATCAGGCCCTGAAGCTCAGGGTCAGGGACAGACTGCTGGAGGCCACGTCAGCCTCCGTGAGCAAGGAGGACGCGGCCGGTCTGCTGGAGGAATACGAGGCCATAGCCCGCCGGGAAATTGCGGACAGCGGCTATGACTACGGCGTCAGGGCTGAATACGGCAGATTTTACTTTCCCACCAAGGATTACGGCGGACTGACTTACCCCGCCGGTGAATATGACGCCGTGCGGATAACCATAGGCGAAGGTGAGGGGCAGAACTGGTGGTGCGTCCTCTTTCCCCCGCTTTGCTATGTGAAGGGCAGCGTTGACAGCTCCGACGCCGGAAGGGCCCTCAGGACCATGCTGTCGCCGGAGGACTACGAGCTGATAACCTCGGGACGCTCGGGAAGGCTGCCGGTACGGATAAAATTTAAAGTCGTGGAGTTTATCAATTCACTTAAGGAGAAAAAATAATGCGAATGAGAACAAGGGGCCACCTCAGCGAGCGTCTGGAGCGCTGCGGCGGCCTTGCCATAGATTACCGGGGAGGGCGGCTGAACCTCCCCGCCCCGCTCCACCTGGAGATAGGCTGCGGGAAGGGTGACTTCATCACCGAGACCGCGCGGCTGAACCCCGAAATAAACTACATAGCCGTGGAGCGGGTGTCCAACGTGATAGTCCTGGCCATGGAAAAGGCCGCGAGGGCCGAGCTGACCAATCTCAAGTTCATTCTCGGCGACTTTGCCGGGGCGGCGGAGAGCTTTCCCGACGGAAGCGTTGACCGGATTTATCTGAATTTCAGCGACCCGTGGCCCAAAAACGGCAACGCCAAGCGCCGCCTGACCCACGGGCGGTTTTTGGAGCTGTACAAACGCATCCTGTCCGACGGGGGCGAGATCTTCTTCAAGACCGACAACCGGGAGCTTTTCGAGTTTTCGCTGGCCACCTTTCCGGAAAACGGCTTCGAGCTGAGCAATGTCACCTTCGACCTGCACGGCAGCGGCTTCGAGGGGAACATAATGACCGAATACGAGCGGCGCTTCACGGAGATGGGAGTGCCCATATGCCGCCTTGAGGCGAGGAAAAAACTGTAAAAAATTTCCATTCATATATCCCGCTCCCCGTGGCAAAATAACTGCGGAGGTGGAAACAACATGACGACAAAGGAATTGCTTTATATCGAGGACGCCCTCAGTCATGAAAAGTATTTTCAGACCCGCTGTCAGGAAGCCGTAAATCAGCTTCAGGATCAGGAGCTCAAAAGCTGCGTGCAGGATCTGGCAAAGAAACACGGCCAGATCTTCCAAAGCTTCTATGGCTTGTTGTAAAGGAGGCGGAATTATGGATGACAAATGCCTTATGGAAGGACTTCTCCTTTTGGAGAAGGGCGGCTGTGACCTTTATATGCACGGCGCCATCGAATCCCCCACCAACAGCGTACACCGGGCTTTTGACGATGCGCTGAAGGATTCTCTGTCCATGCAGGACAGCATCTATGCCAACATGGAGAAAAAGGGCTGGTACACTACGGACAACGCGGAGCAGCAGAGGATAGACTCCGTAAAAACCAAGTACAGCAGCACCGTCACGGCGTAACCCATCATGCAAAAAATCCCCTTGCGAACGCAAGAGGATTTTTTGTTTACGAATCATACCGCTTTCTTGTTCCTGAGTGCAAGTTCGGTTTCCAAAGCCTTTATAGCGGCTTCGAGCTCTTCTTTTGTCATCTTTTTTATGTCATCGGGAATGACAACATTGTCATTTAATCTTTCCTCCATTTATTTAACCTCCCAAAAATCAATTTTAAATATATTTTTCAGTTTTTCAAGGGCTGTTATTTGAGCCTCATATTCGGGAACTCCTTCCTTTAACGCGGCTTCAATGTACATATTATATAATGTTACGTTAATTTGCTCTGAAGAAGTGTAGACAAACAACTTACCGTCATGACAAACAACGCAGCCCAGCTTGTAACCGTTTATATAGCAGGAGTTGAGATCCGCAACGCTTGGCGGCATACTTCCGGGGTGAGTATGAATAGCTATCAAACGATTTTTTTCATAAGATGAAATTATTCGCTTAGTGACCGAAGAATATATAATTTCCCGCATTTCCGTCGAAGAGATTTCCTTAGCGGCAATTTTACCTGTCTCCCCATCAATCCAATACATATCTTCGCAGGTGGTTCCGCTGCGATGTTTCAACATTTCCTTAGCTTTAGTATATAATATTCTGTTTATTTTAAAATTGTCTGTTATTTTGTCAAACTTTTTTCTATATTCTCCACTTTCTATATATGTATTATTAATCAATGTTTCCTTATTCCGACCATATCTTTGGTACTCTAATGACATATCTGTATCACCTGTTTTTATTATATCACTTTTTTCAAATTTGTCAACAATAAAAGGAGCTGTAAAAAAATTTACTATGTAATCTGGAGGCACAGGGGCCGGTCGAAAAAATCGTGCAGAACGGACGAAAATCAGCTCTCGCAGGCGGCGGGCGCAGCCCGACGCCGAGAAAGCCCTCCCGACGGCGTACATAGGTACGCCGAGGGTGATTTTCGTTCGTAGTTCAAGGGCTTAAAAATGAGAAAATTCGCTCGTTAGGGCGAATTTTCTACATTATGCAATTATTTTATATTTATCGACTTATATTATAACACTCATATTTGCCTTAAATTAAGTCATTCAGCCCTTGAACGTTCTGCGCGACTTTTTTTACGGCCCCTTTTTGTTTCTAATCACTAATTAACTTCATAGTCATATCGTGCCAAACTATCCCGCCCAGCACGGACTCGGATAGACCCTTGTCCTCAAAGCCGAATTTGGCGTAATAGTGTACCAGTTGGGGCTTGCAGGTCAGCGCGGCGGTCTTTATTCCGTTTTTCCGCGCCCTCTCAAGCAGAGTCCTCATCATTTCGGCGGCCACTCCTTTGTTTCTGCAATCCGGCCGTGTTACGACGCCGAATATCAGAAGATTTTCACCGCCGGGGTCGGCTCCGCCCGGAGCGTAGACCTCGTCCACAATGAGGGTTTTATGTGAGAGTACCCCGTCGATGTGGCCGATAAGCTCCCCGCCTTCCCACGCGGTCAGGAAATATTCCGGAAAGTTTTCCATCCGGTATTTCAAAGACTCCCGTCCGGCGGCCTCGCTGCCGGGGAAGCCGATTTTTTCCAACCGGACGAGAGCGTCAAGATCTTCCGGTTTGGCGTTGGTTACCGTCATGTTTTTCTCCTTAATTGCCTTTTTGAGGAGCGCCGACGTATCGGGTATACGTCAAGCTCCGATAAAGGGTGATATGCGCCGCTTATTTTTCCCGATTACTGGTCGGCGCCGAACTCGGCCTTGTATGCCTCGGCCAGCTTCTTGGGCCAGTCGGATACGGGCTCGAGGATACCGGTGAAGAAGCGGAGAGTGGCGGGCTCGTGAACGAAGCGGAGGCCGCCGATGAGGTCGCGGTGGTCATAGAGCCACTTTACGCGGTCGATGACATATTCGGTCTGGGACAGGGTGAACACGCGGCGCGGGAAGGCCATGCGAACCAGCTCCATGGAAGCCAGACGTTCGCTGCCGTCGGCGTTGCGTTCCTCGGAGAGGGTGCCACGCTCCATGCCGCGTATGCCGCCGCATATGTACAGGGCGCAGACAAGGGCGCCGGCGGGGTACTGGGTCTGAGGAATATGATCCACGAACTGGCTGGCGTCAAGGTGAGCGCCGAGACCGCCGCCGGGAGTTATAACGGGAATGCCGTAGGCGTCAAGCTGCTTTACGCAGTAGTCGATGAACTGCGGCCCCTGAGAAATCACGTCCATGTCCATGCTCTCGTCGAAGCCCACGGTCATGGCCTCCATCTCCTTTACGGACATACCGCCGTAGGTCAGGAAGCCCTCGAACATGGGAATGAGATCCTCCATGGAGTGGAACATAGCCTCGTCCCGGACAAGAATGCCGCCGCCACGGGCAAAGCCGAACTTGCGGCCGGAGAAATAGATTATATCGTAAAGGTCGGCTATCATGCGGGTGATCTCACGGACGGGCTTATCCTTCATGGCCTCCTCGCGGGTCTTGATGAAGTACAGATTGTCCTGAAGGAGAGAGGCGTCCAGCACGGTGAGAATGCCGTACTTTTTGGCGAGGTCGGTGACGGCCTTCATGTTGGCGTAGGAAATGGGCTGGCCGCCGATGAGGTTGGTGCCGGCCTCTATTCTGATAAAGGGCACGTTTTCGGGAGTTTCCTTTTTTATGCAGTCCTCAACCTTCTTAAGGTCGATGTCGCCCTTGAAGGGGAGGTCGCTCTTGGACACAAGGCCCTCGTCCTTGACAAGCTCCTCCACGCGGCCGCCTACACGGGTGATGTGGGCCTTGGCGGTGGTGAAGTGGTAATTCATGATAACACAGTTGTCCGGCTTTACAAAGCGGGTGGCAAGAATATTTTCACAGGCCCGTCCCTGATGGGCGGGGAGCAGATACTTGATGCCGAATATCTCCTCCAGCTTGTCCCTCATGCGGAAGAAGGTCTCGCTGCCGGCGTAAGCGTCGTCGGCCTTCATCATGGCGGCAAGCATATTGTCGCTCATGGCGTTGACGCCGGAGTCGGTGAGCATATCCATGAATATGTCTCCGTTGTGGAGCTGGAAGGTGTTGAAGCCCGCGGCCTCCATTTTCTCAAGGCGCTTGTCAACGGGCAGCAAAGTGAGCTTCTGCACGATTTTCACCTTGTGCATTTCCATGGGCATGGGCTCACGCTTATAAAATTTGATTTCAGGCATTGATTTTTCCTCCATTTTTCTCTTTTCTGATTTGTACAAAACGTACTTAAGGCGATACCGCACAGAGATTGTGCCCATATTGCGCCGCAGATTTTTTGACGGAATTACGAAAACGACGAAGGAATACTGTCGTATTTCAAGGAGTTTTCGTAAGATACGTCGGAAAAGATGCAAGCAAGATGGGTACAAAGCTCCTTTGCGGTCTTTGTGTTGTATTGCCTTAATTATTTTAGCACATTTTTGGGCATTTTGACAGGGCATTTTTTATCTTTTTCAGCCGTTTTGGTGTATGAAAAAAAGCAAATTACCGGACGGCCCGATATGCCGTCCGGTATTTCATTTAAAAGCACTTTTCCTTACGTTTCTTCTTGCAGTCCTCGATATTGCCGCAGCGGTAGCAGAGCTCGTTGTCACAGGCGCCGGTCTCCGTAAAGGACAGAATGTTGCTCACAGTGGTCTCGGCGATATTTTCAAGGGCCTCCTCGGTCAAAAAAGCCTGATGGGAGGTGACGATAACGTTGGGCATGGAAATGAGCCGCGCCAGCGTGTCGTCCTCCACGATATGGCCGGAGAAATCACGGAAAAAGATGTCCGACTCCTCCTCGTACACGTCCAGGCAGGCCGCGCCCACCTTCCGCTCCTTTATGCCCGCCAGCAGTGCCTCGGCGTCGATGAGGCCGCCTCGGGAGGTGTTGACGATGACGACGCCCTTTTTCATCTTTTCGATGGCCTCCGCGCTGATAAGGTGATTTGTCTCGTTTGTCAGCGGGCAGTGGAGCGAGATTATGTCGCTGCGGCGGAACAGCTCGTCCAGCTCCACATAACTTATGCCGCTGTCCGCCGAAGGGAACTTGTCGTAGGCGACTACCTCCATACCGAAGCCGCGGCATATGTCAATGAATATCCGCCCTATCTTGCCGGTGCCCACCACGCCCACGGTCTTGCCGTGGAGGTCAAAGCCCGTCAGGCCGTTAAGGCTGAAATTAAAGTCACGGGTGCGGATATAAGCCTTGTGTATCCGTCTTATTGACGTGAGCAGCAGAGCCATGGCGTGCTCGGCCACGGCGTAGGGCGAGTAGGCCGGTACTCGGAACACGTGTATCTTGCCGAAAGCGTGCTCCACGTCCACATTGTTATAGCCGGCACAGCGCAGGGCGATGAAACGGATGCCCATTTCATAAAGCCGGTCGATAACGGCGGCGGTCACCTCGTCGTTGACAAAGACGCAGACCCCGTCGTGGCCTTGGGCCAGACCGACCGTGCGCCCGTCCAGGCGCGTCTCGTAAAACGTGAACTCCATATCCCCGGCGAATTTTTCAAAGGACGATCTGTCATAAGGCTTTGTGTCAAAAAAAGCGATCTTCATGAGATTTTCCCCCTCCTGTGTCAGTATACCCTATATTTACATTATAATACCGTATCCGCCCTTTGTCAAGGAATATGCCGCCAGATCTGTAAAAATGCACAAAAATTATAACTGCAATTTGTAAGAATTGTATAAAAACAATATTGATAAATTATAAAAAACGGAGTAAAATATAAATGTACTCAATGAGTACCAAAACTTTTTTCATTTTCCCTCCTTTTTTAGTGGCGCTGTTTTGAATAGCGCTTACCTTGGTGGCAGACCTCAGCGTCTGTCATTTTTTTGCGCGTTTTATGTTGCATTTTTTTCCTTACGGTGGTATAATTAATATGATAAATTTTTACGGGAGGCGTTAATATGAATAAATTTGTTGAAGAAACCGTGCTCCAACGGCTGGAGCGCACGGCCAAGGCCCTTGAAAAGAACCGCATGGAGGCCCATGTCGTCAGAACCAGGGAGGAAATCGCTCCCCTCGTGAAGTCCATGCTTAAGCCCGGGAACAGTCTGTCCTGCGGGGGCAGCGAGACTCTGGCCGAAAGCGGAGTGCTGGAGCTGATGCAAAGTCCGGAGTACAACTTCATAGACCGCAATAAGTATGAGGACAAGCGGCGGGCATACATCGACGCCTACGGCTGCGACGTGTACCTGACCTCGTCCAACGCCGTCACCGAAAAGGGCGAGCTCTACAACGTGGACGGCAACAGCAACCGAATTTCCTGCATAGCCTTCGGCCCCGAAAGCGTCATAATGATAGTGGGCTGCAACAAGATAGTCCGCGACCTTGACGAGGCCGTAGTGCGGGTCAAGGAGCAGGCCGCCCCGCCTAACGCGAAGCGCCTTTCCTGCGCAACCTACTGTCGGGAGACCGGCGTCTGCATGGGCGTGGACGGGGAGATGACCGACGGCTGCGCCAGCGACGCCCGAATATGCTGCAACTACCTGATAAGCGGCCCACAGCGCCATAAAAACAGGATAAAGGTCATTCTCGTGGCCGAGCCGCTGGGATTTTAATGTGGAGCGTATACTTATTATCGGCAGTCCCGGCAGCGGAAAGTCCACCCTTTCCCTTAAACTGTCCGAAAAGCTGGGCCTGCCCATTGTGCATCTGGACAAGCTGTTCTGGCGGCCCGGCTGGGTGGAGGCCCCGAGGGAGGAGTTCGACGCCGCCCTCGCCGAGGCCCTGAAGGGCGAAAAGTGGATAATCGACGGCAACTACGGACGCACCCTGAAAATGCGCCTGGCCCGGGCGGACACGGTTATTATGCCGGACTACCCCACGGCGGTCTGCGTTTTTCGAGTCTTAAAAAGAATACTGACAAACCACGGCCGCACCCGGCCCGACATGGGCGAGGACTGTCCGGAAAGGCTGGATTGGGAATTTCTCCGTTACGTGGCGGGCTTCCGCCGGAAAAACCGTCAAAAGCTGCTGGACGCCCTGTCCGGCTGGGGCGGAGAGGTCATTTTCATCAGAAGTAAAAGAGAATACGGAAAGTTTCTGTTGACTTTACGGGGTTAAAATGGTATAATTGACTAAATAAGACAACAAAGGAGGAAGCT
>CANRJP010000105.1 GCA_947630975.1 uncultured Clostridia bacterium
CATAGCAATCGCAAGAACTACCGCAGCGGTCTTCTTGAGAGTGTTCATGTCTCAAATCCTCCTAATTATAAATTTTTGAAGAGTGTTCCTTGAAGTCGGCGGCCTCTTCTCACCGCGGACCGGGGCCCTCATCAGGCTCCTATCGGAATTATAACACCCACGGTCCCGTTCGTCAATAGCTTTTAGGGAACTGTAACGCAAATGTAAAATTCACATCCGCCCCACGTCCGCCCCTGCGGGCCATTCCTCCGGTACCCCCGGGGTCACAACTCCGACCATTGGTATACTTGAATTCTACACAAAAAATAAAAAAAAGTCAATATATTTTATTATTTTGTAACAAAGGCTTAATATAAATGAGAGAACGCTGACCTTTGCCAGCGCTCTCACGTTTATTCGGGGCCGCCAAACGGCGACTCCATAATTAATTATATGTTACTTTTCGCTCATGTAGGGATAAACGATGTCGGCGGAGGGCGCAAGATTTTCCTTGGTACACTTGATGTTTACCCAGCGGATAAGGTTAAAGATGCTGCCGGCCTTGTCGTTGGTGCCGGAGGCCCGGGCGCCGCCGAAGGGCTGCTGACCGACAACCGCGCCGGTGGGCTTGTCGTTTATATAGAAGTTGCCGGCGGAGTTGTTCAGAGCATGCTCCATGTGGACGATGGCCGCCCTGTCCTGAGCGAAGATGGCGCCGGTGAGGGCGTAGGCGCTGGTGGTGTCGCACAGCTCGAGAGTCTCGTCCAGCTTGTCGTCGTCGTACACGTAAATTGTGATGACCGGCCCGAATATCTCCTCCACCATGGACTTGAAGTCGGGCTTCTTGGCCAGAATTACGGTGGGCTTCACGAACCAGCCCTTGGTGTCGTCGTAAGAGCCGCAGAGCACCTCGGCGTCCTCGGAGGCGTTGGCGTAATCTATATAGCTCTTGATATTGTCGAAGGAGGCCTTGTCGATGACCGCGCCCATAAAGGTGCTGAAGTCGGCCACGTCGCCCACGGTGAGCTTGGCCGTCTCGGCCAGCACCCGCTCGCGAACCTGATCCCAGATGGAGGCGGGTATGTAGGCGCGGCTGGCGGCGGAGCACTTCTGGCCCTGATACTCAAAGGCGCCGCGGACTATGGCCGCGACAAGAGGCTCGATGGCCGCGCTGCTGTGGGCGAAGATGAAGTCCTTGCCGCCGGTCTCGCCCACGATGCGGGGATAGCTCTTATAAGTAGAAATGTTCTGACCCACGGTGTTCCAAACGCCGCTGAACACCTTGGTGGAGCCGGTAAAGTGGAAGCCGCCGAAGTCGGGATGGGGAATGACGTACTTGCTGATGTCCACGCCCCTGCAGGGAATGAAGTTGATAACGCCGGCGGGAAGTCCGGCCTCCTCCAGAAGCTTCATGAAATAGTAGTTGGAAAGCACCGCCGTGGTGGAGGGCTTCCAGAGCACGGTGTTGCCCATTACGGCGGGAGCCATGGGCAGATTGCCGCCGATGGAGGTGAAGTTAAAGGGGGTGAGGGCGGTCACGAAGCCGTCAAGGGGACGGTACTCGTTGCGGTTCCACACGGCGCCCACGCTGTTGGGCTGGATCTTGTAAAGCTCCTGGGCGTTGTAAACATTGTAACGGATAAAGTCGGTGAGCTCGCAGGCGGAGTCGATCTCGGCCTGATAGGCGGTCTTGCTCTGGCCCAGCATGGTAGCGGCGTTGAGCTTCGCCCGCCAGGAGCCGGCCAGCAGGTCGCCGGCCTTCATGAAGATGGAGGCTCTGTGCTCCCAGGGCATATCGGCCCAGGCGCTCTTGGCGGCCATGGCCGCGTCGATGGCCATTTTAAGCTCCTTTTCACCGGCCATGCTGCACCGGGCCAGCACATGGTGATGGTCGTGGGGCATGGTTATGTCCACTGTGTTTTCGGTAAATATCTCCTTGCCGCCGATGATAAGGGGGATATTCACCACTTGAGCGCTCTGGCGCTCAAGCTCGGCCTTGAGGGCCGCCCGCTCGGGGCTGCCGGGCATATAGCCGTGTACCGGCTCGTTGGCCGGCTCGTGTATGGAGAAATACGCGTTGTTCATGTAAAATCGTCCTTTCAATAGTTTTGTCTACAACCATTATACAACTTTTTTTAAAATTGTCAACAGTTATTTGCTACGCCGTAAGCCGCAGGAACCGCGTCTCGCACAGGGGCGTCATGCCGTCCCAACAAAAAACCTTCAGGTACTTGGCCCCGACCTCCGTCAGCTCCGCCGTCCCGCCGGTAACGGGCGCCGTGTCCAGCAGCTCCATTCCGCCGCCGTAAACCGCCAGCCGCAGCTCAAGGCCGTCGGTGTTCATGGTTTCCACATTCACGGCCAAAGCGTCGCCGGAGAGCGAGGCCTCAAGGCCGACTATCTCCGGCTCCGTCCAACCGTCGGGCACGAAGGTAAGACCGTTGGCGGCGGCATAGCGGTCGGCCGCGCAGCCGGCTCTTCCCCCGTAAAGGGTCGCTCCGGCGTCAAAGGCTCCGCCGTTCACTATATTGACCTCTCCCTCGAAGCGTACCGTGTCAAGGGCCGTGCCGGCAAAGGCGTTCCGGCCCAGAGAGCTGACGGTGGAGGGAATGGTCACCGAGGGCGAGGCCAGATTTTTTATTCCCGCAAAGGCGTAAATACCCACGTAGGTGACGCCCTCCCCGATCACGATTTTGTTTACGGCGTCACGCACCGAAGCCCAGGGGGTTCGGTCGGCGTTGGAATAGCTGTCCATGCGCCCCTTGCCGCTGACGGTCAGCACACCGTTTTCGAGAGTCCAAGTCAGACCCGTGCCGCACTTGCCGCCGCCGGACAGGGGCTTTATTTCCACGCGCTGGAACGCCCGGCCGTCAAAGGTTCCCGTAATGGCTCCCTCCGGCGGCGTCACGCGTCCGAGCACCTTCGCGCCGCCGGCGTAGGCCGTATCGGGCAGCTCGTTCCAGCGGACGGGCATTTTTATATACAGGCCGGACTCGGACAGCACCTTCACCGAAGAGGGCAGCGGGGGCAGGTCGCCGAGCTGGTCGACGGAAATCACGGGAGGCTCCTCGAAGCCCTCCATGCGGAACTCGTAGTTTTCCATGGGTTCCGGCTTGCTCAGCATATTTCGCTCCAGCACCATTTCCCTCACCGTATCGACGAGGGGAGAAATGCTGGGATGGATGCGATTTTTTCGCAAGGCGTCGGAAGCCTCGGGATAGGCGTCGTATATGGCCGACTGGAGGGTAGCGTACTCGGACGCGTTGGCGTTTTCCTTTACCTTATCTATAAACACCCGCTCAAAGTTGGCCTCGGTCACGGGAGTAATTCGGTTTTCGTAATAAAAGCTGCGCTGCATATCAATAAGGAAGCGCAGCAGCAAGCTCTCGCCGACTCCGTCGTCATAGCCTCTTTCAAGCACGTTGAGGATAAATTCCGGGTATTCCCGGGCAAAGTACATATAGGCGTCCCTTGCGGTGTAGCGGCTTCCGCTTGCGGCGGCGGGCAGAGCCGCCAAGGTCACGGCGAACACGGTCATCAGGGAGATCAGCTTGCGCCAAATCGTTTTCATGGGCAAAACCAGCTTTCTTTCAATGAATATAAATATTATACATCAAAAGCCCTTTCCTTGTCAACAAAAACTTTTTTCGGTAAAAATTTATATAATATATTGATTTTTTTCATTACATAGTGTATAATGAATACTGACAAAAAAAATAATAAAAAATTTTTTAAAAATCGGGAACTTTTTTGAAATTTCCACGTCTAAACTATGTAACGCGAAGGCGAGGGCTCCGGCAGAGGCCGGAAGCCGCCGGGGCCCCCGCCGGTTTTATACTAATCCCCAACTAAAATCAGACATTTGCGGCGGTCTTTTCCGCGCCATGCTACGTCATCGGCCTTGCCAATACATACAGTATTGCCTGCGGCCTCTTCCTTGCCTGACACGAAAAATTCTCGCCGCTCGGTGTCCGATTTTAATTATGGATTAGTATTACATAACAGGCGTGCGCAGCCATCAAACCAAAAAACAAAAATAATCGCATTTAATGCGGAAAGGATGTTTATTATGAAAAAGAACTCTGCGAAATTTCTGGCCGTTATGACCGCGGCCACCCTTACCCTCGGCGGGACGGGGGCCGTAATGGCCGAGGATCACCCTCCCATCGTCGTTCCCGCCCAAACCGTAACCGAGGCTCCCACCGTTGACCACGGCTACCTTGTGGGCTCCATGACCGTCGGACAAAACGGCGATACCGTCGTCAACGAGGACGGCAGCCTCCACCTCTACAAAAAGGACGGCGCCTTTATCCTCAGCGACAGGGGCGAGGCCCTGACCTTCGACGACATCAAGGCCGGCGACAAAATAACCTACTACGTCGACGGGGACGAGCCCATGACCCTTCAGCTCCCCGTACACCACAGCCCAAGCGTGATTGTGGTTTCTACCGGCGACGGCGTGAGCCAGAAGATAGCGGTCTTTGACGAGGACGGCCTTAGTGACGACGGCGGCCTCATCATCAACTATGACCCCGACACCCCCTATTTCAGCCGCACCCGTGAGGCCGCGTTTATCAGCGGCAAGGCTCTTGTGCTCTACGACTTCACTACACGGAGCATCCCCGCCCAGACCAGTCCCATAGCAATCGTCAAGCTGATTGACGACGAGCCGGGAACCGAGCTGCCCTTCATGGGACACGGCCCGCAGATGCCCCAGACCGAGGCATCGCAGCCCGCTTACCTCACCGGCGGCCTCACCGTAACGGAGAACGGCGAGACTCTCGCCTGCGACAACGGCGGCGAGGAAATATGCCTCTACAAGAACGAAAACACCCTTATTATTAATAAGCAGGGCGAGCAAAAGACCTTTGACGACATAAAGGCCGGCGACAGCATAATTTATTTTGTGAACGCCGACGAGCCCATGACCCTCCAGCTCCCCGTCCACTATAACGCCGAGGTCATAGTTATCGACGACGGCAGCGACGTGAGCGTCCTTCAGGGAACCTTTGACGGCGAGCTTCTGGACGCGACCGCATCTCTCAAACTCAACATAGGCGACGAAACCAAAATTTACGGAGCCGAGGGCTTTACCGGCGGCAGGGCTCTTGTGCTCTACAACTTCGCCACCATGAGCATTCCCGCCCAGACTGCGCCCATCGCCATTGTGGTTCTGGCCAATCAGCCCATGCTGTCGGCCGACCCCTCCACTCCCGCCGAGCTGGTACCCGATTTGACCGGAGTGAAGAGGATCATTGCCAACGGAAATGTTCTCGACTATATCCCCGTCACCGTCAACGGCGTTCAGATGCTGCCCGTCCGCGACGTGGCCGAGGCCTTGGGCAGCGAGGTCACATGGATGGGCGAGAGCCAAACCGTGACCGTGGGCTTCGCCGGCTTCTCCATTGAAAACGACAGCTACACCTTTGCCAAGATGGCGCCCCAGGCTCTGGGTCAGGCTCCCGTGCTCATCGCCATGCCCGGCGATACCGATGCCACCACCTATGTGCCCGCCGCGTTTTTCACCGCCATTATGAACTGCGGAATGACCGTTGACGGCGACGCGTTGATAATCAACTCCGCCGACGAGATAAACAACGATTAATTTTAACGGTCGACAGTACGGACGCCCTTGAGCTTTTTCACAATTTAAAATACCGTGCGGAGAAATTTTTCCGCACGGTATTATTTTTTGATAATATAAGTGTTTTTTCAATCCCCTTCGTACTATATATGACCAGTCAATAACGATCCGGAGGTATCAACGGTGAATGACAAAAAGGTAATATCCGAAATAAGGAACAAAAACGAAAAGGTTTTTGAGGCGGTCGTCGACAAATACGCAAAGCTTTTGTGGAAGGTCGCCGCGAACGTACTGATGAGCTCCTCGTCCGTCTTTGACGTGGAGGAGTGCGTCGCCGACGTGTTCATCTACCTCTGGGAGCACCCGGAAAAATTTGTTCCGGAAAAGGGAAAGCTGTCCTCGTGGCTTGCGATGACGGCCCGAAGCCGCGCCATAGACAGGTTCCGAAAGCTTTCCAGAGAAAGAGCGGCCTTAACCGCCATCGCCGAGGACGAAGGCGCCTCGCCGGAAGACGGCGAGCTGCCCGAGCGGGTGAGGGAGTGTATCGGCCGACTCGGAGAGGAGGAAAGGGAGATTATTATCCGCCGGTTTTATTACGGGCAGAAAAACCCGGACATCGCCGCGGCGATGAACTTGAAGCCCAAGCAAGTGGAAAACCGTATTTACAACGCGAAAAATAAACTGAGAAAGATGATGGAGGAGCAGTAACATGAAAAAATTCAGCAAGACAAACCTGAACAATATCAAGTCCATAATTCGGGAAAAAAGCGGCGTAAATATACATAAAACGCCGGCGGCGAGACCTTCGGTAAAAAGGTGCCTTCTCGCGGCGGCGTGTCTGGCGTGCGTTATGGCCATGTCCGCTTTTGCCTGCTACAAATTCAACTGCCTGAACGGCGACGATCTGGCTCTGAACGCAGCGTATAAGGGCGGCGGAAGGTTCGAGATAACCGTCGGCAATCTGTCAAGGCACGAGCTCAGGCTGCAAGATAAAATAAAGGTAATGAGGTGGTCGACCGCCGACGAAGTCGAGGGCGATCCGGAACGCATAAGCTTCGACGGCGGAGTTATCGGGCCAAAGTCCACGGGAGTGGTGACGGTAGACATCTCCGGCGGCTACGACGTGGAAAGCATGAAAAACAGCCTCGGCGAGGGAGACTGGTACTATTTTGTCCTCACAAACAACGACTTCGCTTTCGGTCAGGACTGGGGCTGCGCCTTTGATTTCGACGCTCCGGAGGGCGAAGCCGCCGCCGTCGGCGCCAATTCTCGGCGGGAGCCGGAATATGAAGCGTGTGAACTGATTTTCGACGGCTGGGTTCCGCCTGCATCCCCGCTGCTGGTGTCGCAGGGCTTCGGCGAAAGAAACGGCGGTCAATACTCGGATCACATCAACATCGCCGGCGGCGAGGGCGACCCTGTCTTTGCCGTAGAGGACGGAACCATAACGTACACCGGCTTTGAGAGCGGCTGCGGGAACTGCGTCGTCCTGACGCTGGACGGCGGCGTCTTTGTAAAGTACGGCCACCTGAAGGAAATAAAGGTGTCCGAGGGCGACAGCGTACGGGCGGGCGGCGAGATCGCCTCCATGGGACGGACGGGCGGCGCCACGGGCGTAAATCTGTATTTCGCCGTAAACGTGAACGGCGAGTATGTCGATCCGATAGCGAAGTGAGTGATCTACAGGCCGGTCAACATTTTAAGAGCGTCCCTGCGGCGCTCTTTTCTTTGTCAGAAAATGACAGAAAAAGGCGGAAGAAAATTACAGAAAATGGAAATAAATGCTTGAAATTTCTCCGATAATATGGTAAAATAAAAGCATAAAATAAAACCTGTCGGGAGGAATGAGCAATGGAAAAGATGATAAAGGCGGTCATAGCGGGAGACGGCAGAGAAGCCGTGGAGGAGCTGCGGGCCTTTTTGGAATCCAAGGGCGACGTAAGCGTGGCCGCCACGGCTTTTGACGGGGAGGACACGGTGGAACGGGTGCGAAAGCTGCGGCCCGACCTTTTGATAATGGATCCGGTCATGAGCCGGATGGACGGCCTCGCCGTGCTGGAGCGGCTGGGGGACATGAGCCGCCGGCCTGTAATTTTGATAACGGCCTCCACCTCCAACCGGGCGCTGATAAACCGGTATATGGAGCTGGGCGCGGACTATTTCATGCTAAGACCCTTCAGCAACGAAACCCTGTATGAACGGATAAAGCTGCTGTGCGTGAGATTTCGCGGCAGCGACACCGGCGACAGGCCGGGGGACCGGGCCATAGAGATGACCGTCACCAACACCATACACTCCGTGGGAGTTCCGGCGAATATCAAGGGGTATCAGTATTTGAGAGACGCCATAATCATGAGCATAAAGGACAGCGAGCTGATAAACGCGGTGACGAAGCAGCTCTATCCGAAGGTGGCGGAGAAGCACAATACCTCTCCCAGCCGTGTTGAGCGGGCCATACGCCACGCCATCGAGGTGGCCTGCGTTCGGGGCAACGAGGAGGCGCTGTACGACCTTTTCGGCTACACCGTCAGCAACAATAAGGGCAAGCCCACCAACTCCGAGTTCATCGCCATGATCGCGGATAAGCTTCGGCTGGAGATGCTGGCGTGATACGGTCTCTAAATGAGGAGTTAGGAATGAGGAATTAGGAATAAAGCGGGCAGCTACTCCGGTTTGCGTGTGTGTACCGTAAGATAAAGATGACAAAAAAGGTTTCCCATCTAAAAGGCAATGTCATTAAGTTAAGATGACAGAAAAGAATACCTCGTATCAAAAAAGGGTACGGGGTATTTTTTTTTGAAAA
>CANRJP010000106.1 GCA_947630975.1 uncultured Clostridia bacterium
CAAATGGAGGCGGTTTTTATGAATATTTAACTTTCGTTTTTTCTCATTTTTTTGTCTACTTTATTGACATTGGTCCAGCCGTACCGCGCAACCGGTTGCGCGAGGTTGCTCGCATGCCCAAGGTGATACATGCACAGGGAAGCAAGGAAGCCGCCCGAAAAAAGCAAAGGATGTCATAGAGCATTTGTGTGCAATGAAGTTGCAAAAGGCGGCGAAAAAGGTTGAGGACGACATTGAGGAGACCCTCGCCTATATGGAGTTTCCATCTCAGCATTGGCTGAAAATCCGGACCAACAATGTTATCGAACGCATGAACCGCGAGATTATGAGACGCACGCGTGTAGTTGGAGCGTTTCTAGACGGTAAGTCAGCGCTTATGTTGGTATGCGCACGGCTATAATATATTTCAGGTAAGATTAAGGCGCCTCATAAAATTTTGTGTAAAAACCATCCAACCAAACACACTCGTGGCTTGCCCGTCAAGCCCACCGGTGGATTTTCTCACAGCAACCCATCTCCCGGAAATCGGACGGGGTATGCGCGCCAAAGCGCGAATGCTACGTTTGGTTTCCGCGAATTATACACTCACAGGAAATCCACTTACGCCGTCGCTCTGCCGCTGAACATTATGCTTAACTGGTTTGATACCATGCCCAGTTTCGACAAGTTACTGACCAAGGTCGGCCATCAGTGGCTTCATATCCCTGTAGTTTACATGCTTTGTTGAAGAGCGAATCTGACGAATAAATACAACGCTGAATTGCCGACTTCGGGAACGCCGCGTTTATCGCCTCCCGAAACCCTTTGAGACCATCTACGCAGAACACGTAAACATCCTTTATACCGTACTTGAAGCCAGAACTTTGAGCTCTCGTTTTCACCTATCCATACTCCTAATATATCCTTGCGACCGTCAATTTGGATACCGAGCACAACATAGTCCGCCTTTGTGATATACTGGTGGTTTTCTTTAACCTTGTAGTGGATGGCGTCCATAAACACGAATGGATAAACCGAGTCAAGGGCGCGATTCTGCAATGCGGCTATTTCGGGAGTTATTTTCTCAACAATTTTGCTAACCAGAGTGTCGGAAATTTCAACGTTGTAGAGGTTTTTGATTTGCTCCGCGATGCGCCTCGCTGATATACTTAACACGGCGCACGGGTACGCCCGCAAGATACATCTCAATCGGCGCCTCCTCCACAGAACTTTCTCTGCGGCGATAGCACTCAATGATTGCGGTCTCAAAGGGGACTCCTTTGAGTTTAGGAACTTCCAGACGAACTTCTCCTGATGTTGTGGTAAGCTTGCGGCTGTAATGACCGCTGCGATAACCCTGACGGGCCGCTGTGCGCTCATATTTGCCGGCTCCGGTTAGTTCGTCAGCTTCTTTATCGAGCAGTTCGTTTAGGGTTTCTTCAACGCTTTTGCGGACTAATTCCTTCAATTCATCCTTGACAACTTCCTCGTTCAGTTGTATAATTTTTTCAGACATGTTCTTTAACTCCTTTCTAATGTTTTTGTTTGCAACTTTCATTCTACCAGAGTTTTTAGAACATGTCTACTTTTTCTTTTTGCGAAAAATATTATACCTTATCGCGGGGCCCTCAACATTATAGCTAAAAACATCTGCATTTTTGCTCATCTCATCAGTTCGCAATATAAACAACTATATTTTTCCAAATAAATTGTATCTTGTAGTATGCCTCGATTCGTCTTTCATTTGTAATTTAGTATTTTTCGTTATTCTAAATAATATAATATTTGTGTATAACCGCAAAAAAATTACAATGAGCGCACGTCGAAAGGAGAAAATGCCATGTTGAAACAAATTAAATACTTTCAAGCCGTTGTTCGGGCTGGCAGCTTCAGCGAGGCGGCGGAGCAATGTTACATATCGCAGTCCGCGATCTCTCAGCAGGTTCAAGCCCTGGAGCGGGAGCTGAGCGTAACGTTGCTGAAACGGGAGAACCGGCATTTTTCTCTGACGCCCGCCGGAGAGCATTTCTACCGTCAAAGCCTTTTGTTTATGGCGGATTTTGACCGGCTGTGCAAAGAAACTAAACAAATCGCCCAGGGAGATGATTTTGTCCTGCGCGTCGGATATACCAAGGGATACGGCGGCGCGGAATTTCAGCGGGCGGTGGCGGAATTTACGGCTAAATACCCCGATGTTCCCATCGACATGAAAAACGGCAATCACGAGGACTTGTATGAAATGCTGCGTGGAGGGCAGGCGGATCTGGTGCTGAACGACCAGAGGTGTGCTTTTTCGGACGAGTACGTCAATACCGTCCTGACCGTAATAAACTGCTATATCGAAATATCCGCCAGAAATCCCATTGCTGGTTTGGATTATGTCAATGTGGTTGATCTGCGGAACACCCCATGTATTTTGGTCGCGTCGAAGGAGCAGCAGGAAAACGAGCGGTCATATTATCACGAGATATATGGGATAGAAAGCCAATTTATATTTGCCGAAAATTTGGAAACATTCGCCAAATACGACTTGCGCCAAATAGACGAAAAATTGAAAACGCTATGCAAAAAGTTCATCCGATTGCATAGTTTTTTTATTTGATTCAAGCAGCTAAAATAAGTAATAAAAACTGAATAAAAGTCATTGACTTTTATTCAGTGAATGTGATATAATAAAGCTAAAGCTTTATTATATCGTTTGATTTTATGCGCCGCCGAAATTTTCCTCGCCTATGGCTCGGAAACGGCGATGCGCAATTATATCATAAATTTTTGCAAATTTATGATATAATACTCTCGTAGATTTGCTTCGCAAATTCTAAAAGCTTCGCTTTTTGCGTCCCTTTGGGCCGCACTCGATATTGACGGCTTCGCAAAAATACCCTTGCAAGCATTTTTGCTCATAGTATAATGAAATCATACAAATAAGAACCTTGATTTTGATACAAAGTCAAGGTTCTTTCTTTGTGCAAAAAAAGCCGATAATATCGGCTTTTTTGTATGGTCGGCATAATTTTTCCGCACCTTGTGGGGGGCAATAAACACAGTTTTTACTTTTCGGAAATCATCCCTCCCAATCCGCCGCCATGTAATCGTTGGATTTATGAGTAATCGTTAGTTTTTTTATATTTAAAAACGTAAGGCGTAAAAAATGGCGCAGAACGTTCAAGGTTATAAAGTCTTTATTTAAAGCAAATTGTAGAATGTTATACAATCGTTCAGTAAAAACAAAATAATGAATTAATGTAGAAAATTCGCCCTAACGAGCGATTTTTCTCATTTTAAGTCCTTGAACTACGAACGAAAATCATCCTCGGCGTACACACGTATGCCGCCGAGGAAGCTGATTTTCGTCCGTTCTGCACGATTTTTCGGCCGGCCCCCGTGCCTCCATGTTACAGAGTGAGTTTTTTTACATTCCCTTTAATCCATGATTTAACCATTATAAATAATGTAGTAATAAGTAAACGTCTTACCGTTTACGTCGCGAATCCCGCGTACTGTGTCATATAAAGCTCATAGTATTTTCCCTTTTGTGCCAGAAGTTGGTCATGGTTGCCGCTTTCTACGATTTGCCCATGATCCATGACGACGATGATATCTGAGTCGCGGATGGTAGAAAGGCGATGTGCGATGACGATGCTGGTACGGTCTTTCATCACGCGCTGCATGGCGTCCTGTATGGCTTTTTCCGTGCGCGTATCCACATTGGAAGTAGCCTCATCCAAAATCAGGATTCTCGGGTCGGCGACAAAAGCCCGGGCAATCGCCAAGAGCTGCCTCTGTCCCTGACTGATGTTTTCTCCGGAATTGACGAGAACGGATTCCAGGCCATGGGGCAGTCGTCTGGGTAAATCGTCGCAGCGGCTCATTTTCATTGCGTTGGAAATTTGTGCGTCCGAGGCCGCCTCATTTCCATACTTCATGTTTTGCCGCAGGGTATCGGAAAAAAGGACGGTGTCCTGCAAAACAATGGCCATATTTTTTCTCAGGTCGTCCCGTGATACATTGGATATATCTTGACCGTTGATACATATTTTGCCGCTTTCAATATCGTAAAAGCGCATCAGAAGATTGACGATCGTGGTCTTGCCGCTGCCGGTCGCACCAACCAACGCAACCTTTTTTCCGGAGGGAACGGTCAATGTGAAATCCTGTATGACGGAGTGCCCCGGTTCATAGGAGAAATTTACATTTTGGAATGTAACTGCCATCCGCTCGTTTTCTTTCAGCTTTTCACCGGACTTATCCTCATCGATCTCGTCCAGAACCGTAAACACCCGCTCCGCTCCGGCAATCGCAGTCTGAAGCTGGCCGTAGACCTGTGCCAGTTCATTGATCGGACGGCTGAATTGCTTTGCATACACAATAAACGCAGAGATCACGCCGACGGAGATCAGGCCGTGGACGGTAAAGTATCCTCCGAATGCCGCGATGATCACAAATCCGATGTTCCCGATGCAATTCATTATCGGTCCCATTACACCGCTGAAAATGTCGGTTTTGATGCCGACCTTTGTAAGGGAATCCGCGGTTTGACAAAAATCCTCTGTTGTTTTATTCTGACGGTTAAAAGCCACTACGGTGCGGTAGCCGGAGACCATCTCTTCCACAGTTCCGTTGAGCTGCCCCAATAATTGCTGCCGCTTTCGGGAGAATTTTCGTACTCTGCCCGAAAGTATTTTTGTTGCAAGCAGCGTCAACAGGACAGTAGCGAAGCTGAGGAGCGCCAACTGCCAGCAGTACCACATCATAATGGCGACGGTGCCGATGATTGTAAGCACACCGGAAAAGAGAGAGGGAAGAGATTGGGAAACCGTAGTGGAAATGTTCTCAATATCATTTGTCATGCGACTCATAACGTCGCCGTGAGAATGGGTGTCCAGATAGCGCACCGGCAGATAGACGAGCTTGGCAAAGAGTTCCTCTCGCATATTCTTCACAACTCGCTGGCTGAGCTTCGCGCTGACGACACCCTGTAAAAGCTGGCACGCGCTGTGCAGCAGGTAGACGCAAAGCATCAAAATCACGGCTCCAAGCAGATTGCCGACCCGTACACCCGCGATCATGTCGATGGCCTGACTTTGCAGACTGGGCGCGTAAACGCCGCAAAGAGTCCCGAAGACGACAACGGAAAGCATGAAAATGACCATGCCTCTTTCACGGGTAAAATATGCGAAAACGCGTTTCAATGTGGCGCCGAGATGCTCCGCATGCTGCACCTCGACAAAGCGTTCATGGCGATTCATACCGGGAATATTCCGATTGGCCAGTTTCTGATCTCTCGGTTCACTCATGTCTGTCGCCCTCCTCTCCGATCTGAGACTGATAAATGGCTTGATAGGCCGGACAGGAAGCTAAGAGTTCTTCATGGGGACCGCAGGCAACAATATGACCGTTTTCCATGACGGCAATCTTATCCGCCTGCCGTGCGGACGCAATCCGCTGTGCGACGATGATTTTTGTGCTATGCGGGTTAGTCTTTCGGAGCGCCGCGTACAAATCCGCTTCGGTTTTCAAATCCAAAGCGCTGGTGGAATCGTCGAAGATTAGAATTTCCGCGTTCTTCAGAACAGCCCGCGCAATAGAAACACGCTGCTTCTGTCCTCCGGAAAGGCTCATGCCCCGTTCCGCCACGATTGTTCGATAGCTATCCGGCATTTGGGAAATAAAGCTGTCCGCCTGGGCCACTGTGGCAGCGGATTTGATTTCTTCTTCTCCGGCCTCCGGATCACCCCAAGATATATTTTCTTGGACGGAAGCGCTGAAAAGCTCACTTTTCTGCAACGCCATTGCGATTTTTCCGCGCAAAGCGGTTTGCCGGTATTCCCGCACATTTACGCCGTCCACAAGCACGGCGCCGCCGGTCACATCATAAAAACGTGGGATCAGACTGACAAGAGTTGTTTTGCCGCAACCCGTTTCGCCCATGAGCGCCAGCGTTTCGCCCGGATTTACCTTCAAATCAATGTGTTCCAGCACCGTCTGGCCGTCCGGATAGGCAAAGGATACATCCTTAAATTCGATGCTTCCTTTCACGGCAGTCTCTCCGTTTTGTTCACCGTCAACAAGCTCCGGAGAGCTGTCCAGAATGACCCGGACTCTTTTCCACGACGCAATCCCCCGTGTAATATTCTGAAAGAGCATCACCAGCATCAGCATACCGTTGAGCAGCTGCGTGGTGTAGGTAATGGCCGCCATAACATTTCCCGGTGTCGTTCCACCGGCACTGACGCTGACGTTCCCCACGAGCAGGATGGCGGCTACCGCAAGATACATCAGCGCGTTCACAATGGGATTCATAAAGGCAAAAATGATCAATACCCGGAGCTGCGTCTTGACCAGCTCGTTATTTGCCTTTCCAAAGCGCAGCTTTTCATAAATCTCCCGAACGCATGCTTTGATGACGCGGATACCGGCTACGTCCTCCTGCATGATGGAATTGACGATATCCAGCTGCGCCTGCAGCTTTGTAAACAGGGAACCGGCTTTTTTCATACAAACAGCCATTACGACGATAATCAGCGGGAAAACGCAGAGCACCACATACCCGAATGCCCGGCTCAGCCGAAACATACAGTACATACTGCCGAACGTAAGCATCGTCGTCCGGATCATTCCTCGCACAAACTGGGAAATGAAGTTCTGCACCTGGGTGATATCGTTCGTCATTCTGGTTACAAGGGAGCCTGTTCCAAACCGATCGATCTGCGGAAAAGAAAAGGTCATGATTTTCCGAAAGCAGTCCTTACGCATATCGTTTCCGATGTTTTGACCGGACATATGTACAAACACGTTATTCAGGGAGCCGCACAGACCGCCAAACAGAACGAGGCAGATCATTTGCAGACCGAGCTTCCAGATGAGATTAAGGTTCCCAACACCGTCGGAGCTCAGTCCCAGTACGCCGTCGTCCACGATTTGGCTCATGATACCGGGCTGAGCCAGGTCCATGGAAACTTCTCCGATCATAAAAGCCGCCGCCAAAACCGCATAAGGGAGATAACGGCGGATATATTTCCACATCATTCCGGTTTCCTCCGAAATTTGTCGTGTTTGTGCGGCTCGTGGTGACCGTCCCGCCCGTGATGTTTATGCTCAAAATGGGCGCCTGACGACGGGAAACGTTTTTCCCAATCCGAGGACAGCTTCTCCAGCAAAACGAGCAATTCCTCTTTTTCCGTTTCCGACAGGCAAAGAAACATCTCTTCATGCCGACGTTCGCGTTGACGCTTTGCTTCTTCGGCGGCCTCCCTGCCTTTTTCCGTCAATGCCACTTCCACATTCCGCCGGTCGGCCTCACTTGCGGTTCTAACGATATAACCCGCACTTTCTAATTTTCCGATCACCTCGCTCGCGGAGCCCGATTGGATTTGTAACCGTTCTGTCAGCATCCGCTGCGTGACAGAGCCGCCCATTTCATTTAGCACGATCAGCACACGCTGCTGACTTCCCCGGCCTTCATACAGTCCGCGCAACATGTGTCCCACATCTCTGAGATTAATGATGAGCTTTCCGTTGGTATCGGCCGATTGATAATGTGCCTCGCGCCATACCGCTTTATTGTTTTCGTTTTTCATGCTTCTACACCTCCAAAATTTGCTTGGTACCTTGTAATTATACACCGCCGGCCCTTGAATTGCAAGGTACCTTGCTATTATTTAACAAATTGTTTACATTTCCCTGTGGGACTCTTGAGCTTCCACTCTCCGTCTGAGTTCACTGTCCATTAACAAAACATAGACTTGCTCCACAATAAAGAGAGCCCCTCTCTAATTCTACAAGAGAAATTAGAGAGAGGCTCTCCGCGCCCGAAACCGTCAGCTGACAGTTGAAAAATTCGATTAGTCTCTTATCATTATCAACTCCGATGCCCTTGTCTTTTCACTTTTATCTCTCCCAGTTGAGGGATTTTCGTTTTGCCTTCAGGCCGGAGCAGAATACACCATAAAATCTTATGCCTTTGGCTTCCTTTGACTTGAAAATCTGCAAAAGGTCGTCCCGCTTGCCGGCCTCAACTATCTGGCTCACAAAGAACGGTAGATTTTATCAGTAAACCGGTTCTTTGTTTTTACGCTGCAATATGGCAGTACATATTAAACTAAACATATAACCGACCATTAAGTTATAGAAAAAAACTAATTTTAATTCCTACAAAACCTATTGACAAAGTATGCTATAGGTGCTATAATTGCAACAGTTACCATAAACGGAGGGATAATTGTGAGAAACATTATTTCAGGTCTCAATAATGCTCTTTGCCGCGTATGCCGCGCATACGCCTGTTG
>CANRJP010000107.1 GCA_947630975.1 uncultured Clostridia bacterium
GGCTTGCAGGAGCCCACGAGGGGCAGCTTCACCCTCTACGGCGTCCACAGCTGCAAGCGGAACATCGCCTCCGCCCGACGTCGGGTGGGAGCGGTCATCGAGACGCCCGCCATTTACATGGACATGACGGCGGAGGAAAATCTCGTTTACCGCCACCTGCTGCTGGGGCTGCCGTCCACCAAGGGTACGGCGGAGCTTTTAAGGCTGGTGGGGCTGGACGGGACGGGCAAAAAGAAGGCCCGGAACTTTTCCCTCGGTATGCGCCAGCGGCTGGGCATAGCCGTGGCTCTCGCCGGCGACCCTGACCTGCTGATACTGGACGAACCCGCCAACGGCCTCGACCCGCAGGGCATTGTGGAAATTCGGGAGCTTATACTCAGGCTCAACCGGGAGCGGGGGATAACGGTGCTTATCTCAAGCCACATACTGGACGAGCTCTCCCGTCTGGCAACTCACTACGGCATAATCGACAACGGGCGGATGGTAAGGGAGCTAAGCGCCGAGGAGCTGGACGCCGCCTGCCGCAAGTGTCTGCGTGTGGAGGTCACCGACGCCGGAGCCTTGGCTCGGGTGCTGGACGGCCTTGGACTGCGGTACGAGATCGTTTCGGCCACCGAGGCCGACATCTTCGGCGAAATAAGCGTCACCCGTCTCACCGCCGCCCTCGCCGCCGAGGACTGCGAGGTGCTGACCCTCCGTGAACGGGACGAAAATCTGGAAAGCTATTTTATTTCACTGGTGGGAGGCGGAGAAAAATGAGCAGACTTATGTATTCCGGCCTCTACCGGCTGAAAAAGGACAAGGTATTTTGGCTGTTCCTGATAGCCGTGGCAATATATGAGGTAACATTGCCCAAAATACTCGTCGACGCATATGAGTATCAGGTCATGGAAAACGGCTTTGCCAGCCTTGATAAAATAGTCTTTGAGGATGCGCCCTACACCGGCATAGTCGCCGTCCTGTTCGCCGCCCTCTTTCTGGGACGGGAGCAGTCCGACGGGGCCATCCGGGGCAAGCTGACCGTGGGACAAAGCCGAAGCGCGGTGTTTATGTCTGATTTTTGGATATGCCTCATCGCCGTCTGGAGCTTTGTGGTTTTGTGGCTCATGAGCTGCGCCGCCGCCTGTATTGCTGTGGGGGAGCTGGACATGGGAATTACGGGCTTTATAATTTACGCTCTGTCGGCCCTTGCCTTTACCGCGGCGATAACCGCCGCCGCCGTCCTCGTGGGTCACCTGATAACCAACAAAGCCTTTTTGGCGGTGGCCGCCGCCGCTGTATGGGTGCTGCTGATAATTGTCGCAAGCGGGTTAAACGATCGGCTCAACGTACCGGAGACCACCGGCGGCATGGCTTATCTCGACGGTGAGTTCGTAATGATGGAACCGGAGCCAAACCCCCTGTACCTGACCGGTACCGCCAGAACGGTCTGCGAAACGGTGCTGCGTCTGCTGCCAACCGGTCAGGCAATTCTGATGAATAATGCCGATCTGCCGGTATCGCCGGCAAACATTCTGTATTCTCTGGCTTTTACGGCTGTTATGCTTGGATCGGGCCTAATGCTGTTTAAACGAAAGGACATAAAGTAGGTGATAAAATGGAGCCGCTGTGGATAGTTGTTGCGCTGATGACCCTTGTTATTTTGGGGCTGGCGGTCAAAATTTACCTGATGAAAAAGAGCGCAGTTGAAATTGCCGACGCCTTTGCCCTGCGGCTCCGTGAGGATACCAACACCCTTATTGACATTTCGTCCCGCGACCCGGGATTGCTGCGGCTGGCGGCGGACATCAACGACCGGCTGCGGCTCCTGCGCACGGAGCGGCTGCGGCTGGAGAGGGGAGGGGCCGAGCTGAGCGAGGCCATCACCGCCGTATCTCACGACCTGCGGACGCCGCTGACTGCCATAATGGGCTATCTGGAGCTTTTGGACAGGGAGGAAAAGAGCGAGGCCGTCAGCCGAGGTCTGGCCCGTATTTGGGAGAGGACGGAGGCCCTGCGGACTCTCACCGACGAGCTTTTCAGCTACAGTCTGGCGGCGTCGGTTCGTGAGCTCAAGTCCGAGCCTTTGGACGTGGGGCGCTGCCTTGAGGAGTCCTTGCTTTCCTTTTACGGAGCCGTGAGCCGGCGGGGTCTCGACATGGAGGTGGAGCTGCCGAAGGTTCCCGTAATGCGCGGCCTTGACCCCGAGGCCCTGGGACGGGTGTTCTCCAACGTGATAAGCAACGCGGTCAAGTATTCCGACGGAGATTTGAAGGTGACAATGACTGCCGACTGCCTGATAACCTTTTCAAACTCCGCAAAGGAGCTGAACGCCGTCACCGTTGGGCGGCTCTTTGACCGGTTCTATACCGTGGCGGCCAACCGCGGCTCCACCGGGCTTGGCCTGTCCATTGCGAAGCTGCTGACCGAAAAGATGGGCGGCTCCGTAGCGGCGGATTTTCGCGACGGACGGCTGTATATTATCATAAAACTCTAACAGAAAATGGCTGTAAAAAAACTTACAATGTAACTTGGAGGCACGGGGGCTGTCCAAAAAAATCGTGCAGAACGTACGAAAATCAGCCCGCGCAGGCGGCTCCTGCCGCCGAGCAGGCCCTCCCGCCGACGTACACAGGTACGTCAAGGGTGATTTTCGTTCGTAGTTCAAGGGCATAAATCAAAGAAAAACCGTCGTTCCAAAAAACGGCGGTTTTTTCACATTAATTTATAACAATTTAACCTTTTAACATTTGTTCTTTCAATGATTAAAATAGCCTTAAATCAAAACATACTGCCCTTGAACGGTCTGCGCCATTTTTTTACAGCCCCATTATTCAAGGCCGGTAGTCCAGCCCATATCGTCGGGCAGCTTGCCCCACTGGATTCCGGTGATGGTGTCATAGAGCTTGTGGGTGACGGGGCCGATCTCGCCGTTGTTTATATAGGCCACCTGATCCTCGTAGCGGAGCTCGCCCACGGGGGAGATTACGGCGGCGGTGCCGGTGCCGAACACTTCCTCAAGCTTGCCCTCCTGAGAAGCCTTCATGACGTCGGCGATGGGCAGTCTGTCCTCGCTGACCTCATAGCCCCATTTTTTGAGAAGCTCGATGCAGGACATACGGGTGACGCCGGGGAGAACGGTGCCGACCGTGGGGGCGGTGTAGATCTTGCCGTCTATCTTGAAGAAGCAGTTCATGCTGCCAACCTCTTCCACATATTTATGCTCGACGCCGTCCAGCCAAAGGGTCTGCTCATAGCCGAGATCGTGAGCCTTTACCTGTGAGATGAGGGAAGCGGCGTAGTTGCCTCCGCACTTGGTGAAGCCTGTGCCGCCGGGACAGGCGCGCGTGTACTCGTCCTCGACGAAAATCTTCACGGGGTTGATGCCGGTGGAATAATAGGCGCCCACGGGAGAGCAGATGATGATGAACTGGTGAGTTCTGGAGGTGCGCACGCCCAGATGAGGCTCGGTGGCGATAACGAAGGGACGGATGTAGAGAGAGGTGCCCTCGCTGTGGGGAACCCAGTCCTCTTCCATCTTGACGAGGGTCTTGACAGCCTGTACAAAGTCCTCCTCGGGCAGGGCGGGCAGACACATACGGTGGTTGGTGTTTATCATGCGGGCGGCGTTCTTTTCCGGACGGAAAAGCCTGATGCTGTTGTCGGGTTGACGGTAGGCCTTAAGTCCCTCAAAGGACTCCATGGCGTAGTGGAACACCATTGCGGCGGGATCCAGCACAAGAGGCTCGTAGGGGACTATGCGGGCGTCGTGCCAGCCGATGCCTTCGGTGTGGTCGATGACCAGCATATGGTCGGTGTATATGGTGCCGAAGCCCAGCTTGCTTTCGTCGGTGGGCTTGGCCTTGGGATTTGCAGTTTTTGTGATTGAAATGTTCATAACTATGTACTCTCCTTCATTTCAGTTTACTATATTATGCTCCTTTTTTTCGGAAAAATCCAGTCCTTTTTTATAAAAAGGCAAAAAGAATTAAAGAATTTTATCATCTTTAGAAAAAATATTAAAAATATTTGGAAAAAAGGCTTGCATTTTTTTAAACGATATGCTATAATAACTTTGTTTGTTAAGAACGAATTGAAAGAGGTGAGATATATGAAAGAGGGTATTCATCCCAAGTATACGCAGACCGTTATCCGCTGCGCTTGCGGCAATGTGATCGAGACCGGCTCCACCAAGGAGAACATCAATGTCGAGGTTTGCGCTAAGTGCCATCCTTTCTATACCGGCAAGCAGAAGCTCGTTGATACCGGCGGACGTGTTGAGAAGTTCAGAAAGAAGTACAATCTGGGCAAATAAGCAAAGTAAAAATTGGCCATCGCGTCGGGCGGTGGCCTTTTGCGTTACGGAAATCGCCGATTTTAGAAAAAAACTTGACATCGTTGAAAAAAGTGGTATACTAAAATAAGAGAGGTTTAAGGCAATACCGATTATGAGCTATGAGCTGAGAAATCTGGAATGGAGGATATGTATGAAGTCAAAAGTATATTTCACACGAAGCGTGACGCCGGAAAAGGTGCTTGAGCTGTATAAGCTCCTGAATACCAAACTTCCCGGCAGAGTGGCGGTTAAGGTACATTCCGGCGAGGCCGGGAACCAGAATTTCCTTCGTCCGCCTTTTTGGAAGCCGGTGATCGACTATGTCAAGGGCACGGTGGTGGAGTGCAACACCGCCTACGACGGTGAGCGGGACACCACGGAAAAGCATTTGCGCACAATCGCCCTCCACGGCTGGAACGACTGCTTTGACTTTGACTTGCTGGACGCCGAAGGGCCTGATATGGAGCTTCCCGTTGAAAACGGAAAAGTGATAAAAAAGAATTATGTGGGTAAAAATTTGGCAAAATATGACTCAATGCTGGTGCTGTCCCATTTCAAGGGCCATCCCATGGGCGGCTTCGGCGGTGCGCTGAAGCAGCTTTCCATCGGCACGGCTTCTTCTTTCGGCAAGGCGTACATTCACGGGGCGGGTGAGCCGGAAAAAATCTGGTCCTCGGATCATGACTCTTTCCTCGAGTCTATGGCCGACGCCGCGTCCTCGGTGGTTAAATATTTTAACGGTCACTTGGCCTGTATAAATGTAATGGCCAATATGTCCGTGGACTGTGACTGCTGCGCCGTGGCCGAGGATCCCTGCATGGCCGACATCGGCATACTGGCTTCTCTTGACCCGGTAGCCGTAGATCAGGCCTGTCTTGATTTGGTTTACGCCGCTAAGGACGACCCCGGCCAGTCCCACCTTTTGGAACGCATAGAGAGCCGCCACGGAGTTCACACCGTAGAAGCCGCCGGCGCTCTGGGATTTGGCTCGCGGGAATATGAGCTTGTCGAGGTAAAATAAATATAACTGTGTAAAAGGGTTGACAATATCCCTTTTATGTGCTATTATATGTATATGAGATATAAATCTCAAAAATTGAATATCTTCGGGGCAGGGTGAAATTCCCTACCGGCGGTAAAGTCCGCGAGCCCTCTGTGGGTTGATCCGGTGAAATTCCGGAACCGACGGTTCAGTTAAGGCCGGTTACGGCCTTGGCCAAAGTCCGGATGAGAGAAGAGAGGTGTTTTATGTGCGCGAAATAACCTGAGCTCCGATTTTTATCGGAGCTGTTTTTTTGTAAATATACTGTGAAAGTACTGTGAAAGGAACTGAAAATCATGAATGGATTGTTTCAAACCTTAAAGGAAAATCTTTCCTTCGTGCTGGTGTGCATCGTGGCGGCGGCGGTCATTATCGGCCTTGCTCTGCTGGCGGAGCGCACCGTGCTGAAAGGTAAGCTGGTAAAAATAAGCCCCACTCGCCGTACGGCTACCTGCGCCATGCTGGCTGCTGCGGCGGGCTTGCTGATGTTTTTTGAATTTCCGATACCGATTATTGCCCCTTCGTTTTACGAGGCTGATCTCAGTGAAATTCCGGTGCTCATCGGGGCGTTTTCCATGGGGCCGGTGGCCGGCGCCGTAATTGAGCTTGTGAAGGTTTTTGTAAAGCTTGTGTTGAAAGGCACGAGCACGGCCTTCGTGGGCGACTTTGCCAACTTTTTCATCGGCTGTACGATGGTAGTGCCGGCCTCCATAGTCTACCATGTCAAAAAGACGAGAAAAAACGCGGTCATTTCGCTGGCTCTGGGAACCGTTTTCATGGCAGCCTTCGGCAGCGTTTTCAACGCCGTTTACCTGATACCGCAGTTTGCCAAGCTCTTTGGCGTTCCGCTGGACGCAATAATCGCTATGGGCGCGGAGATTAATCCGAATATAACAAGCGCGTGGAGCTTGGCCCTCTGGGCTGTGGTGCCCTTCAATATAATCAAGGGAGCGGGCGTGTCCGCCATCACGATGCTGCTGTATAAGCCCATGTCTGGGATAATAAAGGGCAAGAGATAAGGGGCCGTAAAAACTCAAGGACTGAATGACCTAATTTAAGGCAAATTTGAGTGTTATATAACCAATCATTAAAAATAATTGCATAATGTAGAAAATTCGCCCTAACGAGCGAATTTTCTCATTTTAATGCCTTCAGGCAGAGCGGCGAAGCGGAGCGCTCGCCCCAATCAGTACAGGGAAAGTTTAAGAGAAATAATAAAAACCTTGTGCAGGTATAAAGGGGTAGAGGTAATAGAAGGCCGCATGATGAGTGACCACGTACATTACTATTAAGTATACCACCAAAAATGAGTGTGTCAAGCTTTATGGGATATTTAAAAGGAAAAAGTGCACTTATGATGTTTGATGAGAATGCAAATTTGAAATATAAGTTTGTGAACAGACTTTTTGGGCAGAAGGGTACTATGTGAGTACAGTAGATTTGAATGATGCCACAGTGAAAAATACATAGAAGGACAAGAAAAACACAATATAGCAATGCGCCTCATAAAATTTTGTGTAAGAACCATCCAACCAAACACACTCGTGGCTTGCCCGTTAAGCCCACCGGTGGATTTCCTCGCAGTTGCCCGTCTCGCGGAAATCGGGCGGAGTATGCACGCCGCAGCGCGAATGCTCCGCCCGATTTCCGGGAATTATATACTCAAAGGAAATCCACTTACGCCGTCGCTCTGTCGCTGAACTTATGCTCAGCTGGTTTGATACCATGTCCCAGTTTCGGCACGTGACGCTCCAAGGAGGTTCTCTATTTTCAACTTTTAGCTAAAGCTTTCTTCCTACTCACCGGCATAGCCGGTGGTACTTGGCTAAGGTCTGTTATTTACTTTATCATGGAAGCGACTTCGTCGGCGAAGTTCTCTTCCTTCTTTTCAATGCCCTCGCCCTTTTCGAGACGGATGAAGTCAACTATCTCGATAGTAGTGCCGAGAGCCTTGGCGGTCTCGTTGGTATACTGAGTGACGCTCTTGTCCTGATCCTTTACGAAGGGCTGCTCCACAAGGCAAAGCTCCTTATAACGCTTGTTGAGACGGCCGACAACCATCTTCTCGGCAATAGCCTCGGGCTTGCCCTCGTTCATGGCCTGGGCCTTGAATATCTCGGTCTCCTTAGCCACAACGTCGGCGGGCACGTCGGCGATCTTCGTATACTCGGGATAAGCGGCGGCAACCTGCATGGCGATGTCCTTGGCGTAGGTCTTGAAGGCCTCGTTTTCCGCCACGGAGGGATCGCCCACGTTGAACTTTACAAGGACGCCTATGCGGCCCTCGCCGTGAACGTAGCCCACAAGTGTGCCCTCAAAGCGGCCGAAACGGCGGATATTCATGTTCTCGCCGATGGTGGCTATCTTCTCCTTAAGAGCCAGCTCCACGGTCTGACCGGGGTTGGCCTTGTACTCGGAGGCCAGCAGGGCCTCAACGTCGGCGGGAGCGTCGGCGATGATCTGGTTGGCGATATTCTTTACAAAGGCGCGGAACTCGGCGTTCTTGCCCACGAAGTCGGTCTCGCTGTTTACCTCGACGACGGCGCCTACATTGCCGTCGATAACAACGTCGACGATGCCCTCTGCGGCTACGCGGCCGGCCTTCTTCTCGGCCTTGGCAAGACCTTTCTCCCGGAGAAAGTCGATGGCCTTGGTCTTGTCGCCGTCGCACTCAACGAGGGCCTTTTTGCAGTCCATCATTCCGCAGCCGGTCATTTCTCTCAATTCCTTAACGTCCTGAGCGGTGAAATTCATCTTATATTTCCTCCTGTTCTAAAGG
>CANRJP010000108.1 GCA_947630975.1 uncultured Clostridia bacterium
CAGCTTTCCACCGGCGAAAACGGCTATTGGTGGTGGGCCGACGCCCTGTATATGGTGATGCCGGTTTACATAAAGCTGTTCCTCACCTTCGGCGACACCAAATATCTGGACGCTCTGTACCGCTTTTTCAAATTTGCCAAGGAGCTCATGTACGACGGCGAGGACGGAATGCCCACCCCCGTGGGCGGCCGGTTCAGCCACCTGTTCTACCGGGACGGCAGCTATGTGGGCAGCGAGATAAACGGCAAAAAGAACTTTTGGGCAAGGGGCGACGGCTGGGTCTTTGCGGGGCTGGCCAAGGTCCTCAGCGATATGCCCGAGGACTATGAGCATTACGAATACTTCCGGCGCACTTATCTGGAGATGGCTCCGGCGATCATCGCCTGTCAAAAGGCGGACGGCGACGGCAACGGCTTTTGGACTCAGTCCATGCTGGCGGACTACCCCTTGAGCGAAGAAAATCCCCAAGGCTATGAGACCAGCGGCACCGGCTTCTTCACCTACGGCCTGTTTTGGGGTCTGAACTACGGTCTGCTGGACGCGGAAACCTATCTCCCCGCCGCTGAAAGGGCGTTGAATTATCTGTCAAGGGTCGCCCTTCAACCCGACGGAAAGGTGGGCTATGTCCAGCCCATCGGCTCCAACGCCACTCAGGCCACGCCCCGAAACCGCACGGTCAACTTCGGCGTGGGAGCCTTTCTGCTCGCCATGTGCGAGGCCGCCCGCTTCGTGGACGGCACACCGGCAAACGAGGCCGCGCTCCGGCGCTTCATGTGGGGCAAATTGGCCCTCAAGACCGGAAGCGAAAACTACTACATCGGCGCCGGCGGCTTGCTGAAGCTGCCCGCCCCCTTCGAGAGAGACGGCGAGCTGTACATTCCGACCGCCGCCGCAAAGGCCGTTTTTGGCACGGACAGAGACGTTCCGGTTCACGAGCCGGGCAAAAAGGTCATTCTCCTTCGGGACGGAGCCGTCCTCCTGTCTAACAAGGAGAAAAACTTCTGCGAAAAAGACGGTAAAATAAAAGAGCTGCTGCTCTCGAAAATTAAGTAAAAAGGAGGCTTGGGCCGTGAAAAGGATAGAGTTTGCCGACGCCCCGGGGCGGAGATACGATCTGTTTTTCCTTTTTGTCCTCTATTTTAACAAGGAACACTGCCTGGCCAACTTTGTAAATCCGGACAAGGCACGGGAGGACACGGAGTTCATGGAAAGGCTGTGGGAGGAGGTCTCCCCCGTCCCCGAGGAGCTGCTGCCCTTTTTCCTGCTCAACGACGACGGGAAAAGCCTGATAACCCTCTGCCGCTTCAGGGGCGGGCCGGAACTGTTGGAGGACTTCCGTCCGGAGGAGGTTTTTCCGGATATGGGCGCCATGACCGGCGCGGTGCTGAACTTCTGGCTGAACTGTCCCGACGCCGACCCCTCCGACCCCGGCGATCTGCGGAAAATTAACGCCGCAATCCGCACCTCGGGCTGTGATTACCGGCTCAAGAGCGCCCTCTATTCTCTGCTGATAGACCCAAAAAGGGCCCTTGAAACTCTTGTCGGCGAGCTCACGGCCAAGGCCGGGCTGTCTCCGGATTATTACACGCTCAAAACCCGTGAGGAGCTTAAAGCCTCCTTTGATCCCGAACAGTTTAACCGGGATATTCGGGCTTCCGGCTGGTCTGTCGATCTGTCGCACTATGAAAAGGTATTCGTTTCGTTTTGTACCTATGCGAAAAACTGTATACGCTGCTCCGATCTAGGGGACGGGAACGGCCTTTTGCTGCTGGGGCAGGAATATGCCGCCTACCTGTCCTCTCTCCATCAGCGGGTCGAGGTGCCACAGTTGGACGTTTTCGGCACGGCTATAGCCGAAAAGAACCGTCTGGACATACTGAACCTCATTCTGGCGCGGGGCGAGGTGTCCATAAAGGACGTGGAGCAGGAGCTTAAATTCTCCGGCACCAACGCGTATTACCACCTTTCGCTAATGATAAAGGCCAACATGATAAAGACCCGAAACCGGGGCAAGGCGGTGTATTACAGCATAAACCGCCGATTTTTCGACAGCGTTATCAGGGTGCTTCAAAAGTACGGCGAACTCAGCGCCTACACTCAGCGCGGCTGCGACGCCGGCGGCCCGGAATGGGCAAGAAGAATGGGCGAATAGAGAAGGGGCCGTAAAAAATGGCGCAGAACGGCGTCGTCACCAAGTTATGTAACTAAGGCTTCCCCATCGTCGTCGCAAGCTCGGTATCGCTTGTTTCGATTTGAAAAATCGAAACATGGCTTACCTCGTTGCTACTCCACTCCCCACAAACAACTTTGTTGTTTGTGGGGAGTGGTGCTGTCAAACTCGCAAAAGGTTGATAGCAAGCGTAGGCGTAATGAGGGCGGCTTACCCGCCCGAATAGCCGGAGCGCCGCGTGACCTTTTGCGAAGAAGGAGGGGCAAGCCCTCGTGCGACGGCATTTTTGTAAAAAAAAAAGTGTGGTCGCATAGACGGGCTTTGCCCCGACGCCGCCGAGGGTGATTTTCGTTCGTAGTTCAAGGGCTTAAAAATGAGAAAATTCGCTCGTTAGGGCGAATTTTCTTCATTAATGCAATTATTTTATTTTTATCGACTGGTTATATAACACTCAAATTTGCCTTAAATTAAGTCATTCATCCCTTGAACGTTCTGCGCGACTTTTTTTACGGCCCCATTTTATACTTTTTCGGGTTTGGGCTTGCGCAGAGCCTTGAGCCGGTTCAACAGAACGTGGATAAACACGTTTATCTCCGCCCCGATAAAGAGTATGTAGAAGCAGACGTACATCCACAGCATGAAGAATACCACCGCCGCAAGGCTGCCGTAAACGCTGAAGTTGGCCAGATTGTCCACATAGAAGGAGTACAGGAAGGAAAATCCCATCCAGCCCACGGCGGCCAGGATCGCGCCGGGCAACTGAGCCGTAAAGCGGCTCTTGCGCAGGGGCGCAAAGAGATATACCAAATCAAAAATCAGGGTCAGCAGGGAAAAGCTGCATATCAGCCGCACTCCTTGGGACAGAAAGCCCAGCCTGTTCAAGGCGGGGAAAAATTCCAGAATTTTACCCATGAAAGAGCTGCCGAACACCGACAGACCCAGAGACAGTATGATAACTATGATGAGGCAGAGCATATAAACTATGGATTCGAGCCTCAGCCTTATCCATGTCTCGGTTTTGTCGGTGTCGAAGATACGGCTCAGACCGCGGACGACGGCGTTCACTCCCGTGGACGCGGACCAGAGGGTGGTAATGGCGGCCACGGAGATGAGAGCGGGAGTGCCCTTTTCGTATATTTCGGTTATCACCGGCACCAAAAAGCCCCTTATGGCGTCGGGCATGACGCTTGTGGCGGCGCTTATCAGATCTTCCATCTCAAAGGGAAAGAACTGTAAAAGGGACAGCAGCAGCATTATAAAGGGGAAAAGAGAGGTCAGCAGAAAGAAGGCCGCCTGCGCCGAGTAGGCCCCTATGCTGTCGCGGGCCAGCTTGTCGGCCCCGCTTAATATTATGTCCCTTAAAGCTTTGAGAGTTTTCACGTCTCTTCCACCTTTTGAAATATTCGGTTATTCGATGTATAAATATTCTATCACAAATTTCTGAAAAATGCAATAGATTTTTTTGTCGCGTGACAGGGGATTAGTATTAGGACAAAAGCCTTACGGTTTGGCAAGCGCCTTATGCGCCGCCTTTTATAAAAATATGTGGTTAAAAACGATAATTTTCAAATTTTTCTCTTGACAATTTACACCCGCCGTTGTATAATATCATTGTTGCCGGTGTAGCTCAGTCGGTAGAGCAGCTCATTCGTAATGAGCAGGTCGCAGGTTCGAGTCCCGTCACCGGCTCCATATCGGAACAAGCGCCGTATTGCTTGTTCCGATTTTTTAATTTGAACAATGGCCCGCTTTGTCCTCCGCCTTTTTTGCGAAGGGCTATGCGTCTCCCGTTGGCCGGTCAGGTTAGAGTGTCTTTTTTTATGTCTTGACAAATCATAAAAAATGTATAAAGCGCGATAAATAAAAAATTACAAAAAACCTCGCCCGTGGGCGAGGTTTTTTCAAAATTTCAATCAGTTTTTAACCTCTGATAAGGTCTATAAGCATGTCAGCGTCGCCATCCTTAAGACCAAAGTTCTTCAGCACCTCTATAAGTTGAGCTCTTGTAAAATCTTCATTTCTAACAAATTTTACAAGATCCTTGGAAGTGTGCAGAAGCACAACGTTAAGAGGAAGAGTATCAAGCTCATTAACATCATCATCATTATTGGTGTCAATGCTGTAGTAATTCTGCATCAAGGTGCAAAGCAGCTTAGCAACAGCTACGTGAGTGCTGTCATCGGCGAAATTGGGGCCAAGACCTACAAAGATGGAATTGTAGATAAGGACAGCCAAGTTGGAACGGGTCGTGGGCTCACCGCCGGTTACAACACCGTCAAGGATACCAAGACCGTCATCACCGGCGGGCGTACCCTTATAACCAAGAGCGTTGACTACCATCTCAATAGCCTCGTCATTGGTAAGCAGAGCGCTGGGAACAGCGGCAAAGCTGCTGTCGACGATACCGCGCTCAACGGCGGTAGCAAGAGCGTCATAGCCATAGTCAGCGGTGATCATATTGAGCACGAACTGAGCAGCCTCGGCATGAGTAACATGACCGTTTACAAGGAAATCCTGCTGCTGATCAAGGTAGGCGTCGGGAGCGAAATTCTGGCCGGCCTGATCGGGAACATCATAACCCCACATAATGCTTACTCTGTTGCCGGGAACGAAAGGAAGGTTAATGCTCCAATCGGTAGCCTCAGTAACGTTAACGGTAGCAAAAGCCTTTTCGCCTCTTCTTGCATCGGGCCAACTGTTGGTTAAATTGTCAAGACCCCAGTAGAGCTTCCACATATCCCTCAGAGCAACGTTTTTAAATTCTACGGAAGGTTTTTGTTCCTCGGAGCCGTTGGTGTAGAAGGAACGCTGAGACGCAAAGTTGGCGTTGCCGGTTACAACATTGATTGCCACAGATTCTCTGTCGGTGTTTTTGATATCAACATCCCCAAAAGCGGCAAAAGCGGCGCCGGATGTCAACATCATTGCCGCGGCAAGAGCCGCAGACGTGATTTTCTTGAACATTTTCATTTTGTGATTACATCCTTTCTCCTCTAAAATCTATTCTAATAATACACCATCTTTTAAACATTGTCAATACTTTTTTCAAAAATTTTTTAAAATTGTAATAAAACAGTAATCTAAGCCCGCATTAATGGCGGACAGGGCGATATGACTTCCTTTTATTTAATGAAGAATATCCTTTTATTTCCATTTCTGCAAAATTTATCCCAAAACGTCGCAAAATTTTAGCGTCCGCATACGCCCTTTCGACATTATTATCCCCGCTTGAGGAGGTATAATCGTTGTGAGGAGTGATAACTAATGAAAGAAAAAACGAAAAATACCTCTGTGATAAAAAAGGCGGCGGAGCTTTGGACAAAAGCCGTCCCCGGGCTGGGAATGGCGGTCATGGCCCTGCTGCTTTCAAGAGCGGAGGGAGTGGGAGGCAGCCACCCGTTCGGATTTGCGTTTTTCGCCGCCGTGGGGGGCCACCCCCTGGCGGCTTTGGGCGGAGCGCTGGGGCTGCTTCTGGGCGGAGCACAGCTGATAGAGCTTGGCCGCTACATATTCTCGGCGGCGGTGTTCATGGCCGTGTGGCCGGGAATAAAGAAAGGCAAGCTGCCCTTCTTTTCCAGAGGGCAGGGAGCCGCTCTCGCGGCCATAATCACACCGGCGGTGGGGCTGTTCTTACTTTTTATAAGCATGACGGTGGGCGGCTATCCCCTGTTGTACGACTGCATAGTGCTGCTGGCGGAGTCGGCCACGGTCTACGTGGCGGCTATGGCCTTTGGAAAGGCTCTGCCCCTTTGCTCCACCCTTCACCTGCGCCGCACCCTCACCGGAGAGGAAACCCTGTGCTTCGCCCTGCTCTTCGGCGGCTGTGTCAGCGGCCTGTGCGGAATAAGGATATTCGGCAGTCTTGACATAGGCGAAAGCGCCTGTGTGCTTTTGGTTTTGATTTACGCAATCCGCTTCGGCAGCCTCCACGGCGGGGCCGCCGGAGCCGTGATGGGCCTCATATGCGCCCTGAGCCGGGGGCGGGTGGACGCCAGTCCCGCGTCCTTCGCCATAAGCGGCATAGCGGCGGGGTATCTGGGGAAAAAAGGCAAGGGCGCCGCCTGTTTGGGCTTCATTTTAACCAACGCCGTGGTGACGGTTCTGGCTAACGGCTCGTCCGAGGTGCTCATAAATTTGTCCTGCTCGCTGGCGGCCTCGGCACTGCTGTTCCTGATACCGAAAAAATTTTTCAATGTCATAAATTCCACGGTCGGGGCGGCGACGGAGGAGGGCGTCATTCTGCGGGATCGGCTCATGCTGCTGAGCCGCGCACTGTACTCCGCCGAAACCGCCATGCGTTCCCTTTCGGCCACAAAGTCCGCCGACGACGAGGCCCTGAAAGAAAATCTGTACAGCCGCACCCACCGCAGGGTGTGCAGCCGCTGCGGTCTGAGAAAATACTGCTGGGGCAAGGACGAGAAAAACACGCGCCAGTCCATGGATAAAATGGCTAAAGTCATAGAGGCGGGCGGCAAGCCCGGCCCGGAGCTGGCCCCAGCCCACTGCATCAGACCCGACGTTTTCACAGTCGAATTCGGCAAGATGCACGACCTTTATATGTGCGACCGGGTGTGGAGCGACCGGCGTCGGGAGCTGCAAGCCACCCTTTGCACGGGCTTCGCCGGCATCAACGGGATACTTGGCTCCCTGGCGGAAAAGGGCGGCGAGCTTTCGCTCTGTGACGAGCTGCTGGCGGACGACATACGCTCGCGTCTGCGCCGAAAGGGAGTGGATGTTCGGGACATATACGTCACCGGCAGCGGCGAGGATACCGAAATAAGAATGACCCTCAGCGACTGCGGAGGTTTGGGCCAGTGTGAGGATCTTGTGCCGAAAATCCTGGAAGAGGCCACCGGTCTGTGCTTCGCGAAAACCGGTCTCAAAAGCTGCGGGAGCTGCCGCTGTCACTACGTTGTGGCTCCGGAATTCAACGTTGAGGCGGCCGCCGCCTCGGCAGTCAAGGAAAACCGCCGCGTCAGCGGGGATTTTTCCACCTGCTGCCTGCTGGACCGCAACACCTTTGCCATGACCCTCTGCGACGGCTGCGGCAGCGGCGACGAGGCCGCCCGTGAGAGCCGAATATGCGCCACGCTGCTTATCTCCCTGCTGGAGGCGGGCATGAGCGCCGAGGACGCCATAAACCTGACAAACTCACTGATACTCGGCAGCGGCGGCGGCAGCTATACCGCCATCGATCTGTGTGTGGCGGAGCTGGGCGGCAGCGTAAAATTTTACAAGTGCGGCACCGCCGCCACATATATGAGCCGTGACGGCGGCGCCGAGGTTCTGGCCCCCGGCGGCCTGCCCATAGGCTCCGGAGCGGAGAGCGGCGCCGAATGCTACGAAAGAAGTTTAAGCGACGAGAGCACTCTCGTGCTCATCAGCGACGGCGTAGCACTTTCCGGCGACGGAGAAAGCCGGTGGATAAAGGAGCTGATCGAGCACGGCGGTCTGGCCACGCCCCAAAAGCTGGCCTCGGAAATTCTCAACCGCGCGAGAGACCGCTCCAGCGGCGTCCCCCAGGACGACATGACGGTCATAGCGGCAAGTATAAAGAGGAGGAAACAGGCTTGAAAAGCAAAGAGCGAAGGGTTATCGTCCTTAAAAATCTGAATTCGCCCAATTTTGAGCAGGCGGTTTTTCTGTTGAAGGACGACTGTGACGAATGTTCCAGCGCCGTATACGAGGCGGAGCGGATAGTGGAGGAGTATATTTTTCCGTCCTCCTCTCCCGCGCCACGGCGGGGACGCAATTACAGTGACGGCAATCTGGACTTTCTTCCCTTTGCCATAACCGCCGCCGTGGCGGTGCTGGCCGGAGCCGCGGCAATAGTGGTGAATGTGATTTAAGTTGACGGAATAAGAAAAAGGAGCCTGTAAAAAAATCGCTCTGTAATTTAGAGGCACGGGAGCCGGCCGAAAAAATCGTGCAGAACGGACGAAAATCAGCTCTCGCAGGCGGC
>CANRJP010000109.1 GCA_947630975.1 uncultured Clostridia bacterium
AGTGTGGTAACTCAATTATACCATACCTTTGGTTGAATTTCTCATCTTTTTGGTTCATATCATTTTACTACATACAGTAAACCTACATCCGGCGGCAAAATATATCTTGACAACCTCGTCAAAACGTGGTAAAATTATATGAACAACATGAATAATTTACAGGAGCTGATTTTGATGGCTGAAGAAAAAAGATTTGTTGAGGAGATCACGCCCATGGACGTGGACTTCACCCGATGGTATACCGATATCGTCACCAAGGCCGATCTCATCGAGTACGCCTCCGTCCGGGGCTGCTGCGTGATAAGACCCTACGCCTACGCCATCTGGGAAAACATTCAAAAAACACTGGACGGGATGTTCAAGGCCACCGGCCACGAAAACGTGTATATGCCCATGTTCATTCCCGAAAGTCTGCTCCAGAAGGAGAAGGATCATGTGGAGGGCTTCGCCCCCGAGGTGGCCTGGGTCACCGTGGGCGGCAACGAAAAGCTTCAGGAACGGCTCTGCGTCCGGCCCACCAGCGAGACCCTGTTCTGCGACCACTATAAAAATATAATACACTCCCACCGCGACCTGCCCAAGCTCTACAACCAGTGGTGCAGCGTCGTCCGCTGGGAAAAGACCACCCGCCCCTTCCTGAGAACCATGGAATTTCTCTGGCAGGAGGGTCACACCGCCCACGCCACGGCGGAGGAGGCTCAGGCCGAGACCGAGCGTATGCTGAACGTCTACGCCGACTTCTGTGAGAAATATCTGGCCATCCCCGTGGTAAAGGGCCGCAAGACCGATAAGGAAAAATTCGCCGGCGCGGTGGCCACCTACACCATCGAGAGCCTTATGCACGACGGCAAGGCCCTCCAGAGCGGAACAAGCCACAACTTCGGCGACGGCTTCGCCCGGGCTTTCGGCATACAGTACACAGACAAGAACAACACTCTTCAGTATGTTCATCAGACCTCATGGGGCTTCACCACCCGCATGATAGGGGCACTCATCATGGTTCACGGCGACAACAGCGGCCTCGTGCTGCCGCCCCGTATCGCCCCCATTCAGTTGATGATAATACCCATCGCTATGCACAAGGAGGGCGTACTGGACAAGGCGCGGGAGCTTCAGGCCGCTCTGGGCGAAAAGTTCCGGGTACGCCTGGACGACAGCGACAAGAACCCCGGCTGGAAGTTCAGTGAATACGAGATGAAGGGCGTGCCCCTTCGCCTTGAGATAGGGCCCAAGGACATCGAGAAAAACAGTTGCGTGCTTGTGCGCCGCGACACCAGAGAAAAGATATTCGTTTCCCTTGACGAGTTGGAGGGTAAGATCGCCGAGGTTTTGGAGGACATTCAGCAGTCCCTTTACAATAAGGCTCTGGCTCACCGTGAGGAATGTACCTTTGACGCCCATGATTATGAGGAATTTAAGGATATCGCCGAGAATAAACCCGGCTTTATCCGCGGAATGTGGTGCGGCGACGAGGCCTGCGAGGATAAAATCAAGGCCGAGACCGGCGCCACTGCCCGGTGTATGCCCTTTGAGCAGGAGCATATAGACGACAACTGCGTCTGCTGCGGACGGCCCGCCAAAACCATGGTCTATTGGGGCAAGGCTTATTGATGAACGGGCAAAAGGCCCGACGGGAGGTAAGATAAATGTTCGGAAAGCACAACATTATCGCCATTGCGCTCTGCATAGTATTTTCCGCCGCTATCGTGGGAATTTACGTACACGAGAAGCTTGAACAGCAGTATAACTACGAGGTGTATCAGCGGGTACTGCCGGAGAGGGAGCGGCGTCAGGCGGAACTGAATGCGAAAAAAGAGGCTCTTGCCGCCCGGCGCGAGGCCGCTCACCTCGACTATCTCAACGCGGCCGAAACATATTTGCCCGGAGTGGCTTTTTACAGCGACGGTCTTATGGAGGACACCGGCGGCGGTATGGAATTTCGCACAACGGTTGCCTCTCTTATACGCAGCGAGGTCTGCAACCCGGCCACCGTTGCCGTGGATGTCCGCAAATCTCCGAACGTTTCCGCTTACGCCTCTTATCTCCCGATAATTTTTTTGGGCGGGGAAATATCCCTTGACGATCCGGAAAACATGATTGCCGTCCAGCGGCAGTATATCGCCGAGCACGACCGCTATATCGTCGTCGGAGCCACCACCGGCAACCGTGAGCAGATGAGCGCACTGGAAGCCGCTATGACCGCCGCTCACGGCGACAAATATATCAACATCAGGGAATATATGTCCACCAAAGGCCTGCCCAGCCTGGAGCTGGAAATAACGGGCTTTGACCGCGAGGCAATGAACGAGGGCCGAATACCGCCCAGTCTGCTCAAGGCGGACGGCATACACCTCAATGATAACGGTACGCGGCTGTTGGCGTATGTTACTTATGACAGAATGAGTGAGCTTGGCTATTTCAACGAAATAATTTCCGCCAAAAACCTTTATGACGAGGCCGACGAGGCTGAAGAGGCGGTTGCAAACAACTGACGGGGCATAAAAATCAGTACGGTTTTGCAGGGGAAGTGATTGAGGATATGAAGAAAAATGTCAGGGATAGCATCCCTCTCCTCATTTACGGTCTCGCGGCTCTTGCCGTGATGACGGCCATATTCTGTTTTTCCCAGCAGGAGGGCGCCAAATCATACGAACTGAGCAAATCCGTCCTTGACGGCGTTAAGGAGCACGGACTGGACGTATTTACTCCCGTAATATCTCTCGACGGTTCCCAGACGGACGGCGGAACACATTTCCGGCTGGAAGGGCGGAAATGGGGTCACTTTTATCTGTTCGCTCTTTTGGGCGCCGTGGAATTTCTGTGGTGGGAAAAATTCATCAGGGTCAAATCCCGGCCGAAGGGGCTTTTAGACCGCTTTTTGACGGCGGCCGCGCTGGCCTTTGACTTCTGCCTGATATATGCCTGCGCCGACGAGTTCCACCAAAGATTTATAGACAGCCGCGAGGGCAAGCCCTTGGACGTGGTCTACGACGCTCTCGGCTTTGGTCTCAGCATACTCGCCGTTTTGCTCATATTCGCGCTGGCCGCTTTGGCGGTAAAGATAAAGCGCCGCATAAAAGCGGGAAAGGATTGAATTCATGGCCATTGACACAGTGATTTTTGATATAGGCAACGTGCTTGCCGGCTTTGACTGGGCGGGATTTGTCCGGAGCTTCGGCTACGGCGAGGAGATAAACCGCCGCATAGCCTCGGCTGTGTTCCAAAGCAAGGACTGGCCCCAGGTGGACCTGGGATTTAAAACCGACAGCGAACTCATCGACGCCTTTGTGGCCAACGATCCGGAGCTAAAGGCCGAGATCGAAGAGATCTTTACCCGCTGGCAGTATTCCGTCACGGAGTACGGTTTCGCCGAGGAATGGGTCAAGGCTCTTAAAAACCGGGGCTATAAGGTATACATACTTTCCAACTACGGCAGAACCATGTTCACTTACGCCAAGGATCACTTCCGCTTTCTGCGCCACGTCGACGGGGCGGTAATTTCATATACCGTAAACAAGATCAAGCCCCGGCCCGAAATTTACCGGCACCTGATAGACAAATACTCCATCATTCCCGAAAACGCCGTTTTTCTCGACGACCTGCCGGAAAATACCGCTGCCGCAAGGGAACTGGGACTGAACGCCATTCTTGTGAGGAGTCACGAACAGGCCGTGAGAGATTTGGAGGAAATGCTGAAATGAATGTTTCGGGCGCCGTACCGCGCCCCGTTTTGAATAATATTATGGTAAAAGGAAAATAATCAATAAAGGAGACCTATCAATGAAAAGCACATACAAAATCGGAATAATCGGCGCTACCGGCATGGTTGGACAAAGATTTATAACCCTGCTCCACGACCACCCGTGGTTCAAAATAACGGCTCTGGCCGCCTCTCCCAGAAGCGCCGGCAAGCCCTATAAGGAAGCCGTGGGCTCCAAGTGGGCCATGAAAACCGATATTCCCGCCTCCGTCGCCGATATGATTGTCATGGACGCCGCGGCCGACGTGGAAAAAATCGCTTCCACGGTTGATTTTGTGTTCTGCGCCGTGGATATGAAAAAGGACGAGATACGCGCCCTCGAGGAGCGGTACGCCAAGGCCGAGTGCCCGGTAATGTCAAACAACTCCGCGCACCGCCACACTCCCGACGTGCCCATGATAATACCCGAAATCAACCCCGAGCACACCGAGGTCATCGCCGCCCAAAGGGCGAGGCTCGGCACAAAGCGGGGCTTCATCGCCGTAAAATCCAACTGCTCCATACAGAGCTACGTTCCCGCCCTGCATCCCCTGCTCAAGTACGGAGTGGAAAAGGTGCTGGCCACCACATATCAGGCTATTTCCGGTGCGGGAAAGACCTTTGAGACCTGGCCGGAAATGGTCGACAACCTCATCCCCTATATCGGCGGCGAGGAGGAGAAGTCCGAGCTGGAGCCCTTGAAGGTCTGGGGCAAGGTGGTCGACGGGAAGATCGTGGACTGCGACGACATATCCATCACGACCCAGTGCCTGCGGGTGCCGGTGTCCGACGGCCACACCGCCGCCGTGTTCGTTAAATTTAAAAATAAACCCACCGTCGAGCAGATAAAGGCCGACTGGGCGGCATTCAGCGGCGAGCCTCAGGCCCTTAATCTGCCCCACGCCCCCAAACAGTTCATTCACTACTTTGAGGAGGCAGACAGGCCCCAGGCCCGTTTGGACCGCGACCTCGAGGGCGGCATGGCCGTAAGCGTGGGCCGTCTCCGGGAGGACAGCCAGTACGACTATAAGTTCGTCGGCCTGAGCCACAATACCCTGAGAGGAGCGGCCGGCGGCGCCGTGCTCATGGCCGAGCTTTTGGCGGCCAAGGGCTTTCTCGATTAGGGAACTTATCCTATTCAAAGGAGAAAATTTGTATGAACGATATACGCATAATCGACGGCGGCATAACCGCCCCTCGGGGCTTTTCCGCCTGGGGTCTTCGGGCGGGGATAAAGCCCGGCAAGACCAACCGGGACATGGCCATGATATACACCGAACAAAAGGCCGACCTGGCCGGAGTGTTCACCAAAAATCTGGTGAAGGCCGCCCCGGTGAAATGGGATAAAAACATAGTCGCCGCCGGGGGAAAGGCGGGAGCCGTGGTGGTAAACACCGGCTTCGCCAACGCCTGCACCGGCGAACAGGGGGATAAGGACTGCCGCGCCACGGCCACCCTCGCCGCCTCGCTGCTGGGCCTTGAGCCGGGAGAGATATTGCTGGGCTCCACCGGAGTGATAGGCGGACGGCTCCCCATGGACAAAATTGAGGAAGGGGTCAAGGCTCTTGTCCCCGAGCTGAAAAACGGACCCGAAGCCGACGCTCTGGCCGCCGAGGCCATCATGACCACCGACACCCGTCCAAAAAAGTACGCTCTGGAGTTCGAGCTGGGCGGCAAGACCTGCCGCATGGGCGGAATGTGCAAGGGCAGCGGCATGATACACCCGAATTTGGGCACCATGCTCTGCTATATCACCACCGACGCCGCCGTGGAGCGTGCCCTCCTTCAGGAGATACTGGCCCAGATTGCCGACGAGACCTTCAACATGATCTCCGTGGACGGCGACACCAGCACCAACGACACCGTGCTGATAATGGCTAACGGCATGGCCGGCAACGGGCCGCTGTCCGAAAAAGACCACGGGGTTTTCCGCGCCGCCCTCTATGAAATGCTGAAATTCCTTTCAATGCGCATAGCCGAGGACGGAGAGGGGGCCACAAAGCTCTTTGAAGTGACCGTAAATCACGCCGCCGACCGGGAAAGCGCCCGGACGCTGGCTAAAAGCGTAGTCACAAGCAGCCTGACAAAGGCCGCCATTTATGGCCGTGACGCCAATTGGGGCCGTATTCTCTGCGCCATGGGCTACAGCGGGGCCGAATTTGACCCCGACGCGGTGGACATAGTTTTTGAAAGCGCCAACGGACGCCTTACCATAGTGGAAAACGGCATAGCCGCCGATTACAGCGAGGATACCGCCAAAGAAATTCTGTCGGCGGACAAGGTGACCGCCCTTATCGACGTTCACGACGGCGACGCCAGGGCGACGGCATGGGGCTGTGACCTTACCCACGAGTATGTGAGCATCAACGCGGACTACAGAAGCTAAGTCGGAATTAGTGGAATAATAAACCTTGTGCGTCAGCTCCTCATTTATACGGAGGTTCTTATGAAAAATAAATTAAATGTACTTCTGGTATTTGCGCTTATCCTGACCCTCTCCCTTTCCGGCTGCAAAATTTCCGTAGGTTCGCCGACGGTGCTGAACGAGGTGTCCAAAAAGAACATAGTTTCGATGGCGCTCGACAAGGCCGGGACTTTGTTCATCCTCGCCGACGGCGAGCTTACGAGCTACGCTCTTTCGGGCGACAAAAAGCTCGACACCGTATTTGACCGTCAGGCCCTGGCCGAGGCGGAGCTGGAGGTCAACAACATCGGCGGCGACAGCATTGTCTATTCCGGCTTTATACCGGAAAAGCTAATATCCTGCGGCGAGGACGGATTTCAGTTCGTGGGCCGTTATTCCGCCAACGATCTGGAACATCAGGAGGATATGTTCGTAATACAGGATATGGGCGACATGAATTTCACCGCCGCTTATCTCGGCGAGATCCGGCGCGATTACGGCGCCGGCACAAAAACCGTCAACGGCATAGCGGTGACGGACACCGGAGTATACCTCCGTCTCAATCGGGATTACATCAAACGCGACGAATTTAACGGAGGAGTCAACTATAACTACAACGGTTACATCGACGCCTTCCCCATGCCGGACGGCGTTGTCGGCGCCATTGAGACCGGAGACGGCGGCGAGACCGTTCACTTCCTGCTCAACGGCGGCGACGGCTGTCGGCTGGAATGCGGCGGAACGGAGGAGGCCGTCTTTGACCGCGCCCCCGTGGCCGACGCCTTTGTCCAAGACGGCAAGGTTTATGTCATATACACCGACGGCATCGTGACCGAGTATTCGGTGGGCGGCGAGGAAAAGGAGTTCGCCGATTTGAGGGTCGAGTTCGGCGACGGAGAGGTGAACGACGCCTTTATTTGGGACGGGCAGGTATATTGGTTTGACAGTGAGGGCGTCCGCACCGTAAAAATTTGAACCGAAAAAATGGCGCAGACCGTTCAAGGGCTGAATGTCCTTATTTAAGTTATATTTAAGCATTAAACAATTTAATCGACATAAACAAATAATAAACTAATGTAGAAAATTCGCCCTAACGAGCGAATTTTCTCATTTTTAAGCCCTTGAACTACGAACGAAAATCACCCTCGGCGTACCTATGTACGCCGTCGGGAGGGCTTTCTCGGCGGCAGGCATTCGCCTGTTTACACGCCGCTTCGCGGCGCCGCCTGCGAGAGCTGATTTTCGTCCGTTCTGCACGATTTTTTCGACCGGCCCCCGTGCCTCCAGATTACATAGTCAGTTTTTTACAAGCTCTTGTCAGATGAAAAAAACTTTTAATATCTTTGTAAAAAAAATGAAAAAATTTTAAAAAAATTAAAAATTTTGGGAACTTTTTTGAAACTTTTTACGTCTATACTATGTAGAGTGAAGAGATAGCTCTGCGAGAAAAAATATTTCACCGTATTTTCAACAGAAAGGATGACTGTAATGAAAAAAGCGAAAAAACTCATGTCTTTGCTGGCGGCGGCCTCCGTGGCTCTGTCCCTTATTCCCGCCGCAAGCGTCTCGGCTGCACAGAACGTGACCGTTTCGATCCCCGACTTTGACGTTTTCCTCAACGGGGAGAAGATGGACAACCGAAACAGCGAGTACCCACTCATAATTTACCGGGACATAACCTATGTTCCCATGACCTGGAACCTGACCCGCTTCATGGGCCTTAAGACCCGGTTCGACAGGCGCCCAAACGGCGAGCAGGTGTTCTTCATCGGCAACACCGTTGACCGTGAGCCGGAGCTAATACCCGACTATGACGCCGGTTCCGGCAAAAGCGGCCGTTATACGGCGGTCATTCCCGAGTACAAGATAGCGGCCAACGACATCCGCACCGACCATTTCATCAACAACGAGAAGGAGCAGTATCCCATACTCAACTTCCGTGACATCACCTACTTCCCCCTGACATGGAAGTATGC
>CANRJP010000110.1 GCA_947630975.1 uncultured Clostridia bacterium
GAGTCCGTGCAGCTTGAGGTTACCCTCGCCGACGGGGACAGGGTTTTGTCACGGTTTACGTCGGATACGGTCAGCGTTCCCGCCGCAACGGACGCAGGAGCGGTTTTCGCCTCGGTCGTACCGGCGGACGCTTACAGCGAAAATCCCGCGCCGACCAACGCCGACACAGTGGACGTCACATATATCAACGCCTCGTCCAATGTCGGCGGCCTCCGCTTCTGGAGTCCCGACGATCCGTACCTTTACGACGTTTACACCGTCCTTAAGGTGAACGGTGAGGCCTTGGATGTGCGGAAAACAACCACCGGCTTCCGAAGCGTGGAGTACGACATAAATAACGGCGGCCTTTTGATAAACGGCAAGAGCACCTATCTTCGGGGCTACGCCCAGCGCTCCACCGACGAATGGGCGGTGATCGGCGTTGCCAACGACTGGCTGACGGATTACGACATGAAGCTTGTGCGGGAGAGCGGAGCGGATTTCATCCGTTGGATGCACGTCAGCCCCAAGCCGGGCGCCATTCGCTCCGGCGACAAGTACGGCGTTGTGTCCGTCTGCCCCGCCGGTGACAAGGAGGGTGATCAGACCGGCCGCTGCTGGAATCAGCGGGTGGAGGCCATGCGTGACGCCATAATCTATTTCCGCAACTCCCCCTCGGTGATATTTTACGAGGCCGGCAATGCCGCCATAACAGCCGAGCATATGCGGGAAATGACGGAAATGAAAAAGCTTCTCGACCCTGACGGAGGCCGGTTCATGGGCTGCCGAAGCATTACCTCAAGGGATCAGATAGCCGAGGCCGAGTGGGCGGGCACCATGATTTACCGCTATGACGCCGACGCCCGGGGGAGCATGGCGGCCATAGGCAAGTACATCCCCATTGTGGAGACCGAGTATAAGCGGGATGAGGCTCCCCGCCGTGTTTGGGACGACTTTTCGCCCCCTCGGTACGACTATGAGAACAAGTGGCTTGGCGACGGAGCCAAAAAGACCGACGGCTACGACGTGTGGGACGAGACTCAGGAGGATATGTGCGTGGCACTCAGCGGCGAGGGCGACGGCTACGCCTACTTTTACAACAACCGCGTGGGCGGCAGCACCGGAAACAACTATTACAGTGCCGCCGCCATGATGGTGTGGAGCGATTCCAATATGCACGGGCGTAATTCCGGCAGCGAAAACTGCCGCACCTCGGGCCGTGTGGATCCGGTAAGGATAAAGAAGGAGAGCTTCAACGCCGTGGCCGCCATGCAGTCCGAGGGAGCGGCCCTCCACATTGTGGGCCACTGGAACTACCCCGCCGATACCCTTGAAAACTACAACTACCGTGAAAAGGTCTGGAACGGCACATATTGGGAATACACCGACAACGTCCTTCGCCGTGACCCGACAAATAAGACCGTTTACGTCATAGGCTCAATGCTTGTTGCCAAGGTGGAATTGTATGTCAACGGCGCTCTCGCGGGCGTCTGTGAGGAGCCGAGAGACACTTTCGTATTTGAGTTTCCCGGCATAGACGTGACCCAAAGCGGCGAGGTGAGCGCCGTGGGTTACAGCTCCGACGGGAAGATCGTCGCCCATGACCGCATAACCACCGCCGGCGAACCCGCCGCCCTGCGTCTGACTCCCGTTACCGGGCCGGAGGGGCTGCGGGCCGACGGCAGCGACATATGCTATATCGACGTTGAAGTGACGGACGAAAACGGCAGCGTCTGCCCCACGAATTACGACAAAATAACCTTTGACTTCGAGGGCGAGGGAGAGTTTTTGGGCGGCTACAACTCCGGCCTTTACGGGGAGAACAGCGTGATAGGCAAAAACTACTGTTACGCCGAGTGCGGGGTAAATCGGGTGTTCGTCCGTGCTTCGCGGAATGCCGGAAGCTTCAGGCTCACCGCTCATATGGAAGGTCTGCCCGACACTTTTATTGAAGTAATTTCCGTCCCGGTGAGCCTTAGTGACGGTCTAATGGCCGCGCCCCAGCAGAGCTATGGGAAGAACGAGCCTTATAAGGCCCCCGAAACTCTCTTTGACCGGCTGGTGGCCGAAAACGTGGCTAACGCCCCTGGAAGAAAGACCGTTCAGGCCGAAAGCTACACCGTTCAAAACGCCGGAACCGGCAAGTACCTTGCCGAACAAAACGGCGAGCTTGTCCTCTCCGACGCCGCCGACGTCTGGATCCTTGTACCCATGGGCGGCGGAGCCTATTCGCTGAAAAACGTCCGTACCGGCCTTTGCGTGGACGTGCCGGGCCGTTCAAAGGAGGAAGGTATACGCCTCATAGTTTACGGCTCCAATTCCGGCGACAACCAGAAGTGGACTCTCGACGGCGAAAATTTAATTTCAAAAAGCTCCGGCCTGTACATGGCGGCAGAGGGCGATACAGCGGCGCAGAAAAAGCCCGACGGCTCCGACGTACAGAAGTGGACGCTGACGAAGTCCCGGTCAAGGGACGTTTACCGGGTTATTGTTAACGGCAGTGAGGTTAAGTTCACCGTTCCGGCCTACCGTCCCGACTCCGGCAGCGGCGTGCTCTGTGAGCTTCGGCCCGTGCTGGACGCTTTGGGCGCGGACTACGCTTATCAGACCGAGGGTGAGCTGCCGGAGGAGCTTGAGAGCTTCTCCCTGCCCATGCTTACCCTTGCTGACAGCGGTGCGGTCATTGTTTGCGGCGAGACGGCAATACGTACTCCCGACGGCTCTAACCTGACAAACGCCGAGTTTTACGCCGAAAACGGCGAGCTTATCGCCGAAATCGCCCCCGTGTTAAGTTATATCGACGGGGTCGAGGTGATTACTGACAGCGATACAAAAACCGTGCGGGTGTACCGCAATTATATTCAATAAGGTGTACAGCGGGTTTTCAGCTTCTAATTCGCCAAGCGGCTCTTTTTGGCGGCCGGCAATCACGACGATGCTGTTGTCGCCGTGATGAAGGAAGTAAAAAAATTTTTAAAAAATTCAAAAAAAGACTTTACTTTTTCTGAAAAAAGGAGCATAATTAAAGAGGGATGGAATGAGGATGACCACCCACGGGATGAGAATGGCAGATTTGCCGGTGGCGGCAGTGATGAAGATGGCTACGAGGAGAACGGCAAAACCTATTACAAAGAGCGGCGCAAAGACCGCAACGGGGAATATTTTTCCCGCCCGACGCTAAAGCTCCCGAAAAAATAGTACGCCAAAATATACAGCGAAATAGGCACAAATTACGACATATACGAAGGGGAAACGATTTGCTGCCACTTTTCCACAGATGGAGAAGAATATCGGATGTATTTATTTGAAAATCACGGCTTTGGTGATTATAATATTTATGATAAGGATGACGAATAATGGAAAAAAAGGAAACGAAAAAAGTCCCGTTGCTTGAGCGGGAAGAATTTCAAGAGCTGTTAAAATGGGTCAGGACAATACCGAGATGCTACGAGGGCCTTGAAGTAGGCGTATGCATAAAAGCAAAAAAACTTGGCAAGACGCAGGAAATCATTGACTACATCAAGGAAAACTCCCCCAGCTCTTCGGAACTTCTTCTGTTTTGCTGCGAACTTGACCCCCACTGTCCGAAACCGTTCGAGGATTGACAAAGGAGGAACGCGTATGGCTAATAAAATTTGCCCGAGCTGCGGCAGGGTGTTCAAAGGGCTTGCGCGGTTTTGTTCGCAGTGCGGAATAGAGCTTAAAAAGGAGCCAAACAAGTGCTCGTCGCCATCTACACAGTTATGCAGAGACGCGGTGTTTGACGAAGAGGACATATTTTGCCGTTACTGCGGGGCGCTGACGACATTCGCAAAAGAAAGACAAATGTAATTGCAGTAACACTTGCTTTGCTATTGATGGAGTGAAAATCGCAAAGTTGGCGAGGGTTTGTGCAAAGACAGCGCTTTTTCAGTGCTGCCTTAAATTCATGGAGTTAACAGCTCGTGCTTTTGCACGGGCCTTTTTGTTTGAGAAAAGGTGAAAGAGATGGCGAAAAATGACTATTTTGTAATTGCGTACAGGATTTTGGCACTTATACTAATCCCTGATAAAAACATCACATAGATTTTCGAGGATGGTTTGTGCAGGACGAGGCGGACGACGCAGACGGGCTGTCGCCCATCAAGGAGGACAACAATGTCCTGCGCAAATCACACCGAAAAGATTTGGTGCTTTTTATCAGGGATTAGTATTTACTAATCCCTAATGAAATCATCGATTCGCGGCGGTCTTTTTGTGAGGTATGTAATAATTGCCAATACATACGGTATTGCCTGCGGTCTCGTCCTTGTCCGGCAAAATAAAAGCCACTGTCACATTCTCCGTATCCTTCGACACAGTTCCTTAAATCTGTTTTCCTCGGCGAGAGACTGTATTTCCTTACATTCAAGCTTTTCGAGCAGTTTCTTTTTTATTACCGCCTTTTTTACGCCGGTCGTTACCTCGGTTTTCCGTATCAGCGGGGATTTGGTAAAATGCCCCGGCGCAATTTCTTCCCCGTCGCAAACAGCCGCCAGCTCAAGATAATATCCGACCGCCCGCTCAACGCTGCGCATCGTGCTTTCGTTGTCGCCAACTTTTAGATACGCTTCGGCAAGCAGAATATACAGATCGCCCGACTCAAAGTCATGATAGGGAGGCCGGGGATATTCCCCGAAAGCCCCGTCAAGTATGGCCAAGGCCGCCTCGTACACCTCTATGGCTTCCTCATACCTTCCGCCGTCAAAATATGCTTTTCCCAGCCTCGCCGCGTCATTCTCAAGACCCTGAACGGAATAGTATATGTCGCTGCAAAGATAGGTTATGGCCCTGTCACGGTCGCCCATGTCGGCATAGATACCGGCAAGATGGGAGTACAGCGTCTGGTCGGTCCGCACGGGAAATTCCGCCGCCTCGGCGATCGCCCTGCCGTAGTCCGCTTCCGCTGTGTACAGAAGTATCAAAGCTTCCCGTGCGCCCATGATATCCGACACTGATTTTGAATGGGCAATTATCAGCTCGGCCTGGCGCTTTGTTTCGGCGGCAATCTTATTCGCCCGGCCCGCCGCGTAAAGCCGCCCGTTTTTTGGCAGCGACAGCGTAAGCCCCAGCCTCATACAGTTGTTCAAAAGCGTCATGCTGCAAGGATATTTTTTCAATCCTTCCGTCAGTCTGTCATAAACCGCAAGATAACCGGCGGCGTCTCCGTATTTCTGTAAGGCCATGGCCTCCTCTGTGATTTTCAGAGCCTCGGCGTTTTCGTCGGCAATGTCTAAACCAAAGATTATATCCGTGCTGACGCCGAAAGCGCTCGCCAGGGGAATGATCTGCGAAATGTCGGGCAGACCGCTTTCGTTTTCCCACTTCGAGACGGCCTGCGGAGTAACATTGATTAGCTCCGCAAGCTCTTCCTGAGTGAACCCTCTCTCTCCGCGCAGCCTTTTGATATTTTGTCCGATGGAATTAGTCATTTTGCTCCCTCCGTATTTTTCTTTGTCTTTATTGTAACATATACGAAATAAAAATACAAGCAACTTAAAAGATACAACCTGTCAACGGAACGTGGAGAGCAGCTATTATGGCGGGAATGACTTTAGAACCCTTCTAAAATATAAGAAAAATTGATATTGACAACAATTTTAATATGGTATATAATAACATCCAACGCAAAAATTCCTTTGGAGGGAACAACATGACCGAAAAAAATGCCGACCGGCGAACTGTACGGCCCGTCCGACCCCGAGCCGGCGGCCGACGCGGCGGTCTTAGGCAGAGTAACCGAATAGGAGAAAGTGATTTATGATTGCAAAAGAAATATTATACACGGCGATGGAACAGTCCGCCGAGGACATCGGCTGCAAGGCGGAGGACTTTCTGCGGGAGCAGAATGTTACCGTTCCGTTCCGCATGGGAGATAAGGCGAGGAAATATCTAAAGGAACCGATAACGGCGAATTTTGTTTCCTACGGCGGCAATGTTGTCGCGGCAGCCATAGATGATATTCGGGAAACAGCGGCGGAATACATCGGCAGATATGAATTTTATCACCTTTTTGAAACGCCGAATATGCACTGGCTGAGCGACAGAATTAAAGTTAAAGGTTATAAAATTTGCTTCATGGCGGAGTATTTTCTTCCCGATACCGACACGCTTCGTCCGCTGCCATGCGATTATGAGCTACGGGTTCTTGAACAGCGGGACTTTCAAGAGCTGTACCTGCCGCAGTGGAGCAACGCCCTGTGCGCGGACAGAAAGCATTTGGACGTGCTTGGCGTCGGAGCCTACGGGGACGGCGGGCTGATAGGGCTTGCCGGCTGCTCCGCCGACTGCGAAAGAATGTGGCAGATAGGCGTTGACGTTCTGCCGGAATACAGAAGGAAAGGCATAGCGTCCGCCCTTACAAGCAGACTTGCCGTTGAAATACTCGAGAGGAAAAAGGTTCCGTTTTACTGCGCCGCATGGTCAAATATCCGCTCTGTCAGGAACGCCATAAAAAGCGGTTTTCTTCCCGCATGGGCGGAGATGACGGTGAAGCCCGAGGATATTGTCAACGGAATGAACGAAAGGTAACTTTTATGTAATGGAAAAGTGCATTGACGTAGAAATTCTGAATTGTTGATTTCCGGTAGAAAAACACCTCCGGCGCATGAGGGTTTACGCCGGAGGGGATTGATTAAAAAGTTCTACCTGTGATATTACCGGATTATAAACATTGTGCTTGCGTTTACTTTGTTAGAATGTGTATACGGTATACTTATCTAAATGAAAAATTTGTGCGGATTGTACCGCGATAAAAATAAAAAAAACCGGCTGATTTTTCGTCGGTCGGTTGTATGTGGATGTTTTGAAAAAACGGAGAACATATATCAAAAACTGTTTTAAGATTTTATCTTAATTTTTATTGTGCTTTTACACTAAATCGTTATCTTATCACGAAAAATTCTATATAATGCACCTTTTAAAAAACGTGAGCACAAATTCTTTTGATATTATACCATAAGGAATATGGCTTGTCAAGCGATTGAGGTTAAAATTTTATGGAAATTTATATGAAAATCCCAACTTTCACCATTTTTTTCAAAGAATGAAAAAATAAGCCGTCAAAAATGTGGTACAATAATCTCAATTTCAAATACATGAAGGAGAGAATTGTTATGCCTAAAAAAGGGGAAAACATCTACAAACGCAAAGACGGCCGCTGGGAGGGACGGTTTCTCGCCGAAAGCAGGGGCGAAAAAAAGTACATCTCCGTCTACGGTCACAGCTACAAAGAGGTCAAGCAGAAGCTCATCGAACGGCGGACGGACAGTCATGCCGCGTCATACATATCCTTTGGCCGGGCGGCAAACGAGTGGCTTGCCGACGTGAAGCCGAGAGTCAAGGAGTCCACCTACATAAACTACGAATACCTATTAAAAAGGCAGATACTGCCCCAGCTTTCAAATAATGATATGCGCAGGCTTGACACCGGCGAGATGAACCGCTTTATTCGGGAAAAGTCCGAAAGTGGCCGGCTTAAGGGCAAGGGCGGCATCTCGAAAAAGTATCTGCGGGATATTGTCGCCATTGTAAAAGCCGTCGCCAATTTCTGCGAGCAGGAGTACGAGATTCCAAACAAAATCAGGAACGTCAAAACCCCGAAAATTGAGCGCCGCGAGAGAAAAATGTTAAGCCCCGCAGAGCAGCAGAGGCTCACAAAATGCCTGATGTCGCGGGTATCTACCGTTAATCTCGGCATATTGCTGGCCATGTACACGGGGCTTCGCATCGGTGAGGTCTGCGGTCTCCGCTGGGAAGACTACGATAGCGGCGAGGGAACGATTACCGTTCGCCGAACGGTGCAGCGCATACCGGACAATTCGGGCGAGACAAAGCTTCACGTTGGTACACCCAAGACTCAAAGCTCCATGCGGACAATACCATTGCCGCTGCAATTATGTAAACTGTTGTCAAAGCTCAAGGGAAAAAGCAATGAATATATCATTACCGGCACGGTGGCCGTTCCGGAACCGTCAAGGCTGAGAAGTACGTTCAAGCGGACACTGAAAGAATATGGCCTCCGCGACATACGCTTTCACGATCTCCGCCAT
>CANRJP010000111.1 GCA_947630975.1 uncultured Clostridia bacterium
CTACCGTGGGCAACTTTTACGATCTTGAAGAGTACGGCGTCGAATTTCAATGATTTCGTTGGAGCAGGAATGACAGGGTGGCGAAGTCCCCGTGTGGGAAGCTGACCAGCAGCCCCCGGTTCATGAGCATATCGCCCATGTAGGTTCTGCCGGTGAATTTGTCCCTATACTCCGCCGATGGCTCCAAGCCCTTAAGGCGGATGTGGGTATACCAGCTGTTGGGCCTGAACAGCATCTTTGTCAGAGTCACATAGGCGCGGCTTTTGTCCTTTTCCACGCTCATCCAGCCCCCGACGTTGTTTTTGAAGGGGTCGGACAGCCGGTAAAAATCCCCGTACTCCACAGTGGCCCGGATCTCCCTGCACAGGGCGGTCTGGGCCTTTATGGCCTCAAGGTCGCTCTCCGGCAGCTTCGTGATGTCCAGTTCATAGCCGAAATTGCCGCTGAGAGCCACGTCCCCCCGGGTTTTCATGGAAACAGGCCGTCGGGTGTACTGATTAGGGCCGTCGGTGACGTGGCTGCCCATCGTGGAAGGGGGATAGGCCAGCGAGGTGCCGTACTGAATGTAGACCCGCTCCATGGGGTCGGTATCGTCGCTTGTCCAGATCTGTGGCATATAGCAGAGCACTCCCGCGTCGAAGCGGCCGCCGCCGGCGCTGCATCCCTCGAACAGAACGTTCGGGTGGGAGCTAACAATGGCGTCCATTACGCGGTAATAACCCAAGGTGTACTCGTGATTGAAGCCCTTGCGGGGCATATCGGTAATATAGCGGTTCATGTCCCACTTTACATATTCGATGTTGGCGCTGTCAAGCACGGAATTGACGGCGCTTATCACATAGTCCTGCACCTCGGGGCGACTAAGATCCAGCACTAACTGTGTGCGGCCCAGACCCGGCGCCCGCACGCCGGAGCGTACGGCCCAGTCGGGATGGGCGCGGTAGAGGTCGCTGTCGGGGCTTACCATTTCCGGCTCGAACCATAGGCCGAATTTCAGGCCGAGGGCGTTGATTTTTTTCGCCAGTCCGCCTATGCCCGAGGGCAGCTTATCCCGGTTTACCACCCAGTCGCCAAGGCTGCATCGGTCGTTGTTCCGCTTGCCGAACCAACCGTCGTCCAGAACGAACAGCTCTATCCCCAGTTCGGCGGCCAGCTTTGCAATGGACAGCAGCTTTTCCTCGTCGAAGTCCATGTAAGTGGCCTCCCAGTTATTAATAAGGATAGGCCGCTCACTGTGGGCGAATTTGCCGCGGCATATCCGGTCGCGTATAAAGTCGTGGAAGGAACGGGACAGCTCGCCGAGGCCGTCGGCCACGGCCAACAGACATTCCGGAGCGGTGAAGCTTTCGTCGGGGCGGAGCTTTTTTTCAAACATAAATGGGTTGATGCCCGAATTTATCCTCGTCCGCCCCCGCTGGTCCACTTCTATCTCGGTGGAGTGGTTGCCGCTGTACACCGGCATTACGCCGAGGCAGAAGCCGCTCTCCTCGGTGGCGGCAGGGTCTTTGACGGTGATAAAGGGATTTATCTGGTGACCGCTGCCGCCCCGGGCGTTGGAAATGTCAGCAACGCCGGGAACAAGGGGATTTTCAACTATGTGCCGCTCCCTGCCCCAGGAGCCGTGAAGGTGTATCTCGTTCAAATCGCGGCGGGGCAGCTCTATTGAAGCGGAATAGGCGCGGTCAAGGGTGAGTTCACTCTCTCCTTCGTTGGTTATCACGGCGCTGCGGCATATGACGCCGTAGTCCTCATAAACCGTGTAATTCAGATCAACTCTGACTTTCATGTCGGCGTCCCGCAAAGTGACGGTCAGGGTCTCGGCCCCATCACCCAGAGCGGAGGGCAGTCCGGAAAGGCGCGGCTTACCGGCGCTTATTTTGTGTTCGGCATATTTAAGCACCAGTCCCGCTGGGCCGCAGCTCACCGCCGGGCGGCGCAGGTCGGTGTGGCCGTAGCCGGGGTACTCCTGCCGCAGCTCGTCGAGGCAGACTCCGTCCTCCCCTTCGGTCTGGACGCACCACCAGCCCCTTTCGTCCTCGGGATAGGGGACGGGGGCGATCCTTTTGCCGAACCAGTCGTGGAGCAGATAGCCCTCACGGCTCACCCGCATGACGTAGCTGAAGCCTTTGCCCTCGAGAAAGAACATATCTTCAATTTGTCTTATCACAAAATCATCTCCTGAAGGTTTTATACTAATACGATACCATAAAAACCAAAAAAAAGCAATATTGTATTGCAATTTTTATTTGTTTGTGATACAATGACCCTTGCAGTTTGATTAAGAGGAATGTATTTTATGAAGATTTCGGATTTCAAAGAGGGCGTTCTCGGCGGCGTACCCATAGCCCTGGGCTACCTGTCCGTGTCCTTCGCCTACGGCATCATGGCGGCGGGGGGCGGCATCGACCCACTCAGCGCCGTGCTCATATCCATGACAAACCTGACCAGCGCCGGTCAGTTGGCCGGAACACAGCTCATCATTGACGGCGCGGCGTATTTTCAGATAGCGGTCACCACACTTGTCATCAATCTCCGCTATATGCTCATGAGCCTGTCCCTGTCCCAGCGGATAGACCCGAAGATGTCCACGGGAGAGAGGCTGCTGGTGTCCTACGGCATAACCGACGAAATTTTTGCCGTGGCTTATCAGCGGGAAAAGGCGCCCGACACTCCGTATATGCTTGGCCTTATATCCCTGCCATATGTGGGCTGGACGCTTGGGACGCTGCTGGGCGCCACGGCGGGCAACATTCTTCCCGAGCGGCTTTGCAGCGCCCTTGGCATAGCCATTTACGGTATGTTCGTGGCCATAGTTATTCCGCAGTGCCGCAAGAGCCATCCCTGTCTTGTGGTGGCGGCGGTGGCGGCGGCCCTGTCCTGTCTGCTGAAATATGTGCCGGTGCTGTCCTCCGTACCCACGGGCTGGGCTATTATAATCTGTACGGTGGCGGCCTCCGTGCTGGGCGCGGTTCTGTATCCCGAGGAGGTGGATGAAGTATGAGCAGATATGTTTTTACCGCGACGATGGTCATGGCCGTGGTGACGTATCTTGTGCGCATGACGCCCCTGACCCTTATGCGGGGTAAGCTGAAAAGCCGCTTCCTCCGGTCGGTGCTGGCCTACGCCCCATACGCGGTGCTGTCGGCAATGACGGTGCCTCACATCCTCGACTCCACGGCATCGCCCCTGTCGGCCCTTGCCGGTCTTGTTGTTGCTGTTGCGCTGGCTCTTATGAAGCGGGGACTCCTGACCGTGGCGGTGGGAGCCTCGGCGGCGGTGTTTGTGGCGGAATTATTCTTAATTCACTGAAAAAACGCGGGCTTTTTAATGATGTGCTGCACATTAAAAATTACCCCCGATAAGTATGACGAAACTCGCTTTCGTAATACTTATCGGGGGTATGTGTAAATAATACTTAATCCCTGATAAAAAGCACCAAATCTTTTCGGTGTGATTTGCGCAGGACATTGTTGTCCTCCTTGACGGGCGACAGCCCGTCCGCCTCGTCCTGCACAAATCATCCTCGAAAATCTATGTGATGTTTTTATCAGGGATTAGTATAAAACTAAAAAAATTTCCACAAAAACTCTTGACAACTGTCCATAATTATGATATATTAATATACTGCTCCATGATGGGTTTTTGTGCCTGTCCATGGGCAAAATATGGTAAAAGACAGTCGCAACAGTTGAAATATTTTGCACTCGCCCACATTCTATGGGCTGTGCGGCCATAGGGGAATAATTCTATCCCCGGTGCCGGACGGGTACATTCTATACCGGTTCGGCAGGTAGGTTGACCGTTGCTCGTCACAGACAATGAAATTATTGATTGAAATTTTTTGATTGAGGTGATTTTATTGAAGCTGACCAAGTTGGAAGAGTCCGGGAGAATAAAGGACGTTAAGCTGGGTCGTAATATCCGAAAATCCTTCGCCAAGATCGACGAGGTTCTCGAAATGCCCAACCTTATCGACCTCCAGAAATCCTCCTACGAGTGGTTCATCAAGGAGGGCCTCAAGGAGGTTTTCCGCGATGTGTCTCCCATAACGGACTACAGCGGTAATCTTATGCTGGAATTTACCGATTACCGGCTGGACGAGCATCCAAAGTACAGTATCGACGAGTGCAAGGAAAGAGACGCCAACTACGCCGCCCCTCTGAGAGTGAGGGTGAGGCTTATCAATCAGGAAACCGGCGAGATAAAGGAGTCCGAAATCTTCATGGGTGATTTCCCGCTCATGACCGATCAGGGCACCTTCGTCATCAACGGCGCCGAGCGCGTTATCGTAACGCAGCTTGTCCGTTCTCCCGGCATATACTATGAACAGAAGTTCGATAAGGACGGTAAAAAGCTCATCAACGCCACCGTTATCCCCAACCGGGGCGCGTGGCTGGAGTATGAGACCGACAGCAACGACATCTGCTATGTCCGCATCGACCGCAACCGCAAAATTCCCGTGACCGTACTCATCAAGGCGTTGGGCCTTGTGGCAGATCACGAGATAATCGAGCTCTTCGGAGAGGACGAGAAAATTCTCGCCACCCTTTCCAAGGACTCCACCAACGACACTCAGGAAAAGGCCCTTTTCGAGGTGTACGCGAAGCTCCGCCCCGGCGAGCCGCCGACGTTCGACAGCGCCAATTCCCTGCTCACCAATCTTTTCTTTGACCCAAAGCGCTATGACCTGGCCAAGGTTGGCCGTTACAAATACAACAAAAAGCTTGCCATCGCCGCCAGAATTGCCGGACAGGTGGCCGCCGAGCCCGTTGTCGACCCCTCCAGCGGAGAGATAATTGTGGAGGCCGACACCAAGATAACGAAAGAGGCCGCTCAACAGATCGAGGACATGGGCATCAACAAGGTTATCCTTGACGTGGGCGAGGGCAAAAAGGTCACCGTATTTTCCAATAATATGGTCGATCCCGTGAAGTACGCGGGCGTCGATCTCTATTCCGTCACCCACGAGAAGGTCTGCCGTACCGTTCTGGACGAGATACTTCAGGAGTGCGGCGGCGACATAGACGAGATACTGAAGGTGGCCGACGACCGTCTTGACGAGCTTGTTCCCAAGCACATCGTCATTGACGACATCTATGCTTCCATTAACTACTGCCTCAATTTGGCCCACGGAATAGGCACCGACGACGATATTGACCATTTGGGCAACCGCCGTCTGCGCAGCGTGGGCGAGCTGCTCCAGAACCAGTTCCGCATCGGTATTTCCCGCATGGACAGGGGCGTTCGTGAGAGAATGAGTATTCAGGAGCTTGATATAGTGACACCCCAGTCTCTTATCAACATACGGCCTGTCGTGGCGGCAATCAAGGAATTCTTCGGCTCCTCGCAGTTGTCCCAGTTCATGGATCAGAACAATCCTTTGGCCGAGCTGACCCATAAGCGTAGGCTTTCCGCCCTGGGCCCCGGCGGTCTGTCCAGAGAGAGAGCCGGTTTCCAGGTGCGTGACGTACACTACACCCACTACGGACGTATGTGTCCCATCGAATCGCCCGAAGGCCCCAACATCGGCCTTATCAGTTCCCTTTCCACCTATGCGCGGATAAACGAATACGGCTTTATCGAGGCCCCGTACCGCAAGGTAATCAAGGGTAAGGGCATAATCACCGACGAGATAGAATATATGACGGCGGACGTGGAGGATAACTACATTGTCGCCCAGGCCAACGAGGCTCTTGAGGAGACTCCCGAAGGCAAGCGCTTTGCCCGCGCCAAGGTTTCCGCCCGTTACAAGAGCGAAATTTTGGAGGTTCCCGCCGAAAGCATCGACTATATGGACGTTTCGCCCAAACAGGTGGTTTCCGTTGCTACGGCCATGATACCCTTCTTGGAAAACGACGACGCCAACCGTGCCCTTATGGGCTCAAATATGCAGCGTCAGGCGGTTCCACTGCTCAAACCCCAGTCTCCCATTATCGGAACCGGTATGGAGTACAAGGCCGCCAAGGATTCCGGCGTTGTTGTGGTGGCCAACGAGGACGGCGTGGTCGACAAGGTCAGCGCCGACGAGATAATCATAAAGGACGATTTGGGCGAACGCCACACCTATAAGCTGCTGAAATTCCTGCGCTCCAACCAGAGCAACTGCATCAACCAGCGCCCGATCGTGGACGCCGGCGAACGTGTGGCGAAGGGCGACGTTATAGCCGACGGCCCCGCCACCGACAACGGCGAGATAGCTTTGGGCCGCAACGTGCTCATCGGCTTCATGACGTGGGAAGGTTACAATTACGAGGACGCCGTTCTTCTCAATGAGAACCTTGTCCGCGACGACGTTTTCACTTCCGTTCACATCGAAAAATACGAATCCGAGTCCCGCGATACCAAGCTGGGCCCCGAGGAGATCACCCGCGATATTCCCAACGTGGGCGACGACGCACTCAAGAACCTTGACGAGCGTGGCATAGTCCGCATCGGCGCCGAGGTGCATCCCGGCGACATACTTGTGGGTAAGGTAACTCCCAAGGGCGAGACCGACCTCACTCCCGAGGAACGGCTGCTTCGTGCCATATTCGGCGAAAAGGCCCGCGAGGTGAGGGACACCTCGCTGCACGTGCCCCACGGCGAGGCCGGCATAATCGTGGACGTGAAGGTGTTCACCCGTGAGAACAACGACGAGCTGCCTCCGGGAGTGAACGAGCTTGTCCGCATCTATATCGCCCAAAAGCGTAAGATAAGCGTGGGCGACAAGATGGCGGGCCGCCACGGCAACAAGGGCGTTGTGTCCCGCGTACTGCCCGTGGAGGATATGCCTTTCCTGCCCGACGGACGGCCCCTTGATCTGGTGCTCAACCCCTTGGGCGTACCCAGCCGAATGAATATCGGTCAGGTGCTTGAGGTCCATTTGGGCATGGCCGCCAGCAAGCTTGGCTTCAAGGTGGCGACCCCCGTATTTGACGGCGCCAACGAAAGAGATATAATGGAGCTGCTCGAAGAGGCCGGCGTTCGCAAGGACGGCAAAACTGTGCTGTACGACGGTCGCACCGGCGAACCCTTTGACAACCCCGTTACCGTGGGTTATATGTACTTCCTCAAGCTTCACCACCTTGTTGACGATAAGATCCACGCCCGCAGCACCGGCCCTTATTCCCTTGTTACCCAGCAGCCTCTGGGCGGCAAGGCCCAGTTCGGCGGCCAGCGCTTCGGCGAAATGGAGGTTTGGGCACTTGAGGCCTACGGCGCCGCTTATCTTCTTCAGGAGATACTCACCGTCAAGTCCGACGATGTTGTGGGCCGCGTAAAGACCTATGAGTCCATCGTAAAGGGCGAGAATGTTCCCGCCCCCGGTATCCCCGAATCCTTCAAGGTTCTTGTAAAGGAGCTTCAGGCTCTTGCGCTGGATGTCAACGTCCTTGACTCCGACGGCAACGTTGTTGAGCTCGGCTCGGACGATGAGGACGATCCCAACATCGAGGCCTATAATGAGGAGTTTAAGCAGGTCAACGACGGCTTCGGCCCCGGCTACAGCGAGATAGATGCCGCCGAGGAGCTTATGCGTGAGCTGCTCGAGGACAAAAAGACCGATGAGGACGATGAGGACGATTACGTGGATTTTGACGACTACTCCGAGGACGACGGCGAGGACGACGATTCGGACGACGATATTTAAAGGGAGGATTTGATAATGGATTTTAATACCTTTGATTCAATGCAGATCGGTTTAGCCTCTCCCGAAAAAATACTTGAATGGTCCTATGGCGAGGTTAAAAAGCCAGAAACCATAAATTACAGAACACTCAAGCCCGAGCGCGACGGCCTGTACTGCGAGCGCATTTTCGGACCCACGAAGGACTGGGAATGTCATTGCGGCAAGTACAAAAAGAACCGCCACAAGGGCGTTATCTGCGACCGCTGCGGCGTTGAGGTTACCCGCGCCAAGGTTCGCCGCGAAAGGATGGGCCACATCGAGCTGGCCGCCCCCGTAAGCCATATCTGGTATTTCAAGGGCATACCCAGCCGTATGGGCGTACTTTTGGATATTTCTCC
>CANRJP010000112.1 GCA_947630975.1 uncultured Clostridia bacterium
ACACCACGATCTGGTCGCCGGAGTAGAGCACGATGTCGCCGGACTTCGTCACGGTTTGCGTGTCGTTTCGCGGCAGCTCGGTCCCCAGCTCCCCTACCTGCTCGAACCCGCCGTACATGGACATCCGCACCGTGACGGGTTCATCCTTTGCCAGTTCCTTGAGCGCTTCAACGGACTCGTTGTCCTCCCACTCCACCGAAACGTCCATGTCGGCGATTTTCATTTTCAATGTCCCGGCCATCTGGTTTTCCTCCTTGTTTGTTGCAGGTGTTTCCTTTTGTGTCTCCCCGTTGGAACAGGCCGTGAGAGCAATTAGCAACACGGAAATGAATAATAAAATCGTGAGCTTTTTCATAGAATACCTTTCAGTTGTTTTTACAGCAAAGTCATATCACTGGAATTTAACGAGAAATGTCTTTCCATCGGATTCTCTGATCTTCCCTGAGGATAAGAGGGCCGTGTAGGCCGCGTCCATGGCGGCGGAAATGTTGGCGCCGCGGCGGGTAAAACCGTAGGCGCGCGTCGTCTCATCCATGAGGCTGGAGCGGGTGGTGCCGATGCAGGTTTTCAGGACGAGAAGCATGGCCTCGGCAAGCTCATCGGGACTGATAAGCTTGATGTCCCTGCCGCCGCGCTGACGCGCCGGTATGTTGGCTCTGGTCCTGTGGTAGAGAAAATCGCCCTTCTTTTGAACTCTGGTCGTAAGGGAGGCCAAGGCGCTGTCGATCTGCTGACGGACAGCTGACGTTGCCTTTTCCCGCCCGAGATAAGGCGCCAGGCGCTGACACAAAAGGTCATAATGGATCGGGTGCTCCACCAGGACCGTGTAATCCACAAAGTCCGTAAGCCGCAAGGCGCCGTTCCTGCCAGGGCGAAGCCGCCTGTAATCAGGCAAAGTATACGGTTTTAATCCGTAGGGGTTGTCCGGCGAACCGGCTGACGGCTTATCCTCGATCCTGACAAACCGATCATCGGACGAGCCCGCCCCATCATCGTCTTGGGGCTCGCCTGAGGGCTCCGGAACCGCCTCCGCGTAATCGGCGATGGCCTTTTCTACCGCGTCCAAAAGACGCTTCCCCTCTGAAACGGGGTCCTTGATCCAGTCGGTGGACCAGACGCGGTAGATTCGCCAGCCCATGCTTTCCAAAATATCCTGTCGGAGGCGGTCGCGCTCACGGGCTGTCCTGGCGGAGTGGTAGGACGCGCCGTCGCACTCGATACCAAGCACGTACCGCCCGCTGAGACTCGGATGCTTTACGGCCATGTCGATGCGGTAGCCGGAGCACCCGACCTGCGTGGCCAGCTTATAGCCGTGGCGCTCCAGGAAAGCGTATACGGACGCCTCGAATGGCGAATCGTGGGATACGATCTCCGATTCGGTGACCTCATTTTGAAGCACAACAGGCCCGTTGATGGCAAAGTCGATGTATCCGCGAAGGAGCTTTGGTCCCTCGGAGCTTATCTTGTCGGTGTTTATATCCGTGGGTAAGATCGAGCCCACCAGCTTGACGTTGTATTTGGCGCGGGTCATAGCCACGTTCAGGCGCCGCTCACCGCCGGTTTGACTGAGCGGTCCAAAATTCATCCTCATGACACCGGCGGCGTCCTTGGCGTAGCCGATGCTGAAAATGATGGTGTCCCGCTCATCGCCCTGCACGTTCTCAAGGCTCTTGACAAAGAAAGCCTCGGCACGATCCTCCTGGAAGAAGGGCTCATACTGCTGGTTTTCCAATCTCAGCTTCCGAAGCGCTGTCTCGATTGCCATCTGCTGGACCTCGCCAAAGGCGATAACGCCAAGGGAACGATGGGGAAAACGTTGAAAATGGTCAAGCACAAGCTCCGCGACCTTCGCGGCCTCCACGACATTACCCCTTCTGCCGCCGCGGTCGTAGAAGCCGCCTGGTACATGGATGTACTCCACGCCCACATCCGGGAGCCGGTCCACGTTGGACGGGAAGGTGATCAACTGATTATCATAAATTTTGACGTTGGAATAGGCGATCAGGTGCTCGTGGCGGCTGCGGTAGTGCCAGCGCAATTCACGGTTCGGGAAAAGAGCGGCCTCGTCAAGGATAGATTCATATCCGGCGCTGTCGTCCAGTTCCTCGTCCTCATCCACGTCATAGTCACCCCCGGTGACCTTGGTGTTGAAGAAGCTAGTGGGCGGGAGCTGATGCCGGTCGCCGGCGATGATGACCTGCTTGCCCCGGGAGATGGCGCCAATGGCGTTTTCGGTACAAACCTGCGACGCCTCGTCGAAGATGACGGTATCAAAATGAAAGGCGTCCGACTCAAGAAACAGGCTCACAGACAGAGGGGACATCATCAGGCACGGCTTCAGCGCCAAAATCAGGTTGGGAATCTCCCGGAAGAGCACTCGGATCGGCTTGATACGCCGCTGCTTGCCCAGCTCACGCTTCAGGATGCTGACCTCATCAACACCGGAGGTGAAGTGATCCAGGGACGGAAGGCCGTTTATAAGCCGGGAGCGGATGTTGAGACGCGCGATCTCAAGCTGTGTTTTGTCAAGCTTGGAAAATTCCCTGACCAGCTCCTCATGATCGCGGTGGCGAAATCTGGCGACCGCGGGAAATTCCGGAAGGACCTGATCGAGCCAAAGCTTGAAAAAGCGCTTTTGAAAAACCGGAACCAGCTCGTCCGGCTCGAGCTCCAGGGAATCAATGAGCTCAAGGTAGGGCCTTAAGCCCAGGTCCAGGCAGGCGCTCCTCGCCTCGGAAATATCTATCCATTCCTCAAGGGCGGCAATATCGCCTCTGCACCCCCTTAAGCGCTCCTCAAGCTGAGGCGCGGGGAGCGTTTGAAGCTCAGACTGGGGCTCGAAATGGCTGAGGAACCAATCAAAGCCGGGAGAAAAGGCGAGCATAAGGCGCTCCAGCTGATCCGCGTACTGTTCACACATCGCGCAAACGTCATCGGACCCGGCGAGCCTTTCAAGAAACGGCTTGTTGGCAAGCGCAATACGGTCAAAGCTCTGATGGTACGACAAAACCGATTGGATCGCGGCAGATACGGCTGGCCAATCCGTGTCAAAGCCCTGATACATATCCCCAAAATCGTGACTGAGGCGTGGGGAGCTCTCCACTTCCCCGGCGATGACGCTTCGGAGCTCTTGCAGGGCGTCCATACATTCGCGCATGGCGCTGTAAGCGCGGCCTCTGGCGTTTATGGCTGTCAGATCGGTCCCAATCCCCTGATACAGTCCTCCGAAAGCGGAACGAAGGGACCCCTCGAACCCCACGAGGCCATCCTTGAGCTCATCCAGGCGGCGAAGTTTGGAGAGAACGTTGATAATCTCCTCATCCGTCAGCTTTTCGCCTGTTGTCCGGCGAAACCCCTGCATGAGACGTTTATCCGCGCGGTATTTCCCGTTCAGCGCTTTAAAGATGGAGGTGTATTCAGACTTAAAGCGTAGATAGATGCCGTTATAGTCGATAGAGAAAATATCCCGCTCGTATTCCGCCAAAACCGCGCTTACAGTTTCGGCGTATTCATTGACTGTATCCGCCAGCGACGCGTAAAGAGAACGAATGGTGCCTTTGTCGGCACGTGTATGCCAAATCGTATAGGGATCCCTTGAGCGTATGTACGCATCCATTGCGTTAATTTGCGCGTCGATATCGTCTATGCTGTCAAGCTGCGCGCAGGAGGAGAAGTCCGCGTCCGGATCGTCCTCCGATATTTTCACGTAAAGCGCGGCTATGCGCTCGTGCAAAAGCCGGAGCTCCTTCTGCACCCTTTCACCGTCCTCCGCTTCGGTACGCAAAAAGCCGGGATCGCTGTCAACAAGCCATGCCAGCGGGACGCGCGCAAGGCGGGCGGACTGCCGCAGAAAGGAGACATTCTCATCCCTGTGGGCATAGGAGAGATCAAGCGAGAGGTCAAGGGAGCGCCCGATCTCTCCATAGAGCTCGCTTATGGGGGGCAGCTGGGGGATCAACGCGTCCAGGCGGGTATGGATCTCACTGCGCAGGTCGTTCGTTATGTATTTCACCGTGGCGCCGCGCCAGGGGTTGCTCCTGCGGTCAACGCGGAGCTTCGAAAGCACGTTTTCAAACTGCGTCAGGGCGCGAACATATTCATGGTATCGGGCAGGCGTCGTCTGTCGTATATTGACGATTGGAAAAATCACATCCTTATGCTCCCGGAGGCTGGCGATCGTTCCGTTGACGTCGTAAATCGTTTTGTGCAGCGGTTCTATAACGGTGTAGATCTGGGCGGCATATTCGTTCAGCTTTTGGCGGTCGACCGTCAGCTGGGCAAGCTTTTGTGATGCCTCATCTGTCAGAGTGAGCTTCTGCCCTGCCAGCTTAAGAACGCTTCCAAGCTGGTCGAGAGTGCTTTTCTTATTTGCCTTGTGACTGTGAAGAATCAGACAGAAATCCGCAAGGTCGGCCTCCTTAAGGCGCTTGTGCACCACCTCAAGGGCGGCCATCTTCTCAGAGACAAAGAGGACCTTCTTGCCGGCGGCGAGGCTCTCAGCAATAATATTTGTAATGGTTTGGCTCTTACCAGTGCCGGGAGGGCCTTGAAGGACAAAGCTGAAGCCCTGCTTGGCACAGAGGATCGCGTCCTGCTGGCTTGAGTCGGCATCCACCACCTGAAACGTCTCAAGAGGCGAGGCGCGACCGTCATGGTCATACCGATCAAGGCCGGATACATCATGGTCGATCGCCCCCGCGTCCCCAGCCAACGCACGAATCGCGGGATTTTGCAAGATCGTATCACGGTTTCGCTCCAGGTCCTGATACATGTTGATTTTCAGGAAGGAAAGAAGGCTGAGGCCCACCTCCGGGATGACCTGCCAACGCTGTGGGGTAATTTTCTCCTGTACCGCGGAAAAATATTCGGAGATACTGACATCAGGCGAAAATTCAGGAAGCTTAAGTCCGAAATCATTCTCCATCTTGTAGACCAGCGTGGGGTTAAGAACGATCTCATCCTCACGGGGAGAGAGCACAAAGGGAGAGATGATGGACTCCCAGCTGAGCGTAACGGGAACGAGGATTAGAGGCGAATCCATTGTCACACGGGACTGCGGCGCCTCCGTCCAACGCAGAAATCCAAAAGCCAGGTAGAGGACATTGACGCCCTGCTCCTCCATAACGGTCTTGGCTTTTCCGCGTATATTCCGTAAAACCCTTTGCAGCTCCTTCGGGGGTTTATTTGTCACGATACCGGGTCCGTTTGCCAAATCAAGCTTATCACCGCTTTCGTCCGGCGCGTCCCCAAAAAACGCGATCTGATCCTCGGCACCGTCCTGGCTAAAAAGAGCGATTTGGCTGCCAGCAGGCAGCGCGTTATACTCAGAAACCGTCTCAACATCAGCCGTATCCTCATTGCCGTATGCCTCACGAGGAAAGGCAAGAGGCTCCTCCTGAAGGACAAAGCTCTCCCAGAGCTCAAATATGCCAGGTTTAAGAATACGGAGATTTCCCAGTCGACTATCTCTGTAATTGAGCAGCTGATTGCGTTTGCCCAGGTCAAGCAATCTGTTTTTCCATGTATTCAGCTTAAGCTCCATATCGACCATCGGCCCAGCCCCCACAAGTAAAATTTAGATAAGCGCGTATACAAATTCCCGTATAACTATACCATACGATGGTTGAAAAAACAATAAGCACGGCCAAAAGACCGCCCTGAATTCAAGGCGGTCTTTTGGTGCACAGTCAAAAATTGTGATACTATAAGCAAAAAGCGGGAGATCAGGCGTAACGTTTTGCGATGGTCGAGACATTGGAAAGGTAGGAAAGGCCGAAAAGGTTTAGGTGGTTGAGAAGGTGGTAAAGGTTGTAGAGGTCGCGGCGGTCTGAGTAGTCTTGGTCGATGGGGTTGACCTCGTTGTAGGCACGGTAAAAGCGCTCCGGGAAGCCGCCGAAAAGCTCGGTCATGGCAAGTTCCGCCTCAAAGTGCCCCACATAGGCCGCCGGGTCCAGAATCCACGCTTTGCCGTCGGGACCGCAGACGGCATTGCCACTCCAAAGGTCGCCGTGAATGAGGGAGGGAAAGGGAGGTTCTGGGAGAAGATCGTCGAGGCGGTCGGTGATGCTGGTGAGGTTGCTGCGGGAGCGGTCGTCCAGAAGGCCCCAGGCAAGCTTCATCTGCGGGATAAGCCTCCTCTCACGGAAGAACGCTACCCAACTGTCCATGGGAGCGTTTTGTTGTGGCGTGGAGCCGATGTAGTTATCGGTCGGAAAGCCGAAGAAAGACCCGCACTCCGCCCGGTGAAGCGCCGCGAGCTCGTAGCCAAAAACCTCCCAGTAGTCAGGCCGACGCGGGGCAGGGACGAGGTATTCCATTATCAAAAACGCCTCTGTTTCGTCCGCTCCAACCACCAACGGCTCCGGTACGCCGATGGTGCCGGTCGCTCTCAATGCCTCCAAACCTTGAGTCTCGGTGGTGAACATGTTCAGAAGCCTCTGCCGGTTGCTTTTGAGAAACGCACATTCACCGCTTGAAAGCTCCAACTTGTATGCACGGTTAATGTCCCCGCCCGACACCCTCTGCCGCTCAATGACCTTGACCGAGGGGCCGAAAAGAGCAGAGATCGCACTATCTATTGAGTTCGCACAAAGCATTGTCATCACCCAAGCCAATTAAGTAAATCCATTTTACCCCAAGCTACGCTTTTTTTCAATATACTGTGTCGTGACGGACATTGTTTGTTGAAATCAACAGAAATATAAGGTATAATATTGGAAAACCACGGGAAAAGAGGCGGCCATATGCTTCCCAACGGCCTTTACGAACAAGTCATCAATAAATCTCTTGATGCTGAGCTTGCCGGTACGGACAAGGTGGTTGAGACTGCCTCTATCGATGGGGCGGAGGCAGCTAAAGTGCTGGCCAAGTACGTGGCGGAGGTCGTGGAGCGGGGACTTGAGAACGTCAAGGACAATGGGGGAGACCTTGAGGCACAAATTGAGCTGGTAAACCGGCTCGTCCGGGACATTGCTACCGGCACGAGCGAGGGCGGCTTTGATGGCCTCTCTGTGGCCGAACGGGCAGAACAGCTCCTGGCCTTGATGGAGCGGAAAAATTCTGCCCTCGCCGTGGACGAAAAGGCCACGATCGCCCGGCCCGAAACATCCATCACCCGCAGCTCTCTTTTCACAGGCTCCCTCCACGAGCCCCAGATGTACACGGAGCTCAAAAAGGAGATCGTTTCCTGTGACCGCATCGACATGCTTGTTTCCTTCATCAAATGGAGCGGGCTTCGGCTTTTGATGGAGGAACTGGGTGATTTTACCCGACGGGGCGGAAAACTGCGGGTCAACACCACCTCCTACATGGGCGCCACGGACATCAAGGCCATCGAGGAGCTGCGGAAGCACCCCAACACCCAGATCAAGGTGAGCTATGACACCAAACGGACAAGGCTCCACGCCAAGACGTACGTCTTTTACCGGGACACCGGCTTCACCACGGCCTACGTGGGGTCCTCCAACCTCTCCAACGCCGCCATCTCCAGCGGCCTTGAGTGGAACGTCAAGGTCACAAAAAAGGATCTGCCGGAGACCATCGACAAGATTGAGGCCACATTTGAGAGCTATTGGAACTCCGGCGAATTTGAGTATTACGACGAGGGCCAGCAGGAACGACTTTCACGCGCACTGAAGGCGGAGAGATACTTCGACAGCAATAACGCCGAGACCTATACGGTAGATGTCCAACCGTACTCCTACCAGCAGGAGATTTTGAACAAATTGGAGGCCGAACGCGCCGTGCGGGGCTACACCTGGAATCTGGTGGTGGCCGCCACAGGCACGGGCAAGACAGTGGTTTCGGCGTTGGACTACCGGCGCTTTCGCCGGCAAAACCCTAGTTCGCCCTGCCGTCTTCTTTTTGTGGCTCACCGGGAGGAGATATTGCGCCAGATCCTCTATACCTTCCGGGCGGTGCTGAAGGACGCCAATTTCGGCGAGATGTTCGTTGGAAATACAAGGCCCGAAAGCC
>CANRJP010000113.1 GCA_947630975.1 uncultured Clostridia bacterium
GATTCGATGGCGCCGTGCATATAAAGGTCACAGCCGCCCTTCTCCAAAAGGAGAAGTCCTTCCATAAGGCATTTGTCGTCCATAATTTCGCCCTCCTTTACAGCAAGCCGTAGAAGCTCTGGAAAATCTGACCGTGCTTGTGGGCCAGATCCTGTACGCAGTTTTTGAGCTCCTGATCCTGAAGCTGGGTCACAGCCTCCTTACAGCGGGTCTGAAAATACTTTTCATGACTGAGGGCGTCCTCGATATAAAGCAATTCCTTTGTCGTCATGTTGTTTCCACCTCCGCATTTATTTTGCCACGGGAAGCGGGATATATGAGCGGAAAAGTTTTACATTTTCCTTGCCTCGAGACGGCATATCGGCACTCCCATCTCCGTAAAGCGCCGCTCGTATTCGGTCATTATGTTCCCCTCGAAGCCGCTGCCGTGCAGATCGAAGGTCACGCTGCTCAGTTCAAAGCCATTCTCCGGAAAAGTAGCCAGCGAAAACTCGAAAAGCTCCCGGTTGTCGGTCTTGAAAAATATCTCGCCCCCGTCGGACAGAATGCGTTTGTACAGCTCCAGAAACCGCCCGTGGGTCAGGCGGCGCTTGGCGTTTCCGTTTTTGGGCCAAGGATCGCTGAAATTTAAATATATACGGTCGACGCTGCCGTCGGGAAAGCTCTCCGCCGCCTCGGCAAAGTCGCCGAGTATGAACCTGAGATTAGTCAGCTCGGCTTTCGTGGCCTTTTCCATGGCCAGAACTATCACGTTTGCCACCCGCTCCACCGCTATGTAGTTTATTTCGGGATTTAATTTTGCGGTCTCGGTAATGAAGTCCCCTTTGCCGCAGCCGATTTCAAGGTGCAGGGGAGAGGGCGGATCCAGCCGCCCCTCCCGATAGTCTATGGCGAGGCCGCCGCAGCGTTCCAGCCGTTCGCCGAGGTGGCCCCTTGTTCTCATTCGCATTATTTTTTCTCCTTAAGTGAATTGATAAATTCTACCAATTTAAATTTTATTTTCACCGGCAGCCTCCCCGTCCGGCCGGAGGTTATCAGCTCATAGTCCTCCGGCGACAGCATGGTTTTGAGCGCCTGTCCGGCGGCGGAGCTGTCCACGCTGCCCTTAACGTAACAAAGGGGAGGAAAGAGGACGCACCACCAGTTTTGCCCTTCCCCTTCGCCCAAGGTGACGCGCACCGCGTCATACTCCCCGGCGGGATAGGTCAGCCCGCCGTAGTCCTTGGTGGGAAAGTAAAATCTGCCGTACTCGGCCTTGACGCCGTAGTTAAAGCCGCTGTCCGCTATCTCCCGGCGGGCGATCTCCTCATACTTATCCAGCATACCCGCCGCGTCCTCCTTGCCGGCGGAAGCAGATGTGGCCGCCAAAAGCCTGTCCCTGATTCTGAGCTTGAGGGCCTGATCCTCCTCGCTGTCGCTGTTGGCTACAATATGCAGACGCACTATGCCGCGGCTGAGCCGCGCTCCCGTGTCCGAAGCATAGGTCACGGCGCACATGGCGGCGCAGGACAGGGATATTATCAATGTATACAGTTTTTTCTTCATAAGTCAACACCTCCGGAAGAAGTGTTGACTAAATTATGCTTTTTTATACAATGTATTAGTTGAATTCATACCGGATTGCAAAGGTATACCGTTTTGAACCGGCCCCAAAGCCGCCGCCGCGCCAATTCCGCCTTCTTCCGCTCGGTGAAGATGCCGAACACCGTAGGGCCGCTGCCGCTCATCTGAGCCGCCGCCGCTCCGCAGTCCGTGAGCTCCTCCTTGAGCTGGACGAGTATTGGGTAATCCTCAAGGCTGACCTCCTCCAGTACATTGCCCATGCCCCGGGCTATGGAGTGAATGTTGTGATTTTTCAGTCCGTGTATGACCTGCTCGGTGTCGGGACGGCGGTAGTCCGTATGGCTGTCGATTTTCTCGTAGACGGTCTTTGTACTGATGGAAAATGCCGGCTTTACCAGCAGAATGTGACAGAACGGCAGCCTCGGCAGGGGCGAAAGCTGTTCGCCTATCCCTTCGGCCAGCCTTGTGCCGCCCAAAATACAGTAGGGCACGTCGGCGCCCAGCTTTTCTCCCATCAGACAGAGCTTGCGTGTGGAAAGCTCCGCGTTATACAGCCTGTTCAGGGCCCGCAGCACTACGGCGCAGTTGCTGCTGCCCCCCGCAAGGCCGGCGCCCACGGGAATGCGCTTTACCATGTGTATGGCCGCGCCGCCCTCTATGCCCGTCCGTTCAAAAAACATCTCCGCCGCCTTGTAGGCCAGATTGTCCGGCCCCGTGGGCAGAAAGGGGAGGTTTGAGCTCACCCGTATTTCTTTGTCCGGCAGGGTCTCCACAGTGACCGTGTCCGAAAGAGAAACGGTCTGCATCACCATTTTCACCCGGTGATAGCCGTTTTCCAGCCTGCCCAATACGTCGAGACTGAGATTTATCTTCGCGTATGATCTGTATGTCGCTTTCATCTTAAATGCACCGCCGTTCGCCTGAAAAAATCGGTCATATATAAAAAGTATAGCATAGATCCGCCGTAAAATCAACAGTTATTCCACATATTTTGGCCAAAAAGTAACAAAATTATTAAAAATATTGACAACGGTTAAATAATGTATTAAAATATATGTAATACTTATTTTGTGTAAGTGTGCCGCTATGTGTAAAAGGAGTGAGACTATGGCCAAAAATGTCCCGGAGGTGGTGGCTCGCCGTCTTCCCAGATACTACCGCTATCTGGGCGAACAGTTGGAGCAGGGCGTGACGAAGATCTCATCTCGGGCTCTCAGCGAAAAAATGAGGGTCACCGCCTCACAGATCAGGCAGGATCTGAACTGCTTCGGCGGCTTCGGACAGCAGGGCTACGGATATAACGTGTACGAGCTGCATGAGAAGATAGGTGAGATACTGGGGCTCAACGACTGTTACCGCATTATCGTCATAGGGGCGGGAAATGTGGGACGGGCGGTGGCGAATTACGCGGGTTTCCGCCGCAGGGGTTTTGTCATAGAGGCTCTTTTCGACAACGACCCAAATCTCATCGGCGGCAGAATTAACGGCATACCCATTCTGGACGCTTCGGAGATCGGCGCCTACTGCCGGGAAAACTCGCCCCAGATAGCCGCCATAGCCGTACCCGGCCACGCGGCCGAGGCCGTGGTCGAGGAACTGGAGGAGAGCGGCATTCTTGGGATATGGAATTTTTCCCACGCCGACCTGAACTGCGGTATACCGGTGGAAACGGTACATATGTCCGACAGCCTTATGAATTTGAGCTACAGGATAAAAAATAACGAACAGTAAAGGAAGATTTGATGAATAAAATTGTAATTAGAAGGCTGCTTTGTATTTTTGTCACAGCCGTGACGCTGGCGGCGCCGTTCGGGACGCTGGCGGCGGCCAACATTCCCGTCTATCAGGTGGACGGGGCCATGCTGTTCTTCGACAAGGCCACGGGCGAGATAACCGGCTTTGCCGGCGAGCCGTCCAACTTTAATATCCCCGCCGCCATCGGCGGTTACAGAGTCACTGCCATCGGCAGCCGGGCTTTCAGGGGCTGTCAGTCGCTGCACTCCCTTTCCGTGCCCGACACCGTCGTCACTATAGGGCAGGAGGCCTTTGCCGACTGTCCGAACCTGACGGACGTGTTTTTTGCCGGACGTGTGGAAAATGTGGCGGACGACGCTTTCAGCGGTACTCCGTGGGCGAATAACACATATGATGAGTATGTGATAGCCGGAGGAACCCTGCTGCTCCGTTATAACGGCGGGGCGGCGGAGGCTGGTGTGCCCTGGGGCATAACCAGAATAGCGCCCTACGCCTTCGCCTACAATTCCGGCCTTCAGAGAGTGGTGCTGCCCGAGGGATTGGTGGAAATAGGCGACAACGCTTTTCTCCACTGTTACAGCCTGTCCGACATCACCATACCCTCGACCTTGGCCTATGTGGGCATAGGGGCCTTTGACGACACGATCTGGCTTCGGAACCAAAATCGGGATTTTGTGGACGCCAACGGCGTGCTTCTGGCTTACCGCGGCGAGGAAAACTATGTCTGCGTGCCGGACAATATCACCTCCATCGGCAGCGGAGCCTTTATGTCAAACGACCGGATAGTGGCGGTCGTTCTGCCCCCGTCGGTGACAACGGTGGGCGAGGCCGCCTTCAGTCAGGCCTTTTCCCTGCGGACGGCGGTGCTGCCTTCCACTATTCAGTGGATAGGGGATTACGCCTTTTTCGGCTCCGAGGCGGCGACGGTTTACGGCGACAGCGGCTCGTACGCGGAATATTACGCCTCTCTATACGGGCTTAGCTTTTCGCCGAATATTCAGGTGGCGGTCAACGGCCAATGGGTATATTTCGACGTGCCGCCGGTAGCCATTGAAGAGACCACCTACGCTCCGATGAGAGCTATTCTTGAGGCTATGGGCTTTGAGGTACAGTGGAGTCCGGGCCGGGTGACGGCTGTTGGCGACGGCGTCGATGTTGTGCTGAATATCGGCTCGGACGTCATCACCGTCAACGGACAAAGATTTCAGATGCCGGCCGCTCCGCTGGTAATGAGCGAGAGAGTGCTGCTGCCCGTCAGGGCTATTTCCGAGGCGCTGGGCGCGTCGGTGCAGTGGGACGGAGCGAGCCACGCCGTCATTATAAATTATTAAGGAAAAGAAGGGGAGGGTTCGCCGGTGAGAAAGCTGCTGAAGGTATTTTTCAGCCAGACCTTCATGGTAATACTGCTGATGCTGGTGCAGGTGGCGCTGATAGCCTTTTCCGTGCTTAAAATTCAGGAGCATTTCAGGCTGGTGAGCGGAATTTTCCTTGCCATCACCATTTTTGCCATGATCCTTGTCGTCAACGGCAACAAAAATCCGGCCTATAAGATGTCGTGGCTTATACCTATGATGGTGTTTCCTATTTTTGGGGGCCTGATGTACCTGTTTGTTCAGAGCCAGAGCCTGACCCGCCGCTTTTTCCAGCGGGTCAAGGACATAGACAGGAGCTTTTCCACCGTTCTGCCCGAGAACCTTGACGTCATAGAGGAGATAGGGCGCCGCGACCCGATGCGCCGGGCCGTTGTAAACTATAACGTCCGCAACGAGGGCATGAGGTTCCCCGTGTATAAAAATACCGACGTAAAGTATTACGCCCTTGGCGAGCTGTGCTGGAAGGATATGCTCGTAGAGCTTGAAAAGGCGGAAAAATATATATTCCTCGAATATTTTATAATCGAGCCGGGCGAAATGTGGAACAGCGTCCTTGAAATACTTAAGCGCAAGGCCGCCGCCGGCGTGGACGTGCGGGTAATGTACGACGGGGTGGGCAGTCTTGTGCAGATGCCCAGAAAATATCCGAAGGAGCTTATGCGCTACGGCATAAGGTGCAAGGCCTTCATACCGCTGGTGCCCATACTTTCCACCATGCAGAATAACCGCGACCACCGGAAGATAATGGTCGTCGACGGCAAGGTTGCCTTTACCGGCGGCGTAAATCTGGCCGACGAGTATGTCAACAAAAAGCGGCCCTACGGCCACTGGAAGGACACCGCCGTCCGTCTCACCGGCGACGGAGCCTACAGCTTCGCCATAATGTTCTTACAGATGTGGGACATCACCGAACGGGAGCCCTTCGACCCCGGCGCTCTCAAACCCGATTGGAACTATAGATCCGCCGACGGCGGATATGTAATGCCGTTCGCCGACACTCCCAATGACGACTATCAGGTGGGAGAATTCGTGTACCTGGACATGATAAACAGGGCCAGAGATTACATCCATATCACAAGTCCCTATCTCATACTTGACCACGAGATGATGGTGGCTCTTATCAACGCCGCCCGCAGCGGGGTGGACGTGAAAATAATCATTCCCTCGGTGGCGGATCACTGGTACGCGTACTATGTCGCTCTGGATTACGCCAGAGAGCTGATACGCGGCGGAGTAAAGATATATGAGTACAGCCCCGGCTTTATCCACGCCAAGAACGCGGTCTGTGACGGCGAACTGGCGGTGGTGGGCAGCATAAATCTGGATTTCCGCAGCCTGTATCTGCATTTTGAGTGCGCCGCCTGGATGTACGGGTGTCCGGCGGTAAAGGATATAGCCGACGATTTTGATAAGACCGTCGAGCGGTGCCGTCTGCTCACGACCGAAATATTGGACGCGAGGCCGCTGTGGAAAAGATTTGTCAGCGCCCTGCTTCGGCTTTTCGCTCCCCTTATGTAATCGCTTAAAAATATATTTATATATTTTTAAAAAAGGGCTTGCAATCGGGCGTTTTTTGTGCTATAATAAATTTGACAAAGGAAAGGACGGAGCGGAATGAGGGTTCTCGGTCTTGACTACGGTGAAACGAGGATAGGCATGGCTGTGAGTGACATCTTTGGCGTGGTGGCAACTCCGCTCGAGACGCTTTCCGAAAAGGACCGCAAAAAACAGTTGGAGGCTGTGGCGAGGGTCGCCCGTGAAAAGGGGGCCGAAAAGCTGGTGGTCGGCCATCCGAAGCGGATGGACGGCACGCTCGGCCATCGGGCCGAATACACCGAGGCCTTTGCCAGAGACCTGTCGGAGCTGACGGGTCTGCCCTATGAGCTTTGGGACGAACGGTTTTCAAGCACCGAGGCCCACAGAGTTCTGGAAGAGGGCGGCGTCAGCGGAAAGAAGCGGAAAACCAAGGTGGATAAAATTGCCGCGGTCCTTATTTTGCAGGGCTGGCTGGATCTGCACCCCGGCGGATGAATTTTTTTAGACAGCAGGGGCATAATACCAGTGCGAAATCGCGCGAGGGAGGTAATTCCGATGAACAGCGGTGAGGAACCAAAAGACCTCATGGAGGAGGTCGAGGAAGATTTCGAGCTCCTTGACACCGTGGAATACGAGGGCGAGCTTTACTTCATGCTTGTTCCCGCCACCGAAGGCGACGAGGTGGACGGCGAGGTGTTCATCATGAAGCGCGTGGTGGACGAAAGCGGCGAAGAAATGCTGGAAGCCGTCGAGGAGGACGAAATCTTCGACGCGGTTTATAATATATTCAAGGAAAACAACAAGGACGAGTTTGAATTTCTTGATTGATTGCCGCGGTATTTTACCGGTACGGATGTCGACCGTCCGCTTGCCCAAATTTTTGGCGGCAAAACTGCAAAACCGACCATGAACATTGTCGCATCCGCCGGACGCGGATGTGCGGACACCCTGCGGTGTGCGCAATGATGGAATTAATTTAACCAACACAAATTTAACGGGAGTTTGATAGGGCTGTGGCGTGCAAGCCTGCACCGCTGGCGGTTTACCGCCGCCGTAGTAGGAAGCCCAGGAGCAGTTCTGATTTCACCCACCTGCATGAGCAGGTTAAATATTCTCCATCGTAAAACGGCATTGCGGGGGCTAATTGAAAACAGGCCGCCGCCGGATAAAACCGGCGGCGGTTTTTGTTTTAGTATTAATACTAATCCCCAACTAAAATCAGACATTTGCGACGGCCTTTTCCGCGCCATCTCGTCGAAGCTGACCTCATATCGCAACTTCTGATTTTTGAGCAAATCAGAAGTTTGGCTCAATCGGTCGCTTCTCCTCTTCCCACAAAAACAACCTTGTTGTTTTTGTGGGGCCCGCAGTGCTTGCCAATACATAAAGTATTGCCTGCGGCCTCTTCCTTGCCTGACACGAAAAATTCTCGCCGCTCGGTGTCTGATTTTAATTTAGGATTAGTATTAAAAATTTTTGCGAAAACGGTAACTTTTTCGGCCGAAATCCAAATTTATCATATTTGCCTATTGCAATATGCGGCGCAATGTAGTAAAATTATCCTGATATATAATGCGAAAAACAGGAGGTCATACTATGTCCAATAACACCTATCAAACTCCCCTCAACTCCCGCTATGCCAGCAAGGAGATGCAGTACCTCTTTTCCAACGATATGAAGTTCCGCACCTGGCGGCG
>CANRJP010000114.1 GCA_947630975.1 uncultured Clostridia bacterium
ACGGGGACCGTGGCCGAGGGCTGGTTAGATAACGCCGTGGCCTTTTGGGAAAGAAATATGTGATAAAAAAGCGGCCGCCCGTATATGCCGGGGCGGCCGCACTTTTGAATAATTAAAACTTGATTTCCTCCGGCGGGGCGGTAAAGGACGATAAAACCGCCGTGGCGTCCTTGAAATACAGGACCCCGGTGTTGTCGTCGTCGGGAGAGTACATGGCCTGAAGGTCGGGATAGCCCTCGAGCATATGGGCCTTGGCCTCCCTGCGGTCGTCCCGCACAAGTGTGCCCGAAACTCGGAGCCACTTTTCGCCGTTAAAAGCGCAAAGCTCCACCTTTGGGTTAGCTTGAATTTGCTTTGACACGGCCTTTACCTTGCCGGTCTGAATGTAGAGCCTGCCCTCGAAAATGTCCACCGTGCCGAAGGGGCGCACCCTCGGCTGATCCCCCTCCGCCGTGGCCAGATAGTAGGTGCCGCAGGCCTTCAGAAATTCATAAACCTTTTCCATAAATCATACCTCCGTATTTAAGGCAATACCGCACAGAGATTGTACCCATCTTGCTTGCATCTTTTCCGACGTATCTTACGAAAACTCCTTGAAATACGACAGTATTCCTTCGTCGTTTTCGTAATTCCGTCAAAAAATCTGCGGCGCAATATGGGCACAATCTCTGTGCGGTATTGCCTTAATAATTCTATCATTATTATACAAAATCCAAGTTGAAAAATCAAGAGTTATTTATCAAAACAGCCTCAAAACAGCTTTTTAATTAGCTCCGCGCTGTCCTTTCCCGCGCAGCAATAAAAAGTGGGGTTTGCCTCCGGGTCGGAAATCGGCACTATTACCCTTTCGCCCTTTATGCGGTGGAGATTTTGCTCGGATATGTCGGTGATGAAAAACGGCAGGTCGGAGGCCTCGGCAACCGCCTCGAAGTCCGCTCCGGTGTTCTCCATAACAAAGTGCGTGTCGGGCATTTCGCGGCGGCAAAGCTCGTCCCAGTAGCCGAGCTGGTTCGCCAACAGCATACTTTCGCCGTTCAGCTCGCAAAGGCGCAAACTTTCCCGCCCGGCAAAGCGGTGGCCGGGCTTAAACGACACGCTCAGGCGTTCGGTCATGAACTCTCTGCACAGATACCCCTCCACCGGCGCGGCGGTAACGGCCAGCTGATAAACGCCGCTGCGCAGTCCGGCGGTTATCTCGCCGTCGCCCTTTATCTCGGTGGTTATGGCAAAGTTGGGGTACAGTCCGTTCAGCATTGGCGAAAGGCTCCACAGCGGGGCCGGGGCGCAGGAGCCGATGAAAATCGTCCTCCGGCTGCGGTCGTAGACCCTGATGCGGTCTATCATGTTGTCAACATCGGTGAGTATTTTTTTCGCTCCTTCGGCCATCAGCCGTCCGTTTTCGTTGAGGGTGAGGCGGTTTTTCCGCCGCTCGAACAGCTCAACGCCCACCTCATTTTCAAACTGCTGCATACTGCGGCTCAGGGCCGGTTGGGATAAGTTCAGCCTTTTCGCCGCAGCCGAAATGGTCAGCTCCTCTGAAAATACGGCAAATTGCTTTAACTGCATGAGTTCGATCACTGTTATCACACTCCATAGCAACAATATATCACATTTATTTACACTTGTCAACGGTTTCACTATGCGTATACGTTATAGCACTATGCAAAATTAGCACTGTACATTTTAGGGAAAGTGTGGTATAATCTATATAGATATATTAAAAAAGGAGGTTTTATATATGAAAACATTGAACGCAAAAAGGCTGATCGCCTTTGCGGTGGCCGTGGCGGTGATCTGCCTGGGCTTCGGTCTTTACGCCTGGCACAGCGGCCGAGCCGTTATGGACACGGCTCAGGCGGCGGACGCGGGCACGGTGATAAAGCTGCAAATCGGCAGCCCCACCATGACCGTCAACGGAGAGGAGCAGGAGATCGACCCCGGCAGAGGTACGGTTCCCATCGCCCAAAACGAACGGACGCTGCTCCCCATTCGGGCGGTCATTGAGGCCCTGGGCGGCAGCGTGACCTGGGACGGCGAAACCCAGACGGTGATGCTGGCGTATAAAGGCGATATAATCACCATGGTTATCGGCAGCACCACGGCCTATATTAACGAGGAGGCGCAGACTCTTGACGTGGCCCCCGTCGTAATCGACGAGCGCACCATGCTGCCCATACGCTTTGTGGCAGAGGGCTTCAAGCTGGGCGTCGATTGGGACGGCGAAACTCAAACCGTCACCGTGACCGCTCCGGCTTCTTCCGAGGAAACTGAAACATCTTCTTCAAATCAGACTCCCGACGCCGACGCACCGACGGTGTACATGACGACCGAAATAACGCCGGAGGCTCTTGTCGCCATATATGAGAAGCTGGGCTTTGAACCTCAGGGCAACGTCGCGGTGAAAATGTCCACCGGTGAGCCGCCAAACAGCAACTACCTCCGTCCGGAGCTTATCGGCGACTTGGTTAAAAAGGTTGACGGTACAATCGTTGAGTGTAACACCGCCTACGGCGGCAGCCGCTCCAATACTGCCATGCATAAACAAGTTATAGAGGATCATGGTCTTAACGCCATATCAAAGAACGGTGTCGCTGACATTATGGACGAGGACGGTTCCCTCGTGATCCCCGTTCCCACGCCGAAAAACGGCAAGTCCACCATTACCGAGGACTATGTGGGCGCTCACCTTGCGAACTATGACAGCCTTATCTCGCTGGCTCACTTCAAGGGCCACGCAATGGCGGGATATGGAGGAGCTATAAAGAATATGTCCATAGGCATCGGCTCCACCGAGGGCAAGTGCTATATCCATTCCGGCGGGCAGAGCCACACCTCGCCTTGGGGCGGCGATCAGGATAAGTTCCTCGAATCCATGGGCGACGCCACCAGCGCCGTTGTCAATCAGTTTGACGGACGGGTGGTGTATATCAACGTGATGAACCGCCTTTCCGTGGACTGCGATTGCGACGGCAACCCCTCCGAGCCGGATATGCACGACATCGGAATTTTGGCCTCGTATGATCCGGTGGCGCTGGATCAGGCCTGCCTTGATTTAATCTACGCACAGAAGGACGGCGACGGCAAGTCTCTCGTACAGCGCATCGAGAGCCGCAACGGCCTCCACACCCTCGAACACGCCGAGGAAATAGGGCTTGGAAGCAGAACGTACAATCTTGTGAGCATAGACTAAAAAGGAAAGGAGCCGCCTCAAATGTTATCCGTTATACACCGTGAGTTTGTGTACCTCTGGTATTACTTTGAGGTGCAGCTCCGTCAAATCGTGCCCTATTGGGCACTGGGTATAGTGCTGGGCTCGGTCATTTCCGTGTTCGGCAAGGAAAAAATACACAAAACGGTGGTCGCCATTCAAGATAAACACTTAGGGCTGTTTGGCATAATTCCGGCGGCACTGCTGGGCATCGCCTCGCCCCTGTGTATGTACGGGACGATCCCGCTGGCGGCCTCATTTTCACAAAAGGGCCTGCGGGACGACTATCTCGCCGCCTTCATGATGTGCAGCGTGCTGTTAAATCCCCAGCTTCTCATTTACAGCGCGGCCTTGGGGCCGACCGCTTTGACGGTGCGCTTCGTGAGCTGCTTCCTCTGCGGAGTGGTGGCGGGTCTGCTGATACGGTTCTTTTTCAGGAACAAAAGCTTCTTCAACTTCGAGGGCTTTTCCGAGCGTGCCAGTCGCGATATCGACCCCAATATGTTTATGCGGCTGCTAAAAAACATTGGCCGCAACATCAAGGCCACGGGCAAGTGGTTTTTGCTGGGCATATTCCTTACGGCGCTCTATCAGCGCTATGTCCCGCAGGAAGCCTTCGCCGCCCTTTTCGGCAAAAACGAGGGATTCGGGGTGCTGATGGCCGCGACCATCGGCGTGCCGCTGTACGTCTGCGGCGGCGGAACGATACCGCTGCTCCAGGAATGGCTCATGAACGGCATGAGCATGGGCGCGGCGGCGTCATTTATGGTGACCGGCCCGGCCACGAAGATTACCAACCTCGGTGCGCTTAAAATCGTGCTTGGAATTAGGAATTTTATTCTCTATATAGCTTATGTGATAGTGTTCTCGCTGGCGGCGGGGCTGCTTGTGGATCTGATTGTTTAGGGGGGAATGTTCATGCACAACCATCACCTTGAAACCTTCATTAGGGTTGCTGACAGCGGCAGCTTTTCAAAGGCCGCCGACGCCATGTTCATTTCCCCCACCGCGGTTATCAAGCAGATAGATTTGCTTGAGCAGGAGCTGGGGCTTAAGCTCATGGAGCGCAGCTCCCGGGGCGTGAGCCTCACCCCCGCCGGTGAGTCCGTGTATAACGACGCCAAGTACATGATACAGTATTCCCACGACTCCATCGTCCGCGCTCAAAACGCCATGGAAAAAAAGGAGAAGGTTATCCGCATCGGCGTGTCGCTGATGACCCCGGCCCAATTCGTGCTTTCGCTGTGGCCGAGGATCAAGGAGATATGTCCGGGGCTGACGTTCCGTCTTGTGCCCTTTGACAACACTCCGGCCAACGCCCGGGAGATACTGAAAAACCTTGGCACCAACATCGACATTGTGGCCGGCTGGTACGACGAAGATTTCCTCCGCAGCCGGGGCTGTGCGGCCCTTCGCCTTGAGGACGAGCCTATCTGCTGCGCGGTGAGCGTCAACCACCGTCTCGCGGGCAATAAACGGCTCAGCATTGAAGATTTGGCGGGCGAAAATCTTATGCTTATCCGCCGGGGCTGGAACCGCTACACCGACGCTCTGCGGGAGCATTTGTGGATGAACTTTCCCGCCATTAAGGTGACCGACGTGCCTTTCTTTGACGTGAGCGTGTTCAACCGCTGTGAGGAGGAGGGCGGCGTCCTCGTCGCCTTCGGCAAGTGGGAAAGCGTCCACCCGCTGCTCAAAATAATCCCCGTGGACTGGGGCTTCACCATCCCCTTCGGCATATTGCACTCGCCGAGGCCGTCGAGCGTAGTGAGCGAATTTTTGAGCGCGGTCAAAGATGTGTGTTCAATCTCATAACCTTCCTTACCTTTCTATGCGGGGCGCCTTCGGGCGTCCTTTTTTAGTTTAAGTATAAACAATGCTCTACCTTTTGTTGATTTTAAAACAACAAATTGATAATTGATTTTTGGAAAAATGAATGATACAATAAAATCACACCGGTGGAAAACACATTTTCAGGAGGTTTCACTATGACTGTTAAATTGGGCGAACAGCTCAGAGAACTTCGCCGTCAGAATATGCGGACGCAGGAGGAGCTTGCCGCCGCGCTGGGCGTAACCGCTCAGGCCGTGTCCCGTTGGGAGGTCGGAGCCTGTTATCCTGACGTGGAGCTGATCCCCGCGCTCGCCAACTACTTTGGGGTATCCATTGATCGGCTTTTCGGCTGCGACGGCCAGCGTCAGAGAAAAATCGACGAGCTGTATAATAAATTGGAAAAAATGAACCGGGAAAACAATGGGGAGGACATTTCCATGACCGAGTGCATAGCCCGGGCGCGAGAGGCGCTGGCGGAGTTTCCGGAGAATGAAAAACTGACTTTTATTCTTGCGGAAATCCTGTACAATGCCGGCTATGTGCGTTACGGCGAACACCATATAAAAGACGCCGAGGGCTTTGACGTTTTCGACGTGGAGCGGCACCGGGGTTATGACGAATGGCGGGAGGCCGCTGTCCTCTATGAAAAGCTTTTGAAAGGCCCCGTTGAGCCGGAAATACGCCACAGGACAATCTGTCGGCTTTCTAACCTTTACGGCGTTACCGGCGAAAGGGAGAAGGCTCTCGCTCTGGCGGAGACCGCTCCCGATATTCAAGGCTGCCGTGAGCTGTTGCGGCTTTGGGCTTTCAGCGGCAGGGAACGAGCCGCTGCTTACCGAGAGGCTCTGCTGATATTTACGGATTCCGTCGCCAAGCTTATGGTGAACTGTGAGATCGCCGCCTGCGCTTCTCCAGAAAGGACTGCCAGGCGTATAGAGGAAATGCTTTCGGTGGTGGAAACCGTGGCGGACGGAGATTACGGTAAGGGCAACCGGGTACACGCGTTAATGGCGAAAGAAAAGCTCTTTCTTGCCGACCGCCGCTGGAACGCCGGGGATAAGGACGGCGCTTTCCGTGCCCTTGACGAGGCTCTGGAGCAGGAAAAACAGGGGCCCGGCAAGCCCGCCGCCCTGCCGGAGTTCTATCCGTGGCACTGTGTGGCCGCTTCTGTGGACGAAAGAATACAGGACGACCCGCGGTGGAAAAAATGGGTGGAAAAGACTTGCGAATAATAATAGTTTGGGGCGCCCTCGGGCGTCCTTTTTAGTTTAAACCTTTTGGTTCAAAGGCATAAACTTTTTTGCACTTCCCTTTTTATAAAAACCGTGCTACAATTAAATCAACAACAAAAGGAGGCCACGATATGGACAACTTCATTTTTGAAAACCGCACCAAGGTATATTTCGGCAAGGGCTGCGTCAGGGAGTTCCTTGTCTGCGAGGCGAAAAAATACGGCGGCAAGGTGATGCTGGCTTACGGCGGAGGCTCGGTAAAGAAAAACGGCATCTATGACGAGATAATCTCCCTGCTCCGTGACGCCGATTTGGAGACGGTGGACTTCCCCGGCATCATGGCAAACCCCACCTATGAAAAGGTGCTGGAGGGCGCCCGTCTTGCCCGGGAGGAAAACGTCGGCCTCATCCTCGGAGTTGGCGGAGGCTCGGTCATGGACTGCTGCAAGGCGATTTCCCTGGCGGCGGTCTACGACGGCGACATTTGGAAGGACTACTGGGCGAGAAACGGAGTTATCGGCTTCGAGCCTCTGCCCTTGGGCGTTGTCGTCACCGTGACCGGCACAGGCAGCGAAATGAACGGCGGGGCCGTCATCACTAACGAGGCCCTCAAGGTCAAAACCGGCCGGGATTATCCCGCCTGCAACCCCCGCTTTGCCCTTTTGGACCCGACCTACACCTTCACGGTACCGGCTTTGCAGACGGCTGCGGGCGGCTTCGACACCCTGAGCCACATCATGGAGATATATTTCAGCAAGCCGGACGAGGACAATGTGTCCGACGATATTGCCGAGGCTTTGATGCGCGGGGTTATAAAAAATCTCCCCGCCGCTCTGAAGGACCCGGAGGACTACACCGCCCGCAGCAACCTTATGTGGCTGGCAACGATGGCGGAGAACCGCGTTATCAAGCTGGGGAAACGGACGGATTTTCAGGCGCACCAGATTGAGCATCAGCTTGGGGCCTACACCGACTGCAACCACGGCTGCGGTTTGGCGGTCATAACTCCGCCCTATTACCGGCGCATCTATGAGGCCGGTATCTGCAAGTTTGTGCGCTTCGCCACCAACGTGTGGGGCATCTCCACCGTGGGTAAAAATTCCGCCCAGGTGGCCAGGGAGGGCATCGACGCTTTGGAGAAATTCATCAGGGACATCGGCCTGCCCTCAAGGCTCCGTGACATCGGCGTCGCCGAGGACGCGCCCCTTGACGAGATCGCCCAAAGCTGCAATATCTCCCCCGGCAGCTACAAGCAGCTCACCCACGAGGAGATAGCGGAAATATTAAAAAGTAATTATTAAAAAGTGGAGGTTATAAAAATGAAAACACAGAGAACATTACTGGCTTTGGCTCTGGCCGGAACACTGGGGGCCATGTCCCTTTCCGGCTGCACCGCTCAAAACGAAACCGCAGAGGAGCCTAAAACAAATCAAGAGGTACAGTCTCAGGCGGAAATCCCGGAGGGCGCTTTAGTGATCGCCGAGCAGGGCATTTTCTCC
>CANRJP010000115.1 GCA_947630975.1 uncultured Clostridia bacterium
TTTCGCCATGATTCAAAATTTCAACCGTGTAATCATCTGCCGCAAGGTCGGACAGCACACCGCTTGCAAATACCGTTGCGGACAATAAAAATACCGCAATGACCGCCGATAATACCGACATGATTTTGCTTGTTCTTTTTTTATTTTTCATCATTTCAAGTCTCCTTTTGATTATTTTTTTACTGCTCACCATTCCCGTTGTCAAGGGAATAGCTTTTGTTATGCGCATAGAGAGCATGGAAAGAATCGTATCAACATAGCTTGTTTCTTCTTCGTTATTCATCTCGGCAACGACCGATAAGTCACAGGAAATTTCACACTCCGTTCCGATCTGCCGCACCGCATACCAAACAATGGGGTTAAACCAATGAATGCACTTCACCAACGTGGCGAACCACTTATACAGAATATCTTTGCGCTTCAGGTGCGTTGTTTCGTGGTGAAGGATATTGTGGAGCTGCTCATCTGTAAATGCCCTTTTTGGCAAAATCAGCACAGGACGGAACACACCTGCCATAAAAGGCACGTTCACAGCGCCGCACGACAGTACACGAACTTTTTTATCTGTATATTGCCGAAGCTCCGGGCAAACGATTTCTACTGAATTTTTACGGATTTTTCTGTACAGCAGAGCATACCCGACCAGATACCACAGCAAAAATGTACACGCACCCGTCAACCACACGACGCAAAGAGCCTTTTGACCGTTACCGACAATCTTCTGTCGCAACAGCTCTACCTTACTCGGTGCGTCAGTTTGTAGTTTCGGCGTATGTCCGATTTCCTGTGGCTCCGGCTCGGTTTCCATTGTTTGTGAAATCTCCCACGCATATTGTACAGACGGCGCGGGCACCTTGCTTTGCGGCAGCGAGACCCGCGCCGGCAGAATCAGCACCGTAAGCACGGTGAGCCAGATGTAATACTGCCAGTTATACCCGAAATACCTTCGGGTAACGGGGCGCAGCAGCAGGATTATTCCCGCAAGCACCGAGCCTGCAAGAGATGTGATGAAAAGAGCTGTTAATATCTCGCCTGTCATTGCTTATTTCCTCCTGTTCGCAAAAAAATCTTTCAATTCTTTCATATCCTCGTCCGATAGGGTATCTTCTTCCGCAAGCGATACAATCAGGTCACGGACTGAACCTCCGAAAAGATTCTGAATCAGATTCATCGCCTGTCCCTTTTTGTACTTCCTTGCGGAAACCCGCGCCGTATAGTACATTGTTCTGCCTCGCCGTTCGGTATTGAGCATTCCTTTTTCCGTTAGCCGTGCAAGAAGCGTAGCAATCGTTGTACGTTTCCAGTCTTTGTCTTTCATAAGCTCTCCTATTTCCGTTACTGTAATTGGCTCACCTGCCTCCCATATCACACGCATAATTTCCAGTTCCGCTTTTGCAATACTGATATTTTCTGTCGACATTGAAAATACCTCCAAATGTATTTATCTACATCTTGTAGACAAGTATAGTCTACACCTTGTAGTCTGATTTGTCAAGTGTTTTTTGAAAAAAATTTTTGGATACTTTGCAATCGCAACTTTATAAGCGCCGAGATGGATTTCGCGGCGAATATGTTATAAAAAATTATTCATTTACGGAAAAAAACACTTTACAACCGGAAAAATGTGTGTTATACTTTATTTGCGACATAAATTCAACACGAGGAGGTTTTTTCTGTTTTCCACAGATAAAGTATAACTTAGGCGTAAATGTATAAATTGTATTTGAAAGGTACATTTTTATTATTGGTAAAAATGTACGCTCCTATAGCACCTTTCAGATGTGATTTATACGTCCTTTTGGTATAAATTTTTTCTCGTGTTATAAAGAATTTATGTCGCAGTAAATCGGAGCTAAACATTTTTCGTGCGCGGTTCCGATGAACTGCGCATTTTTTATTGTACGGAGGACAAATTCGCCCAAAAGGGGGGCGTGACATACGGCGGCGGTGTTTTCCTGCAATAAGAGTAATATTTTTCAAAAAAGTATTGCAGAGGCTATAATTTTGTGATATAATAGCCTTGCGACACAAATTAATATTCTACCACCAAGACATTCAGGTGTGTATTTTTGTCAAAATATTTTTGATAAAAATGCATGCTCCATTTTCGCATACCTGTGTGTCTTGGTAGAGGAAAATTTGTGTCGCAACAAATCGGAGTGATGTGTTTTTATGTGTCGCTCCGGTTGAGCGGCACATTTTTTATATCATAAATCAAAAGAGGAGGAACTCACATGAACAAACTCAAAAAATGTCTGGCCGTACTGGTATGTATGGCAATGGTTCTTGGCGTGGTGCCGACGGCTTCATTTGCAAGTGAGGGAGAAGCGTCGGTGCAAGCGGGGTCATACATGAACTGGAAACAGACCGAAGGCCCCTGGGCCGATTATATTATGGGAAGCGGAAGCGCAAAAGTCCGCACTTACGGGTGTACCACCGTCTCATTGGCAATGATCGCCGTGCGGCTTGGCTGTGAAAATGAAGGCAGCTTCAATCCCGGCATATTTGTGGATCGTTTAAACAGCGTAGGCGGGTACATGAAAGACGGCAATATGGTTACTTCAAAAAAATACGATGTAATCCCCAATTTGTCATCCATAAAAGACTATTACTTTAACAACAATGAAAGTAATGAATACAGGATTGGAATAATTGATCAAAACCTTAAACAGGGATACGCCGTAATGATAAAAATACTTAAAACAAACGGTGGATCCCATTACGTGGCCGCTGATTATGTCAGCAATAATGAGCTGTATATACTTGACCCCGGCGGCGCGAACGGAAATATAAAAAATAAATATTCCGGCGCCAAAGAAATGATAGACGATGCTTATGTCTACGGAAAGAATAGCAAACCCGCTTTTCTCGACACCCATACAGAAGTCCCGCATAATGGCGTTCCCTCGGTTCATACTCACAGTTGGACAACAGTCAGGGACGTTCAGCATCCCCACAGCGAATACAGAGAGTGCTCCTGCGGCGCAAAGGAATATACAGGAAGAAATTTTCCTCAAAGCACCTGCCCTGTTTGCTATCCGATAGGCAGCGTCGTTCTGACCCGCAGCGTGGACAAGACCGGCGGCAGCGCCGTTTTCAGGCGCGGCAACGCGTCTAACGCCACAAGCTATACTCTCCAGCTCTATCAGGACGGCGGCCTTTACGCCACATATAACATGAACGCTGTCGAACAACGCGTGAGCGGCCTCTCCGCCGGTAACTACACCGTGCGCCTTATTATCCGCAACGCTGATACCGGCGAGGAAAAGTCCGTAAGCTGCGACGGGTTCCGCATTTACAACACCTATACGGTGTGCTATGACGCCAACGGCGGCAGCGGCGAGCCCTCACCCCAGTCAAAAATACAGGATCAGCCCCTGACCCTGTCCTATACCGCGCCCAAGAAGAAGGGCTACAACTTCCTTGGCTGGGCCTCGAGCAAAACCGCCGTTTCGCCGTCCTATGAGTCGGGAGGCAGATTTAACCGGAACACAAATATAACCCTCTATGCCGTGTGGGAGCCGGAGGTGTACGACATTCACTTTGACCTCGACGGCGGAAAGGGCGACATTCGGGACCAGAAGCTGACCTACGGCGACACCATGCGTATGCCCAATTCCGTTATAAATGACGGCTGCTATCTCAGGGGCTGGGCAAAGAATTACGGCGCGTCCGAGCCGGAATACCGCCTGGGCATGGATTACACCTTTGAGGCCGACACCACTCTTTACGCGGTTTGGGGCGACAATTCGTGGAGCGGCGGCACCGCGACGTCCTTTGCCGGCGGCAGCGGCACCGAGGACGACCCCTATAGGATATCCAACGCCGCCGAGCTGGCCTATCTGGCCGAAAAGGTCAATTCTCAGACCGAATGGCCTAAATATGAATACTACGAGCTTACCGGCAACATCAGCCTCGGCAATACCGAATGGGTGCCCATCGGGCTTTGTGACAATAGATACCAATATTTCTACGGTTCTTTTGACGGCAATGGCTACACCGTTTCAGACTTACGGATCACCAAAGCCTATGCGGGCTTTATCGGCATTTTTGGATATGCCAGTGGAAGTAAGTTTAAAAATGTGACGGTGTCCGGAGATATCAACGGTTTTACTATTGACGAAGGATATTATGGAGGTGTAGGCGCACTTGTTGGATTTTGCATAGGCAGCTATGCCGCTATTGATTCTTGTAATGCTGCATATGTAAATATATCCGGTGTTGTGATTGATGGGCGGAGCGGAGAAATTGGTTGCCTCGTTGGTTATAGTGAGGCTGATCTTAATGACTGTTCTGTAAACTCTTGTTTCATTTCTTATGAAAATGAAAATGTTGTTGGCGATAATTTTGATGTTGTTGATATAGGACAATTAGCCGGGAAAATAGCCGGAGATGTAAACAATTGCAGGGTCGTCTCTTCCGATAGCCTGATGAATATAACATATAGGGGACGTGTTTTGAGCTGTGGTGGTATGGCCGGCGACGTTGGTGGAGCTATTACTAATTCTTATGTGTCCGCCGCCCAACTGTCAAGTGCTGAGATTGTTATTTTAAATGAAGCAAATGGCAGCAGCAGAATGGCGATTGGCGGACTTGTAGGTATCCATAGTGCTGGTGACGTACTCAACTGTTTTGTGAACTTCACCGCTGAAAGCGACAGTATCAAAGTAAAAATGGATCTTTTAAAAGACATAGGGAGCAATTATATTGGCGGCCTTATTGGAAATAATGATGGGTCTGTCAGTAACTGTCAATACCGCGGCCATTCCATTACCATTAACTGTGTCAGAGGATTAGAGCAAGACACTCAAGAGGTTGGAGGCCTAATGGGTCTCTGGAGAGGCAAATATGAAGATGAAGCCAAAATTGAACGCTGCCTTGTTGAAGTTGACGGTTCAATATCGGTGACAGGTTCAGAGGCGTTGGTTGGCGGCGCCATAGGCGGGGATTATTCATATGATTATTCAGATGCTGAAAAAACCATAAATAATTTAATAGTTATCGCCGATGAAATCAAATCCAACAACAGAGATTCAAAAGTGGGCGACATCGTTGGCTATATTTATAGAGGTACTACCGACAAATGCAAAAACAACCATATCATTGAAAGCCTCAAGCTGACCACCACCGGCACAAAGCTCGAGACAAGCGAGACCAAACGCCCCATGTCGCAGCTTGAGAGCGCGTCCTTCCAGCAGAGAGTTTTCGGCGCCCCCTATCAGTCGCTGGACTATTTTGACGAGAACCCCGACGCGGTTTGGGTTATCAAGGAAGGCAGTCTGCCGATGCTCTATATAGAGTGCCTTAACGCTGTGGGTGTGGGCAAGGTCGAGCACGGAACCATCTCCGTCGATAAGTCTCAGGCGGTGGACGGCGAGATCGTCACCGTTTCCGCCGTTCCCGATTCGGGCTATGTCCTCAACAAGATTTATGTCAACGGCGCCGAAATTGTGGGCACGACCTTCGAGGTCAGCGGCGACAGCAGCGTCTACGCCACCTTTGCCGAAATTACGCCCGAATACAGCGCCACCGTTCAGGCGGCGGACAACGCCACCGGCTCCCTTGAAAACGTGGACGCCGACTCCGCGGAGCTCGCCTCGGCGGTGTTCCTGATGGCGGACGGCTCCGGCGGGATAAAGGCTCTTGACGGCGCGGAAATTCGCGTCAACGCCGAGGCGGCCCGGGAATATGCGGTCGATGCCATATATGTCAACGGCGAGGAATTGGCGGGCACCAGCTTCATCATTGACAGGGACAGCGTTGTCACCCTTGACGTGGCAAGCACCAGCACGGCGGTTACGGCGGTCACCAATGACGCGGAGGAGGTAGACTACTGCTACGCCACCCTCGGCGGCAGCGTGTCCGGACAGGGCGACGGCATCGTAAAATATATACGCTACTGGAAGGCCTCCGAACCCGAAAATGTCACCTTGACCGAGGCGGAAACCGGAAGCGGCGATTACAGCGTTCGCGTCGACGGACTTATGCCGGAGACCACATATATGTTCCAGATGACGGAATACGGCGACGTAAAGACCTTCACCACTCCCGAGGCGCCCGATATAAGCCTTGACGGCGGCGACGCCGGTGCGGGCGAAAAACTCACGGCCACCACTTATAAGAGGCTTTCCTCCAGCTACAGGTTTTATGTGGAAACGTCCCGCCCCATTGAGGGAGCGTTTGTGATAGTGGCCGCGTATGACGGCAATGGCGGGCTTTTGGCGGCGGAAAGTCAGGAATGTGACGGCAGCTCGTCTTATACCCTTGATATTCCCGTCGTTCCGGACATAAAGCGGGCAAAGGTCTTTGTGTGGGATTCGCTGAGCTCAATGACGCCTCTCGGCGAAGAGGAGACCGTAGAAATCGTATAAAAATAAGAGGGCGCAAGACCCCTTAAATATAAATCCCCCGGCGCGTCGGACGAAAGTCCGATCCCTCACGCGCCGGGGCTATTTATATGTTGTGGAGGGGCTGTAAAAAAGTCCCTTTTCGCTACTTTCCAAAAATGTCCGAGTGAGACCCGGTATCTACAAGGGTAAGCGTGAGGATGTCGTTTTCGATGAGGTACACAAGCAGCCAATCGGGTTTTATGTGGCATTCTCTGAAACCTTCATAATTGCCGGTCAAAACGTGATCGTAATACCTGTCGTTGAGCTTTTTGCCCTGACGCAAAGTGTCGACTGCCTCATCAAGGAGCGAGAGGTCCAACCCTCTCTTCTACATCAGCTTGTACCGTTTCTTGTAGGTTGTGGTGAACTTTACCTGATACATCAGCTCTCAAGAGCCGCCTTGAGCTCTTCCATGCTTGTATATCCCTTGACGTCAGGGTCGCGGGATATGCGTTTCGCCTCGGCCATCGCGCTTAAGGTCTCTTCGCTGTAATTCGGCATTTCCACAGGGAAGGGCAGACCGCCGCGCAATACGCACTGATGGAGGAACAGGTTTACCGCGCCGGACATATCCAGTCCGAGACGGGAAAACAGTTCCGATGCCTCTCGTTTAACATCTGAGTCGATGCGTACCTGTGTTGGAGTTGTGGCCATAAGATCATCTCCTTTTCAATTCTTATTACATTATACTCGTTTTAGTTTACATTGTCAAGCGTTTAGCAAATATATTTTAAAAATTTTTTTGCCAAATGAGGTGATCCCGTGCCATACAGACCAAACAAACCATGCCGGCATCCGGGCTGCGCCGCGCTGGTCAAGTCGACCGAGAGATACTGTGAAAAGCACAAGCCTCTGCACCCGGAGTACATAAGGTCGGCGGGCAGCCGAGGCTACGGCGGCAGATGGCAGAAGGTCAGCAAAGCGTATCTCCGGGAGCATCCTCTCTGCGTTGAGTGCCTTAAGCGAGGAAGGTACACCCCGGCCACGGTGGTGGATCACATCGTTCCACATCGCGGCGACCGGAACCTGTTCTGGGACGAGAGCAACTGGCAGAGCCTTTGCAAGCCGTGTCATGATAAAAAGACAGGACGGGAGGACAGCACTCCGACATACGGATACTGAACCGATCTGTTAAATGTATCCGCGATAAAACAAGAGCGCCGCTTTGACGACGCTCTTGCAAGTTATGACTTCTTTATATCTTTTTCGGGAATGTGAAGGATTTCTGAAATTCGCTCAGCCGGAATACCGGCGGCAAGAAATTTCTGTGCGGCCTGCATAAGCCCTTCCTGACGACCTTCCTGACGGCCTCTGGCGAGACCCTTTTCAATTCCTCTTTGTTCCACGCCCTGACTCAGGTTGCACAT
>CANRJP010000116.1 GCA_947630975.1 uncultured Clostridia bacterium
GAAAAGGAGTACGACCCCGCCATGTTCCGCTGGCTCCAGGTCGACGATCCGGAGCACGTGGTTTACGCCTATCAGCGCGGGGCGGCGGGGAACAGGACGGTCACTGTGCTGAACCTTTCCGGCAACGGGTATGCGGGTTACGCCCTCGGGGTGGACGCCGCCTCGGCCTTAGAGCCGCTAATCAATTCCGATTGGCACCCTTACAGCGGGAACACTCCCGTCGATACGGCGGCCGTCCCCGTGGAGAATGGCGCCGCAAGCCTGACTTTGCCGCCGATGTCCGCGATTATATTTAAGGTCGTAGAGACGGAGTAGATAAAAGGGGGCCATAGGCCCCTTTTATAATGAGGAATATTTCGTGCGTTAAATTTGTTTGTCTTTAATAACATAAATGCAGAAATGACAAATATCCCGTAGGGGCGCACATTGTGCGTCCGCTTACACAAATTTACGGTAACATTTATACGATTTTGCGAGTATACTTATCGTAATTGTGTTCATAATCGCAGCCGTAAACGTTTGATGGCGGACGACCAATGGCCGCCCCTACGGTACCAAGGCTACACTTTTGTTTTTCGAAACGCTCAAAGGAGCAATAGCCCCATTTTTATTTCATAAAATCCGGCGTTTCCTCGCTATACTCCAAAATGTCGCCGGGCTGGCAGTTCAGCTCCCTGCATATCTGCTCCAGGGTCGAAAACCGCACCGCCTTGGCCTTATTGTTTTTAAGAATGGACAGGTTGGCGGGGGTAATGTTCATTCTCTCCGCCAGATCCATCAGGCCCACCTTCCGTTTGGCCATCATCACGTCCAAATTCACTATTATCGGCATACCCTCGCCCCCTTAAATAGTAAGCTCGTTTTCTTCCTTATAATTCGCCGCCCGGGCGAACAGATCCCGAAGGGTGAAGCAGAAGAGGAAGCAGACGATAAAGATTATCACTATCATCATGGTGCCGAAGGTGGGGATAAATATCAGCTTAAGGCCGTAAATCGCGGCGATGACCAGCCCCAATATGCCTATCCTGCCCAGGAGGGCGGGATTTTTTCTGTTGAACGGATCCCCCGCCAACATGGAAGAATAGAGTTGGCGCAGGGTAAAGAGTATGGCCGTGGACAGCAGCCCCGAGGACAGCAGCACAAGCCGCAGCGTCAGAGTGTCGCCCTCGTTTGCGGTAAAGTACAGGAAAAATCCCTTCGGCAGGAACGGTATCGCCAGAACGCAGAGAGCGCTGACGGCAAGTAGTATATCAATAAGATATTTGGTGAATTTTGGTATATTCATGACCGGCCTCCTTGGATTTTTTGTCATAAAAAGTCACGCAAGCCGTTCAAGGGCTGAAAGATTTAAAATAATAGTTCAATAAAAACTTAATAATAAATCAAATTGAGTTGTTTGGATATGTTAATCAATTTTCAATATCCGCATGATATTTGCATGATAAACACTTTTTACGTTGTTCCTCGTTCCATTCAACTCCGTCAGGCAAAGCGGAGGGTTTTATAATATTGTCTGCAATATCACAGATAATTAGACAATTTCCACCGTCAATTTGTTCAGCTTTTACTGGACAATATACAGTTTTCATATAAACATCTCCATAGTAGCCTTGGAAAAGCTATGCGAGTTTTTTACGAGTTTTCTATGACGCTGTACAGCAGGACGGCGTCGTTTTTCAGGGTGTGCTCCTTCACGTCCTCCACCCTGACCTTTATCATACGCTCGCCGAAGCGCAGCTCGATTATGTCCCCGGCCTTGACATCGGTACCGGCCTTGGCAACCTTGCCGTTGACGCTGACACGGCCCGCGTCGCAGGCCTCGTTGGCTACCGTCCGCCGCTTTATGAGCCGGGACACCTTTAAAAATTTGTCGATACGCATGGTTTTCCTCTTAAATTTTGCGGTTGAAGAAGGCTCCGAAAGCCTTGTAGCACTGGTAAACGTCCATCTTGCCGGCCACCTCGAAGGGGGAGTGCATACTGAGCATGGGCACGCCGCAGTCGATGGTGTCCACGCCCAGGTCGGCCACGAACTGGGCGATGGTGCCGCCGCCGCCCTCGTCCACCTTGCCGAGCTCGGCGGTGTGCCACAGCACTCCGGCCCCGTTGAATATTCCGCGCACCTTTGCCATCAGCTCGGCGGGGGCGTCGTTGCTGCCGCTCTTGCCGTGGGAGCCGGTGTACTTGCTGACGGCTATGCCGCAGTTCATGCGGCCGCTGTTGGTTTTCTCATAGACCGAGGCGAAGTTGGGGTCGTAGGCCGCGCTCACGTCGGCGCTGAGACAGAGGCTCCGATCCAGACAGCGGTTAAGGCTCAGGGCGTCGGTGCCCTCGCCGGTGCGGGAGAGCAGCTCGAGAATTACAAGCTCCAAAAAGCGGCTCTTGGCGCCGGTGTTGCCCATGCTGCCCACTTCCTCCTTGTCGGTGAGAAGACAGAGGGCCGTGTGCTCGGGAGTTGGAGCGTCCAAAAGCGCCCGAAGGTTGGGATAGCTGCACACACGGTCGTCGTGACCGTAGGCCCCTATCATGCTGCGGTCGAGGCCCAGATCCTTGGCCTTGAAGGCGGGCACGATCTCCAGCTCGGCGGAGGTGAAGTCCTCCTCGTCGATGCCGTACTTCTCCTCGAGAAGCTTGAGAATGTTGGCCTTGAACTTCTTATCTTCTTTTTTATCCTTGTCCTCCTCACCGGCGTCGCCCAAAGGCACGGAGCCAACGAGGATATTCAGATTTTCGCCCTCGATGAAGCTGTAGGCGGGCTTGTTCATCTGGGAATTGCCCAGATGGGGGAGCAGATCGGTGATAACAAAGGTCACGTCGTCCCCCTCGTCGCCTATGGCGATTTTGACGGTCTCGCCGTTCTGCTTGACGACTACTCCGTGAATAGCCAGCGGTATGGCCGTCCACTGGTATTTTTTGATGCCGCCGTAGTAGTGGGTCTTGAGAAAGGCCATTTCGTCAGCCTCGTAGAGGGGGTTCTGCTTCAAATCAAGACGGGGAGAGTCGATGTGAGAGCCGACTATGCTTATTCCCTCGGTCATGGGTTTTTCGCCGATCACCATGGCCGCGAAGCCCTTGTGCTTGTTGACGGCGTAGACCCTGTCACCGGCCTTGAGGGCGCCGCAGGCGGTCAGGGGCTTGAAGCCCGCGGCCTCGGCCAGCTCCACGGCGGTGTCCACACATTCCCGTTCGGTCTTGCCCCTGTTCAGGAAGTCCATATAGCCCACGGAAAAGTCGTAGACCGCCTTTTTCAGTTCTTCGTCGGCGTTAGTCCAGCCGTTCTTTACTTCATATTTCATTGGGATAGTCATTTCCTTTCGATATTTGCGTTATAATACCTTGGAGAGAAATTCTCTCGTTCTGGGATTTTTGGGGTTGGAGAATATCTCCTCGGGCCGTCCCTGCTCGGCGATAATTCCGCCGTCCATAAACAGCACCCGATCCGCCGCCTCACGGGCGAAGCCCATCTCGTGGGTGACGATTACCATTGTCATACCCTCCCTGGCAAGGTCGGTCATGACCTTCAGCACCTCGCCCACCATTTCGGGGTCAAGGGCGGAGGTGGGCTCGTCGAAGAGCATTATGCGGGGGCTCATGGCAAGAGCTCTGGCTATGGCGATGCGCTGCTTCTGGCCGCCGCTGAGCTGCACGGGGTAGCTGTCGGCCTTGTCCGCCAGTCCAACCCGCTCCAACAGCTCCATGCCCGCCTTTCGGGCGGATTCTTTGTTCGAGAACACCTTAAGCTGCAAGGGAGCGAGAGTGATGTTGTCTATAACTTTCAGGTGGGGGAAAAGGTTGAAGTGCTGGAACACCATGCCCATTCCCTGACGCACCTTGTTGATGTCGGTTTTTTTGTCGGTTATGTCCACTCCGTCGACGAGTATGTGACCGGAGGTGGGCTGCTCCAGCAGGTTAAGACAGCGGAGAAAGGTGCTCTTGCCGCTGCCGCTGGGGCCGATGACGGCCACGACCTCACCCCGTTTCACATTTTCGGTTATGCCGGCGAGAACCTCCAGCTTGCCGAAGCTCTTGTGCAGATCGGTGACCTGAATGATGGAGTCGTTCTTATCTTGCGTCACTCTTGCGCAGCCTCCTTTCCAGCTTGCCGAACACGAAGGTCAGCAGCATTACCACCGCCAGATATATCAGGGCCGAAACTATCAGCGGCACCATGGCGTTGTAGGTCTGGCTGGTTATCATGTTGGCTATCTTGGTCAGCTCCGTCACGGCTATAAGGCCGGCGATACTGGTCTCCTTAAAGAGCACGATGAACTCGCTGGTATAGGTGGGTATGCTGGTTTTTACGGCCTGGGGCAGGACTATGTAAAGCATGGTCTGCCATTGTTTGAGGCCCAGACTTCGGCCCGCCTCGGTCTGGCCCTTGTCCACGCTCATTATGCCGCCCCTCAGTATCTCGGCCACATATGCGCCGCTGTTAATGCCGAAGGCCAGCGTGCCCACGAGAAGCTTGTTGGTGCTGGACACCATTATGACGTTGTACATTATCAGCAGCTGCACCGTCGTTGGCGTGCCGCGGATTATGGTGGTGTAGACCTTGGCTATGAAGCGCAGAGGGGCGAAGCCGCTGATGGAAAACAGGGCCGTAATCACGCCCAGCAGGGTGCCGATAAGTATGGCCCCGCAGGTAAGCTGGAGCGTAAGCTTAAGCCCGTCCAGATACCAGCTCCACCGGTCGGCGTAGAACACGGTCTGGTATATCTGCCGCCCGAGGTCAAAGCTCTGAAGAAATTGGAAAAATCCCTCCATATTTCTCCTCCTTTTCGTGTGATTTTTTAAAAAGAAGGGCGCCCCGAGCTCCGCCGGAGCGGACCTTTCCGCCCGAGCGAGGCTCAACGCGCGCCCTTTTTCATTTCAAATTATTTCCCGCGCTTATTCGGCGACCGCGTCAGCGGCGGCGGTATCGGCGGCGTCGGCGTTGGCGTCAACGTCCTCGGCCAACTGGTCGATAGCGCCCTCGGCGCCGTCAACGGGAGCCTCGCCCTCGGCCTCAACGGCTCTGTCGGGGAAGTATTCGGCGATCATGGCGTCATAGGTGCCGTCGCTCATCATCTGGTCGATAACGCCGTTGATGATGTCGAGCAGCTCGGTGTTGCCCTTCTTGACGGCGATGGCGTACTCCTCGGTGCCGAATTCAACGTCAAGGATCTTAAGCTTGCCCTCGTTCTGAGCGACGATGGCCTTGGAGGGCTCCTCGTCAAGTACGAAGGCGTCCGCGCGGCCGTTAAGCACTTCCATAGCCACGTCGGCGTTGAGCTTGAAGGATACGGTGTTGTCCTTGGGCTCGCCGTTGTCGGTCTCCTTGAACTCGCGAACCATGCTGTCGCCGGTGGTGCCTTCCTGAACGGCAACCTTCTTGCCCAGCAGATCCTCCTTGGAGGCGATGGTGCTGTCGGCGGGAACTACGATTACCTGACGGGAGGAGTAGTAGGGCTTGGAGAAGTCAACGCTCTGAAGTCTCTCCTCGGTAACGCTCATACCCGCGGCGCTGAAGTCGATCTTGCCGGACTGAATGGCGGCGATAAGTCCGCCGAAGTCCATGTTCTCGATCTGGAGCTTCTTACCGGCGGCGTCGGCTATCATGTTGGACAAATCGATGTCGAAGCCGGCGGGCTGGGCGTTGTCGTCAAATACCTCGAAGGGAGGGAAGCCTATCTGGGTGCCCATGACAATGGTGTCGCTCTCCTCGGGAGCCTGCTCACCCTGAGCGTTTGTGTTTACGTCCTCGTCGTTTGCCTTGTCGCCGCAGGCCGCAAAGGCGCATACCGCCAAAGCGAGAGCCAAAATCAGCGCAAGAATTTTTGTTGCTTTCATTGGAATTTACCTCCTTATGTATTTGGCCTCATGTATTTGGCCTTAATCAAAAATATTATAATACACATTTACTCGTTTTGCAATAGTTTTTTTGATTTTTTTCAAATTTTTATTACATTATATATATCTCTCTTGCTGACTCCTCTGTCGTTTGCGGCGGCCTTGATGGCCTCTTTCTCGGTCATACCGGCGTCGGTGTACATTTTCACGTGCTCCTCCACGGTCATTTCCTCCCACTTTGCCCGCTCCTCCGCTTGGGCCTCGGCGGCGGGGCGGCCCTCCACCACCAGCACGAATTCCCCCTTGGGGGGATTTTCGCTGTAACGGGCGATGGCCCCGTCCAAATCGGTGCGGAATATCTCCTCATGTATCTTGGTCATTTCCCTGCACAGGGCTATCCGCCGGTTCCCCAGGTATTTCCGCAGATCGGTGAGGGTGTTCAAAAGCTTGTGGGGCGCCTCGTGGAAAATTACGGTGCGCTCCTCCGTCCGCAGCTTTTCCAGCAGCTCGGTGCGGCTCCGGCGGTTGACGGACAAAAAGCCCTCGAAGGCGAAGCGCCCCGTGGGCAGACCGCTTACGATAAGGCCGTTGATGGCCGCCACCGGCCCGGGAATGGGCACGGTCTCGATGCCGTTCTCGGCGCAGAGGGCCACAAGATCCTCGCCCGGATCGCTGATGGCCGGTGTGCCGGCGTCGCTGACGAGTGCGATATTTTCCCCGTTTTTCAGCCTTTCCAGCAGAGCGCCGCCCTTTTCCTTACGGTTGTGGTCGTGGTAGCTGACAAGGGGCTTTTCAATGTTAAGGTAGTTCAAAAGCGTGACCGTGCGCCGGGTATCCTCGGCGGCGACAACGTCCACCGACTTAAGAGTCTCGACGCAGCGGTAGGTTATGTCGCCCAAGTTCCCGATGGGAGTGGCGCAGAGATAAAGCTTGCCGGGCATGGGGTACCTCCTTTGGATTTAATTAGGAATTAGGAATGAGGAGTGAGGAATACTGACGGAGCAGTTACGGCGTTTTGTCGTTGGCGGCGTGATGTTGTATTTTGTAGGGGCGCCCATCGGGCGTCCGCAATCAAACGTGTACGGCGGCAATAATAAACGAAATTACTAATCAAATTTTTCTGTGCCGGGTTATTGTGACAACGACAAATAAAATTGACATACAATTTATTCCTAATTCCTCATTCCTAATTCCTCATTATCACTTATGTTCTGCAAATAGTTCCCCGCGTCGTCATACATGAACACGGGCTTTTCCAATTTAAGCTGGGGTCTGCCGTTCATCAGCCCCTCCGCAAGGATGAGGCTCGCCGCCCCGGCGGAGTTCGGGTACACCACCGCCAGCCGCTTCGGCTCGATTTTGTACTTCCTCATGGCGGTTATCACGTCGCAGAGCCTGTCCGCCCGGTGTACCATGAAAAGCTTCCCCGTCTGCTTCAGGCATTTGGCCGAGACCCGCACCACGTCGTCAAG
>CANRJP010000117.1 GCA_947630975.1 uncultured Clostridia bacterium
ACGTACTCGATGAGAGTGCAAAAACTTTTTTCATTTTCCCTCCTTTTTTAGTGGCAGATACGCAGTGTCTGTCATTTTTTTTTGAGTTTTCGCCGCTTATTATATATTATGTACAAAACCCTTCTTCTTTCCATATCAAAATTGAATAAAATTGCCATTGATATTTTCTCCCGAAAACTGCTATAATAATAGTGCGCCAGTAGAGTGCATAAGTTTTTTTCATTTTCCCTCCTTTTTTTAGTGGCAGATACACCGTGTCTGTCATTTTTTTTGCAATAATACCGTAAAAGAGGTGCCGTCATGAACAAATACGCTTTTTTCAACTCCCGTCTGGGTACGCTGACCGTATTCAGAAAGCTCCTCGGCGAGCCGCTGATAATTAAGCTGCGGGAGCTTTTATCCTGCGAGGATTGGGACAAGCTCCGGCTGGCGGAGCTGTACTGCGGCTTCGTACACGAGCTTTATCTCACCGGCGACAGCCTGACCGACTGGGTGCTGCGTTACATCTCCGGCGACGAAAACCCCTATGTGGGCCGCATCATTTCCGGCGGCGTTCCGGGACGGTTAATGGAAGAGAGCCTGACAAACGAGCTGAAAATCCTCGAGGAGCTGGCCGCTCTTGACAGTGGAGAGGTGGCGGAGGCCATTAACTGCGGGCTTGAGCTGCCCCGCTGGGAGAGCCGCCGCGAGGATCTGACCGCCGCCTGCCGCCGGAGGATTGCCGAAATACCCACCAAGGGCTACGGCATATTCGCCAAATACCATATGTTCACCCTTGACGGCGACGGCGCCCTCGTGCCCGTCCGCCATCCAGACCCCCAGACTCTTGACAGCCTTTACGGCTATGAGCGGGAGCGTGAGACCGTCATGCGCAACACCCTCGCCCTCATCGAGGGACGGGGCGCCAACAACGTCCTCCTCTACGGGGACGCCGGCACCGGTAAGAGCTCCACGGTAAAGGCCATCGCCAACGCCCTTAAGGACAGAGGGCTCCGCCTTATCGAGGTCAGGAAAAACCAGCTCTACCTTTTGCCGGGGCTGATGGACAGCCTCGAGGGCAGCCCGCTGAAATACATCATATTTATCGACGATTTGAGCTTCGGCGGCGGAGACGCCGACTTTGCCGCCCTGAAAGCCATACTGGAGGGCAGCGTCAGCAGCCGGGGCGCAAATGTGGCCGTTTACGCCACCAGCAACCGCCGCCATCTGCTTAAGGAGAGCATGGGCGACCGTGACGGGGACGACATTCACGCCTCCGACACCCGTCAGGAGCAGCTGAGCCTTTCCGCCCGGTTCGGCCTGACGGTGACCTTCCTCCGGCCGGAGCATGAGCTTTACTGCGAGATCGTGGAAAAGCTGGCCCGTGAGCACGGCATAACCATGGACAGGGATCGGCTTCTGGTCAAGGCCGAGGCCCACGCCATCAGGAACGGCGGACGTAGCCCCCGCACCGCCAGGCAGTTCGTGGAGATGCTGAGTCAGGGAGTTATAGAGTAAAAAAACAGAATAATTTGCGAAAAAGCGGCTGTAAAAAAGCAGCCACTTTCAGACTGTCGATAAAGTCGATTTCTTTGCCCGGATTCCGTAGGGGCGCGCATTGCGCGTCCGCTTACACAAATTTACGATAACATTTATACGATTTTGCGAGTATATTTGTCGTAATAAAGTTCACAATCACGGCCGTAAACGTTTGATGGCGGACGGCCGATGGCCGCCCCTACGGAACCAAGGCTGCATTTTTGTTTTTCTACATCAGTTTATGATTTCGATTTTATTAACAAATTTAGCAACAAATAAATTCGGCTTAAATAAACGCCTTATACCCTTGAACGGTCTGCGCCATTTTTTTACAGCTCTATTTTTTTCCACAGTCAGAAAAGCAAAATACAATAACATTTTGTATAACTTTAACATTGATTATTGTCGTTAATTAGATTATAATTGTCTTGTAAAAAGTGTATGCAAGGGAGTGTACACTTAATATAGGAGGCTATTTATAATGGCAGAAAACATTACTTCTATTTTTGGATGCAACGTATTCAATGACTCCGTAATGAGAAACAGACTTCCCGAAAAAGTGTACAAGGAATTCCGCAAGACCGTCAAGACCGGCGCTCCCCTTCAGGAGGAAGTGGCCGACGTCATCGCCGAATGCATGAAAAACTGGGCCATGGAGCACGGCGCCACCCACTATACCCACTGGTTCCAGCCCCTCACCGGCGTAACGGCCGAAAAGCACGACGGATTTATCGAGCCGGACGGCAACTGCCGCGCCATCATGAGCTTTACCGGTTCTTCCCTCATCAAGGGTGAGCCCGACGCGTCCAGCTTCCCCTCCGGCGGCATAAGAGCCACCTTCGAGGCAAGAGGCTACACCGCCTGGGACTGCACCTCTCCCGCCTTCCTTAAGATGGATCAGGGCACCACTGTTCTCTGCATACCCACCGCTTTCTGCTCCTACACGGGCGAGGCTCTGGACAAAAAGACCCCCCTCATCCGCAGCGCCGAGGCCATCAGCAAGCAGGCCGTAAGAGTGCTTCGGGCTTTGGGCGACACCGAGACCAAGCGGGTCATCTCCACCGTGGGCGCGGAGCAGGAGTACTTCCTTATCGACAAAAAATCCTATGCCAACCGCAAGGATCTCCTCATCACAGGCCGGACCCTCTTCGGCGCAAAGCCCCCCAAGGGTCAGGAGATGGAGGATCATTACTTCGGCATTATCCGCGAGCGCGTGTCCAAGTTCATGCACGACGTGAACATGGAGCTCTATAAGCTGGGCGTTTTCGCCAAGACCGAGCACAACGAGGTGGCTCCCTGTCAGCATGAGCTGGCCTGCATTTACAGCGAGTCCAACATCGCCACCGACCACAATCAGCTCGTTATGGAGACCCTCAAGCGCGTGGCCCTTCGTCACGACCTTGTCTGCCTGCTCCACGAGAAGCCCTTCGCCGGCATCAACGGCAGCGGCAAGCACAACAACTGGGCCCTTTCCACCGACGGCGGCGAAAATCTGCTCAAGCCCGGCAAGGATCCCCAGAACAACATTCGCTTCATGCTCTTCCTTTCCGCCGTTATCGAGGCGGTCAACCTTCACGGCGATCTGCTCCGTGCCAGCGCGGCCAACGTGGGCAATGACCACCGTCTCGGCGGCAACGAGGCTCCTCCCAGCATAATCTCCGTATATCTCGGCGACGAGCTGGGCGAGGTGGTTGATTCCGTCGTAAACGGCAGAGAGGCCTCCGTAAAGGGTAAGGAGGAAATGACCTTCGACGTTGCGGCCATCACCAACATCGACCGTGACACCACCGACCGCAACCGCACATCCCCCTTCGCCTTCACCGGCAACAAGTTTGAATTCAGAATGGTTGGTTCCTCCGCTTCCATCGCCGGCCCCAACACCGTTATAAATACCGTGGTAGCCGACAGTCTGCGCAAGATTGCCGACCGTCTTGAGGGCGCTCAGGACGTACAGGCCGAAGCCAGAGCCATTATCAAAGACCTGCTCACGGCCAACAACCGCATCATATTCAACGGCGACGGCTACAGCAAGGATTGGGTGGAGGAAGCCGCCCGCCGCGGTCTGCCCAATCTGCCCCAGTCCATCGACGCCTATCCCGCTTACATCACCGAAAAGGCCATCAAGCTCTTTGGCGAGAACAACGTATACAGCGAGGTTGAGCTTCGCAGCCGCTATGAGATAAAGATGGAGAAGTTTGTCAAGACTACCAACTACGAGGCTCTGACAATGCTGGATATGGCCCGTCAGGAAATACTCCCCGCCGTGGGCGACTACGCCGAGCATCTGGCCGAGGCCAAGTCCCTCATGGAGGAGACCGGCGTCGAGGCCTTTGTCGAAAAGGCGCAGCTTGACAAGGTTATGCCCCTGTACAAGGAGCTGTATCAGGCCACCGAGGCTCTGGACGGCGCCATCAAGTCCGCCGCCGCCATCACGGACGACCTTGACAAACAGGCCCGGGCTTACAAGGACAACGTTATCACCGAAATGGACGCCGTGCGCGCCGCAGCCGACGCTTTGGAGCTTATCGTTCCCAAGGAGTACTGGCCCATGGAGACCTATTCCGATATTCTGTTCTATCAATAATATAATTTGCACATAATCATTAAGGCCCAAAGCGTACTTACACTTTGGGCCTTTACACGGGAAAAATACCCAACGAAGGGGATATAACCATGACATTGACAGACATCATATTCAGCCTGCTGACCATGCTTGGCGGCGCGGCCCTGTTCCTCTACGGCATGAACGTCATGAGCGGCGGTCTGGAAAAGGTGGCCGGCGACAGTATGCAGCGCCTTATCGAAAACCTGACAAGCAACCTGTTCAAGGGCGTGCTGGTGGGCGCGGCGGTTACGGCCCTGATCCAGTCCAGCGGCGCCACCACCGTAATGGTGGTAGGCTTCGTCAACGCCGGCATGATGACCCTGCGTCAGGCCTCGGGCATAATCATGGGCGCAAATATAGGCACCACCGTCACCGCCCAGATACTTTCGCTGGCCGGCATCGACGGCGACCAGTGGTATATCCGGCTGTTCAAGCCCTCCACTCTGGCTAACTTCCTGCTGCTGGCGGGCATAATACTCATCATGTTCATGGGCAAGAACAACAAGACCCGTGTCTATGTGGGCGAGATTATCCTTGGACTTGGCGCCATCTTCATCGGCATGAGCATAATGACCGACTCGGTGTCCGCCATGAAGGATCTTCCCGCAATGAAAACCATTTTTACCGGTATAAGCAATCCCATTCTGGGCATAATCGTGGGTGCGCTGATTACCGCCCTCATTCAGTCCAGCTCCGCCTCGGTAGGTATCTTGCAGGCCTTCGCCTTTACCGGGCTGGTGACGTGGAGCAACGCCCTGCCCATGATAATGGGCGCAAATATAGGCACCTGCGCCGTCACCATCATTTCCGGCGCCGGAGCCAACAAGGAAGCCCGCCGGGCGTCCATACTGAACCTTATCTTCAAAATAACCGGCGTCGTCCTGTGCTTTGTGGTGATGTACGGCCTTGACCTCATTTTCCACTTCGACTTCTGGGACAAGCGGCTCACCACCAACGGCGTCGCCAACATACACTCCGTGTTCAACATTCTCAGCACCCTTGTGCTGCTGCCCTTCTGCAACCTGTTCATAAAGATTACCTGCCTCATCATTCCCGACGGCGACAAGCAGAGCGAGAAGAGCGACAGGAAAAAGGGAGTGGATCTGGCCCTTATGGACGAGCGTTTCATGCGGGCTCCCGCCATCGCCCTCCGTCAGGCCATGAGCGAGGTCGTAAAAATGGCCGAGACAGCCCTCGGCGGCTTCGATATGGCAATGGACGTTGTGGAGCATGACCGGTTGGAGCTCACCGACAAGGTCAAGAACATAGAGAACGACATCGACAAGATGGAGAGCGGCATATCCCAGTACGTGACAAAGATCGTAGCACAGCACCTTAACAACGCCGAAAAGCACACCGCCACCACAATACTCCACGTTGTCACCGACCTTGAGCGTGTGGGCGACCACGTGCTGAACATCTGCTACTGCGTCCGTGATATGCACGGCAGCGAGGAGGGGGCCACCCTTTCCCGCGGGGCCCTGGACGAGCTCGGCACCATGGCCTCCGCCGTCAGGGAGTCCCTTACTCTGGCCGTGGACGGGCTAAAGTATTCCGACCTTGGCCGGGCCATGCGCATACAGCCCTGCGAGGCGGTGGTGGACGAGATAAGGGACGTGCTGAAGGATCGCCATGTGGAAAGGCTCGTGAACAACAGCTGCAGCGTTCGTGCGGGCATAGCCTTTCTCGATATAATCAACAATCTGGAGCGCATATCCGACCACTGCAGCAACGTGGGCATATCCATCGAGCAGCTCGGCAACATTGACAGCGACATCGACGCTCACAAGTACGTGCGCCACCTCCGCAGCCAGAACGCCGAACTTTACGACACCCTTTACAGCGAGTACCGGTCAAGGTTCGCGCTGGAATGACGCATAAATAAGCCTTATATTGGAAAAGCTTCTCTTCGGGGAAGCTTTTTCTTTAATCGAAAATGAGAAAGGCGGCGCGAGAAGCCCATGTCATTTTTATACGGCGCGCTCATCGGCGCGGTCAACGGATTTTTTGCCTCGGGAGGAGGCATAGCGGCGGTGCTGATTTTGGAAAAATTTATGAAAATCGAAACGAAAAAGGCTCACGCCACGGCCATAGCCGTAATTCTGCCCCTGTCGCTGGCCTCGCTGACGGTGTACGGGGTCAAGGGCTACATCGATTGGCCCCTGATAATAAAAGCCTCCGTTGGAGGCACGGCCGGAGCCGCCGCCGGAGCGAAGCTGCTGGACAAGCTCCCAAAAAAATATATCCGCATGGGCTTTGGGGCCGTCATGATATTCGCGGGGGCGAGAATGATATTTAATTAAGAACACGGAAATATTTCCATACGAAAGGTCGAGCGAAAATGTCAGTAATTCTCTTCGGTTTTCTCTCCGGCATACTCAGCGGCATGGGTGTGGGCGGCGGAATGATACTCATTCCGGCCCTGACACTGCTGTGCGGAACGTCCCAGCACACGGCCCAGACCGTGAACCTGTTTTACTTCATCCCCACGGCTCTGACGGCGCTGGTGATACACATCAGGCACAAAAACGTGGCCGTAAAGCCGGCTCTGAAGATGGCCGCCGCCGGACTGGTATTCGCCCTTGCGGGGGCGTGGCTGGCCTCGGCGGTCAGCGATCAGTGGCTGCGCCGGGCCTTCGGAATTTTCATCGTAATCTTCGGCATAAGGGAAATATATGGTGGTTTTCGGCAAGGTTAGTTCTAAAATCTGCCTTGAACGGCAATAAGATAAAAATCATGAAATCCCAGGGCGTGTACCTGGGATTTCATACCTTAATCGGGGTAGAAATATCATTTTTATCGCAATAAAAATGATATTTCGTAAGCGTAAACGCCCGCCAGCGTGCCGCTGGACCCACATTTATGCCGTGCTTTTTTGTTTGGTAACATTAAGAGCAAGCCGTAAGGCAGACGATGAAACGGGACGTTTCCGGAAAGGGGTCCCGCGGGGAAAACCGTGCGGGTTGTCCCCGCGAAGCGTGTCGAAAAATTCGACACGCGCATTTGGTGGTTTTCGTGATAAAAAAATCAACAAATAATATTGACAAAACGGGGGAAATGACATATAATGTTTA
>CANRJP010000118.1 GCA_947630975.1 uncultured Clostridia bacterium
TCCATGTCGCTGATCATTTTCTTGACCATCTGACCGCCGACACTGCCGTTTTCCTTGGAGGTCTTGTCGCCGTTGTAGCCTTCCTTGAGGTTTACGCCGACCTCCTGAGCGGCCTCCATCTTGAACTTATCCATGGCCTGCTTGGCCTCGGGAACGAGATTTTTGTTGTTTCTGCTCATTTTTGTTTTCTCCTTACTTTAAAAAGTTTTGGGTTACAACACTATTATGAGCGGAAGCGGCTTTTTTTATTCTTTCAATCACGCAATTTTTTCAATTTTTGTTATCGACAGCTCGTAGGCCACCCGAGTTTCGCTTTCGGTGTCGCTGACACGCTTAACATACTCGCGGGACTGGAGCCGTCCCCAGATCTGGACGTTGGAGCCCACCTCCAGCCTTTCGGCATAGACGGCGTTGCGCCCCCAGGCTATGGCCGGAATGTAGTCCGAGCGGTTAAAGGCCCGGTTCACCGCCACAATGAGGTCGGTTATCTCACGTCCGAAGGGGGTCTTGCGGTAGACGGGTTCCTTGCAGATAAAGCCGTTGATAAAAATTTCATTGGGATTTTCACCGGTGCCCACCTCGGCCAGATCAATAAACTTCACAAATATGGTAAGCACCAGATGAGTTCCGTTTTCGCTGAACTTGTTGTAAGAGCGAAGCTGGCCCGCCACCTTTACCTTGACCCCGTCCCGGAGCCAAGGACAGATGAGCTTTTCCGAAATAGTCACCGGAAGCACGTCGTCCACCTGACTGAGCCGGGGCACCCTCACCATAAACCTGTAAAAGTCCTCGTCCATCACCCGATGGCTGAATACCGGTTCTCCCTCAACATAGCCTATTACCGATATATTATTATTTTCCACTGCTTACAACTCCTTTATGTATCATTGTGCGCGCTTTTCTAAAAACATTATATTATGGGAAAAACCGGTATATTCCAATAAAAACACGAATACAGGCAAAAACCGCGGCATATATAATTACATGAGGTGTTGGTTATGCTTGTGGTTCTCAGGAAACGAACGGTAATACTCGCCGGACTGATAGCGGTTTCGGCGGCGGTGGCGGGACTGTCCTTTGCGCGGAAGGACGTACCGATTTTTTCAAAGACCAACGGGAGGATAATCGTGCTGGACGCAGGTCACGGAGACCCGGACGGCGGGGCGGTCAGCTCCCGTGGCACGGTGGAGAGCGACCTCAATCTGTCCGTGGCGAAGCTGCTGGAAAAGCAGCTCCTCTCCCGGGGATACACGGTGATAATGACCCGTGAGACCAGAAACGGCATCCACTCCGAGGGGGCCAAGTCCATCAGGCAGAAGAAGCGCGAGGACATGGAGAAGCGGCTGGAGCTGGTCAACTCCTCCGGGGCGGACATATTCGTCAGCATCCACATGAATTTGTTCCAGAATGAAAAATACCGTGGCGCCGAGGTGCTCTATTCCGAAAAATTCGAGAACTCGCCGCTGCTGGCGGAGCTGATTCAGGCCGAGCTGAAGGCCATAGACCCGGAAAATCAGACCCGTCAGGCCAAAAAGGCCGACGGCGGCATATATCTGCTGAAAAACGCCGAAATACCAGCGGTGCTGGTGGAGTGCGGCTTTCTCTCCAATCCCGAGGAGGAAAAGCTGCTGAAGGATAAGGCCTATCAGGAGCGGCTGGCCGGGGCCGTCTGTGACGGGATAGTGGAATATTACCGGAGCATTCAGGAAAGGGTGAGCGATATATGAAAATTTTCGTGACAGACAAGTACACCGTAATGACGGCGGCGCTGGTAACAGCCTTAATAATCGCCGCCGTGCCTTTGAGCCGTCTGGCGGTGGAGACCGCGTCATCTGACCGGGAGCTGCCCATTTACAGCGTGGATCGGCCGGACAGCATGATCTCCGTCACCTTCGACTGCGCCTGGGGCGCCGAGGACGCGGACGCAATTATCGCCGCCCTGGCGGAGCACAACTGCCGGGCCACCTTTTTCGTGCTGGGCACCTGGGCCGAAAAATATCCCGACGTGATAAAGAAGCTGGGCGACGCCGGTCACGAGATAGCCGGTCACAGCTACGACCACACATACTATACTCAGCTTTCGCCGGAGGAAATCGCGGCGGACATGGACAAATGCGACGCCGCCATCGGTCAGGTGCCGGGCCGGGCCGCCGACCTTTTCCGTGTGCCCGCCGGGGACTACAACGACAGCGTCATAAACGCCGTCCAAAGCTCGGGCCGCCACTGCATACAGTGGGACGCGGACAGTCTGGACTACCGTGATCTGACCCCGGCCCAAATGGAGGAGAGGATAATGTCCAAGGTACAAAAGGGGAGCATTCTCCTCTTCCACATGGGCACGAAGAACACCGCCGCCGCCCTGCCGGACATACTGACCCGTCTGGAAAAAGAGGGTTATACCTTCTGTCCCGTGGGAGAGCTGATATATCGGGACGGCTACACCATCGACCATACGGGCCGACAGTTCGCGATGAAGTGAGTTGGCTTTTGTATGAACGGCAATTACCACCCTCCATCTTACGGTAAATATGACAAACAATGCCAAGCCTTCTCCTTGAGGAAACAGACATTGTCTGACGGCGGCCCGCAGAGCCGGATAAGGTGTAGCCGCTGGCGGCGTTACTTTAACCGTATATTTAAGGCAATACCGCACAAAGACCGCTAAAGAGCTTTGTACCCGTCTTGCTTGCATCTTTTTCGACGTTTCTTACGAAAACTCCTTGAAATACGACAGTATTCCGGCGTCGTTTTCGTAATTCCGTCAAAAAATCTGCGGCGCAATATGGGCACAATCTCTGTGCGGTATTGCCTTAACATTTATGACGGACGCTTCGCGTCCTACACCTCATCAGTCGGCTCCGCCGACAGCTTCCCCTCGAGGGGAAGCCTTTTATTTATCATTTTTACCGTAACGCCGCAAACCGTTTTAAAACCGTATCTCCTCCCCGCAGCAGGCGTCGATAATTGTTCTGTTCCGCCACACGAGGAGATAGAGGTGATTGTTCAGCACGGCGGAGGCATCGGAATACACATAGGGATATATCTTCGTCATGCCGATCTCGGGATCAATGACGAAATATCCGTCGTTCACGGCGGAAACGTCGGCAAACTCACTTAGCCATGTGGCCTTTATCACGGGCTTGCCGTCTATCTGGCCGATAAGCTCAAGACTGCCGTGATCCGCGTCGCCTATCTGTACCAAATTCCCCTCGGGGTTTGTTGTGTACAGATAATACCAAGGGTAGCCGTTCGTCCAGCCGGGGACGGCGTCCGGCTCAACCTGCAAGCAGAGCCAGGGAACGCCGTCGATGAGCTCCGAGGTCTTGTACTGAGCGTCGCCCGTGGAGCTCTCCGGCGGGAATACCATTATCGGCGAGGCGGCTCCGCCGTGAACGATGTAATCTCTGCTGCGGCGGGAACGGTGGGGAGCCGGGAATTTGCTGGCATGGACGGCGCTGGTGCTGAGATAGCTGTAGCCCCCGCCCAGGTCGTACAAATTGCCGTAAAAACCGACGCCCAAATTTTCTCCGGCGGCGTCGGCCGCCAGATAATCGGTCATGTCCTCCAGCACGGCGCCGCCGTACATCGCGTAGTTTCCCTCAATGCGCAGGCCGTCCTTCTCGCCCACGGCGGTTCCGTAGTTATTGTACATTCTTTCGCCGCCGTAGGGGGTCACGGTTTCGGTGACGGCGTCAAAGACATAGCTTTCGGCGTTTTCGGTGCTGCCGAACCAGGTAACCTGACCGTTCTCGCCGAAGGTCACTCCGTTATTGTCGGCCGAAAACCACGCCTTGTCCCCCTCGATATAGTCAAAGCTGCTGCCGGGGCCTATATAGCTGCCTTTCTTATCATTGCCGGCGATGGACAGGCTTCCGTCCCAGTTGGTGAGATGGCCGAACTCCTGAGTGGCGAACCGCCATGTAAGGGGAAAATATGTGATGTCCCGGGCGCTCAGCACCGGATACTCCTCCTTGGAGTTGTCAAGGAGCTTTCCGTTGATATAAATGGGATACTGAGCGATTTGTGCCTCCAGCGAGTCCACCGCCGGAGCCCACTCCTCCTCGGCGGGCTGGCCGTCGGCGGTGGGGCAGTAGCTCAGGTAAAACGCCCCGTCCGTCCATGAGCTGGTGAGGCCCAGCATATGGACATAGTGATAGGTCATGGGGAAATAGGTTATGTCCTTATAGGTCAGGAGAGGATATTTCGTTTCCCTGTATTCAATCTTATTGCCGTCGATGTACACATCGAAATCCGGCACCGCCGCCTCGAAGGCAAAGGCCGGTACGCTCATAAGCGCCAGAGCGAACAGTGCGGTGATGAATTTTTTCATGAGCTTTACCTCCGTTAAAAGCTGTATTCCTTCCCGCAGCAGGCGTCAACAAGGGTGTTGTTCCGCCTGATGAGCAGGTAAAGGTGGTTGTCCGCCACGGCCATTTCTTCGGCGTAAACATAGGGATAAAATTTGGTAAGGCCGCCGTCGGGCTCGATATAGAAATAGCCGTCGTTCACCGCCGAAACGCCCTCAAACTCAATTTGCCAGGTGGCCAGCGCCACGGGCTTGCCGTTTATCTGACCCAGAAGCATTATGCTCCCGTGGTCGGCGTCCGTAATGGGAGTAAGGCTGTTGTCGTCGTTGAGGACAAACACGTTATAGCTTTGCAGCATATGGCTGCCGCCGCCGATGGACCTCAGCGTCCTGATGCCGATATACTGCCTGCCGCCGACGTACTCATGACTGTCAACATAATATACCAGTCCCGTCTCGGGCTCCGGCAGTTTGGTTACGGAGCGGTCGGCGTCAACGATGAAATGGCTGTATCTTAAGCCTATGGCATGGGGATTGGCGTACTTGGACGCGTAGTCCATTTCCACTTGCAGCAGCAGCTTTCCGCAGCCCAGCCGGTACTCGGTGCAGAAGGTTTGTACACCTTCGGTATCTTCCCGCTGCCTTTCGGTGTCCAGATATTCGGAAATGTCCTCCAGAGCTATGTCCTCATACATGAGCATATTGCCGTCAATGCTCATTTTTTCGTCCACACGGCTATCGAGCCGGGGCTTGTAATAGGGCAGGCTGTCAATCTCGCTGAAGGTGCCGGACGCGGTGTCAAAGACATAATTTTTACTGCCAACGGTGCTGAAGCCCCAATAGCCTTCCTCGGTGCGCCTGTCTTCGGTAACCGGGCTGTCGAAATATATCTTTCCGTCCTCGGCGTGGAGAATCGAATGTTCGCTTTGGCCGCTTGCGCCGTCAAGATACAGGGTGCCGTCCCAGTCGTATCTCATGCCAAACTCCTCCACGGCGAAGCGCCATGTCATGGGGAAGTAGGTGATGTCACGGGCGTTCAGCACCGGATACTCCTCCTTGGAGTTGTCAAGGAGCTTTCCGTTGATATATATAGGATATTGGGCGATTTGGGCGTCGAGAGCGTCCACAGGCTGTCCGGCGGGGGCGGGCTCGTCGCTCCACTGATAGTCCGGCGGGCAGTAGCTCAGATAAAAGGCGCCGTCCACCCAGGAGCCGGTGAGGCCCAGCATATGGATATAGCCGTAGGTCATGGGGAAATAGGTGATGTCCTTGTACACCAGCAGGGGATATTCGGTGTCCTTGTAATTAAATATTTTGCCGGAAATGTTGACATCGAAGTCCGGCACCTTCACCTCAAAGGCAAGGGCCGGTACGCTCATAATTACCAGAGCGAACAGTGTTACAATAAACTTTTTCATGAATTTTTACCTCCTTTAATCAAAAACTGTACTCTTTACCGCAGCAGGCGTCAACAAGAGTGTTGTTCCGCCAGAACAGCAGATAGAGGTGGCCGTCCATAACGGTCATGCCGTCGGCGTAAACATAGGGATAAATTTTCGTCATGCTGCCGTCGGGATTGATATAGAAGTAGCCGTCGTTCACGGCGGAGACCCCGTCCCGCTCCCCGAGCCAGGTGGCAAGCACCGTCAGCCTGCCGCCGTCGCCGCCTATAAGCTTTATGCTGCCGTGATCCGGATCCTCATACGGAACCGCCGTTCCGTCGGCGTTCACCTTATACAGGCGATAAACCGTCCGCATTAAGTGGGAGTCCTCGGTTTCCTCCATGCAGAGCCACGAAACGCCGCCGACATACAGGCCGGAAAAATATTCCGTGTTCTCCCCGTCGAAGGGCACCGCCCTTCCGTCAGGGGTGAGGATATAATCGCTGCGGCGGTAATCGTCGTGAACCACCGGCACCGGCGGCACATGACGGGCGTATACGGAAAGGAACCGCAGTCCGTCGCCCAAATCATACAGACGGCCGTGAACGTCCTTGTGAAGGTTGGGACTTTCGGCCATAAAGGCGGACATATCCTCAAGATACAGATCCCCGAACATCAGGGAGCCGTCCTCCTCCACACGGAAGCCCTTTTCCTCATTCAAATACTCATATTCGGCGCTTTTCGGCGGCAGGCTTTCATTGAACCCGTCCTGATCCTCCGTTTCGGTGAAGGTTCCGTCGGCGGAGTCAAAAATCAGGAGACGCTGGCCGTAGGTGCCCGAATGGTAGCTCACATTGCCGGTGCCGCCGAATATCGCCTCAAAGCCGTCCCGCATGAGCCAAATTTTGCCGTCTCCCGCGCCGGAGATGCCGCCGAGGGGGCCGGGATTGACATAGTGTATGCCCGCGGCGACGGTGAGGCCGCTGCCGTCCCAGTTTATGTCCAGCCCAAATTCCTCCCGTACAAAACGGTTCGTCATGGGGAAGTAGGTTATGTCACGGGCGTTTATAAGTGGGTACTCCTCCTTGGAGTTGTCAAGGAGCCTGCCGTTGATGTAAATTGGATATTGAGCGATTTGAGCCTCCAGCGACTCCACCGCCGGGGCTTGCTCCACCGTTTCGGGAACCCTTGCCATGGCGGGGCTGTCGCTGAGATAAAAGACGCCGTCCACCCAGGAGCTGGTGAGGCCCAGCATACGGACATAGTCGTAGGTCATGGGGAAATAAGTGATGTCCTTATACACCAGCGGTGGATAAAAGGTCTCCTTTTCCAGCCTGTAAAAATCGCAGTACACGTCGTAGTCTGGCACCTTCGCCTCAAAGGCCAGAGCCGGAACGCTCATAAGCGCCAGCGCGAACAGGCTGACAATGAATTTTTTTGTGATTTTCATG
>CANRJP010000119.1 GCA_947630975.1 uncultured Clostridia bacterium
GTCCGGCCTGTCGCCGGTTCTTTCGGCTATGTCCACCACGCTCTCGCCGTTTATATAGTGGTCGTAGAACAGCCGCCTGTCGTCGGGATTTAGCCCTTCCAACAGCTCCTCCGCCAGCCGCCGCGCGTCCTCCGGCTCCTCCGCGGGAATATCCTCGGTCAGCTCGCAAAGGCAGCCGTCGCGGTAATGGCGGCGCAGATAGTCCAGGCATTTGTATTTGCAGACCGCCCCTATCCAGTTTTTCAGGGTGTTTTTGCCGCCGTCCCAGCGCCCGATGTTCCGCCATACGGCAAAAAGGCAGTCGTTGACGCATTCGTCGGTATAGGGAGTGGCGCGCAGATGGTAGACCGCGATGGCCTTTATCAGGCCGCCGTAACGCTCCACCAGCAGGCCGAAGGCTTTTTGGTCGCCCTTGGCTACAAGAGCCGCTAATTCCTGATCGGTATACAAGTGCATCACCTTGCTTTGAAAACGTTTTCAGTGATTAGTTCGTTTGAAAATGAGAAAACCTATTTCCCCGAATAAAAAAATTTTATCATTATTGTAAAATGAGGAAAAAAGCCCGGCTCGACCGAACCTTTTCCCTCATTGCAAACTGTTTTAAAATACTCTTTTACTCCGTTTTTTCCAACAGCACGCCGAAGCCCGACATTTCGTCGAATTTGATACGGAGCCTGCTTCCCTCAAGAGTAACGGCGTCTTTGTCCAAAGCGTAAACCGATTTGATCTTCATGCCCTCGGGCACATCTATTTCTCCGTACTCCGGAGGATTTGCGAAGCTGTGGGCCGTGACGAGCACGTCCCCGCCGGCTCCGGTGCGGACGCTTGCCTGCCAGCCGGTGGGGTGCCGGTCGCTCAGGCCCCGATGGGAAACCAGCCGGCTCCTTCCGTCCTTAATGACGGGAGCCGCCAGCTTATAAAAGGCTATGCCGCCGTCGATCATTTCCCATTGCTCCGGTGAAAGTCCGGTGACATCGCCGCTGAGACACATACGGCCAAGGAAGGTGGCCGCTATTGAATAGGCTATTCTACGGAGGCTGTCGTTCTCACGTATAACGCACCAAATCTGGGACTGGCGGGGCAGAATGAGCCGCTGGAGCTGGGCCGCGATTATGGGTATCTCCACGCACTCGTGGGCGTCGGAGAAGGACGCCATGGAACAGAGGGACATATATCCCGGCTCAAGACGGTTGCCGCCGGAGGCGCAGTTTTCAATCACCAGCCCGGGAATGGCGCTTTTCATTTCCCTGAAAAAGTCCACCGAGGCTTTCATATTCCTCCGCAGTCCCTCGCCGAGCGAGTCTCCGCTGTCGCAGCCGAGGCCAACGGTCTCGTTATAATCGATCTTTACATAGCCGAAGCCATTGTCCCGCAGGAAATTTATGACCCGCTCCCGAAGGTAGTCCCGAACCCAGGGGTCGTTCATGTCCCAGAAGCGCCTTGCCTTTGTGGTTAGGGTCAGGCCGTCCCGCTTAAGCATATGGTCGGTGTAAAGCCCGTAAGCCTTCGCCGCCCGTCCCACGGTCTCGGGCTCGAACCAGATGCCCGGCAGCATACCGCAGGAACGTATCTTTTTCGCCACGTTCCCGACCCCGTCGGGGAACAGCGCCTCGGAGGGGATATAATCGCCCATGCTGATGTCCCAGCTTACGCCCTCCTCCTTGAACCAGCCGCAGTCCACCACAAAATAGTCTATGCCCCTGTTTTTTACCGTTTCAAGGATTGAAAAAATATTTTCCTGCGACGGGTTGCCCCAAGTGGTGCAGTATTCGTTGAAAATGACCGGCAGCTTTTCCTCGCTCGGCGGCACATCCAGCGCGTCCCGCTGGGCGTCCAGCAGACGGTCGGCTATATCGTCCAACCCGCCCCGGCACACGGAGATATACGCCCTGTTGGAGGTCAGCTTTTCACCGGGGGCCAGCCGCTTCATCCAATGGCCGAACTCCCGATCGGCTATGCCGCCGCTGATGCCGATGCCGTCGTCGTCCCGGAACACCTCAAGCTGCCAGGAGGACTGGCACTCCATCGCCACGCCCCATATAAGGCCGTTTTTCCTGTCCTCCACGGCGGCGAAGGGGAAATAATCCTTCACCGGCATGGAGCCCACCTGTCCGAAACGCAGGCTCCTCATGTGCCACACGTTCCAACTGTCCTCAAGGAGCTGATCCTCCAGCGGCTCCTCCACAAAGCGGGCCTCACGGCTCCATTTGCTTCGGGCGCGGTGGAGCACATAGCTTTCGGGCGCGGGGCCGTCGTTGTAGGGCGATATGCCGTACACGGAGAAGCTTGCCAGCATTTCAAGGGTTATCTCCTCATCGGAATTGTTGATTATCTCGGTATAGGCGGCGACATACCGCCCGTCGGCGCGGAACTCGCTGACGGCGGTGGCCTCGATGCCGCTTTCCGTTTTCATAACGGTTCTGACCGTCACCCTTCCGTCCTTCTCTTCCCTTTCCTCCCGGTCGAACCGGAAGCGGTAGGGAGTGTCGGACTCCAGCATGGAGCTACCGCTCAAATAGTTGGAGGGATAGTTGTCACCCAGTATCTTACACTGGATAACAGGACGTTCTATCCGGTCGCGCTTCTTTCCCGGATCGGGCTCGTCAGCCGTTCTGATCCTCATGCCGAACCGCTGTCCCCCTTTTTCGGGATATTCCATAACCATATCTCCAATGTTATATGTTGACATAATATTTTCCTCACTTTCGGTCAAAGGCGCCCAGCACGTCCGCGCCGTCACGTACAAAGGCGATAAATTCGTGGGTCTCAGCGTGGCAGTCCGCATATCCGCCGCCGTGAACCGTTCCGTCCAAAGTCCTTATCCACCGGCCCTCGGGCAGATATACCCGCCGGTCGGTCTGACCCTGACGGTAGATGGGCGCGAAAAGAATGTCGGGGCCGAACATATACTGATCGCTCAGACCATAGCACACCCCGTCCTCCGGGAAGTCAAAGAACATGGGCCGCATGAGGGGCGCTCCGGTCTCGGCGGCGGCTTTCATATGCTTCAGTATGTAAGGCTTGAGCCTTTCTCTGAGCAGTATAAGGTCGCGGAGTACGGGATAGTTCTTCTCACCGAAGGACCATATCTCGTTGTCGCCGCCGCTGCGCTCTTTTACGCCGGGATGGCGGTCTATCTGTCCCGTCATGCGCTTGCGCGCCCCGTGCAGGCGCATCACCGGACAGAACAGGCCGAACTGGAACCAGCGGACGATCAGCTCCCGAAAATAATCGCTTTCCGTGTCTCCCTGATGGAAGCCGCCGATGTCGCTGTTCCACCACGGAATTCCGCAGACCGACATGGACAGGCCGGAAACTATGCTCTGATAAAGGGCCTCAAAGGTCGAAGGAATATCGCCGTTCCACACCACGGCGCCGAACCTCTGGCTGCCCGGCCATGCCGCCCGCGTGAGGGAAACGATCTCCGTTTCTCCCTCGGACTTAAGACCGTCATAAAAGGTCTTTGCGTAGTAATACGGGTAGAGCATGGCCATTTGAGCGCCGTTGCCCAAATAAAAGCGGAGGTTGCCGAACTGCTGCGGATGCACCTCCGGCTCGGCCTCGTCCAGCCAGAAGGTCTTTATACCGTAAGAGTAGTACGACTTTTTCACCTGCTCCCACACATACTCCCGCGTTCGGGGATTTGTGGGGTCGATGAACGTCTGCTGGCCGTAAAAATCAAAAATTCCGTACTGGCCGTTTTCCGTGCGCACCAGCATATTTTCGTCGTTCATGGGCCGGTAGTTGCGGCTGGCCGGATTGATTGTGGGCCAAATCGACACCACCGGCCTTATGCCAAGGCTTTTTAGCTCGTCGCACATGGCCTTTGGGTCGGGCCAAAGCTCCGGGTCGAAATCCCAGTCCCCCTGCTCCGTCCAATGGAAGTAGTCGATAACGATGGCGTCCACCGGAACCCCCAATTCATGATACCTCCGAGCCACCTCGAGCAGATCGTCCTGACTTTCGTACCGAAGCTTGCACTGCCAGAAGCCCGCCGCCCACTCCGGCATCTCCGGAGAAAAGCCCGTGAGCCGACAGTAAATTTTCATAGTTTCGGCCGGGCCGTCCCCGGCAAAGACAAGATAGTCCGCCTGTGCGGAGCTGTCCGCCTGCCAAAGGGTGTGATTGTTGGTAAACTCCCATCTGCCCGGGGAGGGATTGTTCCAGAAAAATCCGTAACCCAAAGAGGAATAGATCACCGGCAGAGAGGATTTTGTATTGTAGTGGAGCAGCTCTCCGGCACAGCCCTTGCGGTCGAAATAATCCTGCTGCTCCTGTCCGAGGCCGTAAATGTGTTCGCCGCCGTTGGCCTCGAAAAGGGCGGTTATTTTGTAGCAGTCGCCGCCTCGGTGCTCATAGCGCCGGACGGGGTCGCCCTCCTCCTTAGTACGGAGTATCTCCCTCCCGTCTTTATAAAATACGAGCCTGTAACCGCCCCAGACATCGTATATCTCCGCCGACACACGGCCGTTTTTGATTTCCGCCCGGCCGCCGTCGGCTGTCACGGCGGCGGCGCACTCCTCCGGCGGCATAAGGGTCCAGCCCTCGTCGCTGACACTGCCGCACCTTGTGGCCCTGACCCTCACGCAGTCGGGGCCGTAGGGCTCAATGACTACCAATTCATCTCTCATGGTATACTGTATTCGGTCATTCGTAATATTTATTTTACCCATATCAGCGCCTCCCAATTATTGTCGAAACAATTATATCATAACCGCATAGGTTTGTCCACCTGTTTTTGTAAAAAATTTGAGCGGGAACAAAAATCACCAATGCGCCTCTCCCCCGCCGCGCTTAATACTAATCCCAATTAAAAAAGCGTCTAATAAAGCCTTCTCCTTGAGGAGAAGGTGGCACGAAGTGCCGGATGAGGTGTAGCCGCGTTAGTTTTACCGAGTGTGTTTTACAACGGACGCTTCGCGTCCTACACCTCATCAGTCGGCTTCGCCGACAGCTTCCCCTCGAGGGGAAGCCTTTTTAATCTGTCGTTGTTACCTTAATAAACTCGCATATTTATGTTTTTAATTAGGGAATAGTATAACGTGAAAAACCGCCGACGTTCCGCCGGGGTTCCGGCGCGTCAGCGGTCAGTCTTTCCGTATTCGGTTTTCATTGGTGGGCGCGTTACTTTATACTTTTCGATAAATACAATACCAGATCATCGTCATTACGGCAATCACCGTACGGCTCACAGATTTGATCTTTATACCAGACGCCGCTCCCGTCCGGAATATACCCCCGCTTGACATACATTCTCTGGGCGCTTCCGTATCCGCCGTGCAGTCCCACTCCCAGGTATACCACGTCCGAATAGGAGAATGCTATCCGCTCCGCAATATCCATGAGCTTGCCGCCGATTCCTCTGCGCCTGTATTTCTTCAGAACGCCGAAGTCAACTATCTCCGCATAGCCCCGATTTCCAAACGCGCCGCTCTTGGCGTCGGGATAAACGTTGATATATCCGGCGATGTTACCGTTCCATTCGGCAGCCAACGCGACCGCTTTGCCTTCGGCCTGATGTTTCAGCCGCATTTCGTATTTGTCCATTGTCGCGTCCCAGCCCTGCGCAATTTCTTCATCTGTAATGATTTGGGCGTCGCTCTGCCGCAAATCTCGAATCACAATTCCGTCTTTATCATAATAGACCATGCACATATCTCCTTATACTAATCCCTAATAAAATCATCAATTCGCGGCGGCCTTTTTTGTGCCATACGGCGTCATCAACCTTGACAATACATACAGTATTGCCTGCGGTCTCTTCCTTGTCTGGCACAAAAAATCCTCGCCCCTCGGTTGACGCTTTTAATAGGGATTAGTATTAAACCCCGATTTGCCGGGCTTGTACTCAGCTTTCATTAACGGGCGCGGCAAACGGGAAGTTATCGCTGTTTTAACTTCTTTCGGATAATCAGTTTTATGATAACAGCTATGACCAAAACGACAGCCGTTTCCATGCCAACGACCAAAATGCTCGTGTACCATGGCGCGGACTGCATAGCATATAAATCGGGATGCGTCTTAAAATCCAAGAATACATACATTCCATGCCCGATAAAAACTCCGACAAATGCGCCTATTATCGCGTTCAAAATCCAATTTACTTTTTTCAACATGATTATGCCTCCACAACTCCCAATTTGTCACGCTGGTTTACAGCCCGGCAAACGAAAACTTATTGAATTAAAATCATTGCCCCTACTGCATTATAGATTATATGCAGCAGAACCGCTCCCCACAGGCAATTTGTCCTTTTATATACAGCGTCACAAAAGAAGTGCAAAGCAAGAAGTGACGCTATATATACCGTTGATAATACACCGACAGATACGGTTTCGGATACTACCCATCTTACAGGATAATGTATGGATAAAAAGAGAACAGAATTGATTATGCCAACAATCCATTGACTGTTTATGAATCCGGCAAGTCTTGTTTGTATGTACCCTCTGAACAGTATTTCTTCTTCAAAAGCGGCAACCAGAAATATAACCCAATTTAACAGCGGAGGAGCGGTAAACGATACTGATTTTCCTTGAACTATAAATAACGTTGTCTGCATAAAAAGCAGTACAAACCCGCCCAAAAAGCCCAGCGCTATGCTGTCCTTTATATTATCGGAACTGATTCCAATACTTCTGACGTTCTCCTTGCCACAAAAAAAGAAGCAAAAGAATATTGCAGCTAAAACCAAAGGAATCCATATCTGAGATGAATTTAGCACAAAAACATTTGCGTTTGTTGTATAAAGCCAGCCTTGAAAGAAAGCGCCGCACATTATTAAGCAATATATCGCAAGAGCTTTCAA
>CANRJP010000120.1 GCA_947630975.1 uncultured Clostridia bacterium
TGTCCTGCCAAAAGGGCTTGAGCATATATAAATGTGTGAGATGGCCTCCGGACGAGCTAACCAAACATATTTTCATAATAACCTCTCACCGTTCACTTGTTTTTCAAAATTTTTTCCCTAATTATCGTACTGCTTGTGCCCTTTGTATAAGGGAAATAAACTATTTCGACATCCTTATCCTTAAAATACTCTTCATAGCGAACAAACTTTTCAGTACCCTTATAGTCGCTACCGACGAAAAGTTTGTTATAATGCCATAAATCCCATGCGTCGCTGTCCTCCGGACACGAATCAACAACCTTGTCAACATATTTTATTGATGAAACAATTTTCTTTCGCTCCTCATAAGGAATAAACACATCCTTTCCCTTGTGCGATCCGTCAGGATGAACGCCCACTATCAAGTAATCGCATTGCTGCTTTGCCTGTCGCAAAATATTTAAATGACCAACATGGAATAAATCAAAAGTCCCGGAGAGATATCCTATGCACATTCGTGATTTGTCGCATATTCTCCCCGATTTCCTTTTATATTGGTAGCTGTCCACACCAAAACCATGCGGATCATTTTTGTAATTCTTGAGGACATTCTTATAAATATCCTCGTATTGAGGTATGTATAGTTCCTTTCGCTCAAACAGACTTTCAACAATCTCACCGGCAAGTTCTCCATTAACAGTAATATCATTTTTCCCACCGTTAAACCTTGTTCCATTAATCGAACCCGGAGAAATATTAGTTATCCGATTACTGTATCCCGACATTTCAAGCTCAATATTGACGCTTTCGACGAAACGGCAAATTGCTGCTTTTGAAGCGGCATACACAGAAAACATCGGCGAGCATATCAATCCGGCAATACTGCCCATAATTCCGCAATAGAACGGTGCCTCATTTTTTATTCGGTCATAAAAAATCCTTATAATTTTTGTAGCGGCCACAGCATTTACTTCATACATATTTTTTATCTCGGCTGTATCTATATGCTCTAACTCCGTAACTCTGCCGAAGCCTGCCGTAATCATAAGAACGTCAATGTCTTTATCTTCCCGGAGGCTTTCAAAATATGCTTCATCTATATCAAGCAGTTGCATACGATGGAAAGTGAATGTATCTGAATCACCCGATAAATCCACGTCTGGCTGGGATTTATCCACTATAATTACATGATATCCTTTTACAACGAGGTCTTTAGTTATTGCCAAGCCAATACCATTACTGCCACCGACTACTATCGCTTTCTTCATAATGTTACATTCCTTTAAACTTTTTATCTCCGGCCCCAAGCCACACTTACGGGTTCGATACCGCCCTGTCTCTGCTTCGGACGCTTTTCCTCATGAGGTTTGGACTTTTGAGCATTTTTAGACTCAGTCACCAAGCCTATACTTGCAAGCTTCTCCGCACGCTCAGGCGGAAGTGAGTCATCGTTCAGTTTCCTCCTCTGGCGCGACAGCCACTGGCCTAAATCGCTGCCGTCCTCAGCCATATAGTGGCCGGGGATATTCAAGTTTTTGTTAGCCTCGTAGTACTTGCGGACATACTCAAAATTCTTGTTCCAACGGGCATCCCCGGCATCGCTCCACACCATGCCGATGCCGTTGAGCTTTTTGGCCCTTTCGGGCTCAAGTTCGCCCTCGGCCCGCTTCCGGCGCTGATATTCTACCCATCGGCCAAGAGCCACGCCGTCCTCGGTTTTGTATTTGTCGGACACATTCAAATTCCCGTTGGCCTTGTAATACTCGCGGGCCAGCTCAAAATTCTTTTCCCAACGCTCCGCCTTAGACAATTTTGGATTGTCTGCCGCCAAGCCTATTCCGACGAGCCTTCTCGCACGCTCCGGGTCGAGAGTGCCGTCACTCAGCTTATTCCTTTGCCGCGTCAACCACTGGCCTAAATCGCTGCCGTCCTCAACCTTGTAGCTTGACGGTATATCCAAATTTTTGTGTATGTCATAATATCTGCGGGCATACTCGAAATTCTTTTCCCACCGTTTTTCATCCAAGCTCTGAGAATTGCGGTAACTTTTCGGCTTTTCCGGCTTCAAACCTATGCCGGCGAGTTTCGCTACCTGTTCAGGTAAAAGAGTGCCGTCGCTCAGCTTCTTTCTTTGGAACGTCAACCATTGGCTTAAGTTACTGCCGTCTTCGGCTTTATACCGGTCGGGGATGTTCAAGTTTTTGTTGGTCTCGTAATATTTCCTAACTAACTCAAAGTTCCTATCCCACATCACCGCTTCGGGAATACGCCACACCATGCCGATACTGTCAAGCTTTTGAATTTTCTCGGTTGCGAGAGTGCCGTCTATCCGTTTACGACATTGATACCGCATCCACTGTCCGAGAGACGTCCCGTCCTCGGCCTTGTACTTGCTCGGCACGTCAAGGTTTTTATGTGCTTCATAGTATCTGCGGGCATTTTCAAAATTCCTGTTCCACTGCCGCTCCTCATATTTTTTGTTGCTCCGGACGTTTTGAGAGGCTTTTTCCGTCAGCCCTATACTGAGAAGCCTTTCCGCCCGTTCAGGTTCAAGAGTGCCGTCGCTGAGCTTCTGCCGCTGACGCCTGAGCCACAGGCCCAACGCCGTGCCGTCCTCGGTCTTGTACAATGTTGATATATTTAAATTGTTGTGTTCCTCATAATGCTTTCGAGCCAACTCGAAGTTTCTCTCCCAGCGGGCCTCCTCTGCGCTCCGCCGCAAGCCTATGCCGGCGAGCTTTTCCGCCCGCTCCGGCTCAAGTGTGCCGTCATTCAGCCTTTGACGCTGACGCTTGAGCCAGTCTGATAAAATCGTGCCGTCATTCGTTTTGTAACCGGCGGGGACAATCAAATTGCCATGTTCCTCATAGTACTTGCGAGCACACTCAAAGGTACGCTCCCACTGTGCCGCCTCGCCGTTCTGCCAAACCATGCCGATGCTGCACAGCCGTTGCTCACGTTCGGAGGCAAGCGTTCCGTCCGCCTTTTTTCGCCGCTGTAGCCGTATCCACTGGCCCAAAAAGTCGCCGTCATCGGTTTTGTACTGTGCGGGAACCTTCAAATTGCCGTTGGTCTTATAATATTTCCGTGCAAGCTCAAAGTTTCTTTCCCAGCGAATTTCTTCGGCCCGACGGGGCTTTTCTTCAGAAGTTGCGGGCTTTTGGACAAACCTTCGGCATACAAAGCCCATAGCCGCCAGCTTTTCGCGCTGTTCATCGGTGAGCTCAACCGTGCCGTTGCGGATGCTTTCAAACCAGTTGTGGAGGCGAACTCCGTCGCCGTCAACATGGCTTGTGGGCACCTTTAGATTGCCATGCTCGGCGTAATATTTCTCCGCCGCAGGGAAGCAGTAATCCCAACTCGTGCGGCTGCCCCAACGCATTCCCAACTCGTCCAGCAGGGCGATACGCTCGTCGTTGAGCATAACTCCCTCGCCCTTTTTACGGGACTTACGGAGGTTGCAAACCGCCTCGCCCAAGAGGTAGCCGTCCGGACTACGATATTTCAGCTTTACATTGAGGTTGCCGTGTTCTTTGTGATATTCGAGGGCGTGCCGGTAGAAAGTGTCCCAACGTGCATCGTTGAGCTTTTCCCAGCGCATACCGAGGGCGTCAAGACGGGCTATCTGTTCGTCGGTTAGGCGTCCCTTGACCACGCCGCGGCGGATCATCCGCTCCATGACTATCCACTGGCCCAGAGCCACGCCGTCGGCGGTTTTGTACTCCGCGGGAACAAGAATGTCGCCATATTCCTCAAGATACTGGCGGGAACTGTCGTAGTATTCATCCCATGAAACCGACAGCATAGAGCCCAAGTCGCTCATTAGTTTTACAACTTCTTCGGTCTCATCGGTGAAGTTGAAGTCAATATCTATTTGATTTCGAGCTTGAGTGGACTTTATTTCATTTTTGATAGCGTCGATTGAATATATATTTCTGAAACTGTTTACAAAATCAAGTACAACGGCGTCATCGGCGCACACGGAAAGTGCGCGGCCAAGCTGCCGCTTGTACTCACATGGCGCAACCTTGTCTCTGAAAAGGATGACACCGCTGACGTTTTTGATGTTTAAATTAGACTCATTTGAACAAAAAAGGAGCTTGATGTGGCCGCTGTTATCTGCCATAAACGCCTCCGCCGCACCGTCATTTTCGGAATACACGGTGTAAATATGGGGCTCGGCGTCAATGGAGTTGAGCCATTGTTTTATCTTGGTCTTAAATTCTCTAACCTTTTCAGATGAGCAAAGTACGACATATCTGCCGGTTTTATCGGCAATGTGACGTTCTAAAACGCGGTCGATATCGTCTGTGTTTTCTATGAATTTACGCAGATTTTCCAGCTTTGCCTTTGCCTCGTTCTTGTGCTCGGAATTATACATTGAAGTGAGCTTTTTCTCACACCGCTCAAGCCCGTCGGCATAATCGTAGAAGGCCGTGACATACTTGGGTCTTGAAAATATACCCCGCACCATAGCCTCGCCTACGGTCATTTCAGCGGCGATATTTTTGCCGAATATATCATGCTTGTCAAAGACTTTCACGTCCGACAGTCCCAGCACAGGGCAATTAGGATATACGGACAAAAGAGCAGGTATGGCGCTCGAACGGCACTCTCCGTCGCAACAGTCGTATTCGTCCAGCACAATCCGGTCGGGCCGAAGCTCGGCGAGGTCGTCCTCTATCATCAGCTTAAGGTTGGAGTAGGTCAAAAAACGGATGTTGGTCAGACCGTCAAAATGAGTTTCACTGTTTGCGAGCCACAAAACGCAATCGTTAAGGTGTTCCTCAGCCAGCTTAATTCCGATGCTTCTCTTGTCCGTCCCAGCGGGGTGTATAACGAGAGCCTTGCCCGACGTGCGGAGCATGGTCATGGCCGAGTCGTATGCTTTTTGATTGTATTCCGTCAATTCCGGCTTCATCCCGGCCACTCCTCTCTGAAAATCATTAAGTCATTATCTTAATCGAGTAATGGAAAAAGCGCCGCCGGTTAAGGGATCAACTCCCTTTTCCGACGGCGCTTTTGACGTTTTATACGGTTTCTTTTAACTTTTGACCACGATAAAAAGGCCGGTCAATTGCCGGCCATTCCAGCCCAATATATGAAATTTCGTGTGTTAGATTTTTATCAAATTCATGTACTGTCGCTTGGTATCAAGGGTGGTATGAACGTACCTATTCAACGTCATTGAGGCGTTGGCGTGACCCAAAATTTCACTCAGTGACTTGACGTCAAAGTTCATTCTTATACAATTTGACGCAAAAAGGTGACGGAGATCGTGAAAGCGTATGTCACGGAGGCCGTATTCCTTCAGCGTCCGCTTGAACGCACTTCTCAGCCTTGACGGTTCGGGGATTTTTTCCGTGCCGGTAATGATAAACGAGTTGTTTCCTGCCTTTAACTTGTCAAGCAGCCTTATCAGCGGCAATGGCAGCGGTATTGTCCGCAGGGAGCTTTGTGTCTTTGGCGTACCAACATGAAGCCTTGTTCTTCCCGAATTGTCCGGTATTCTCTGCACCGTCCGGCGAACGGTGATCGTCCCCTCTGCGCTGTCATAGTCCTCCCAACGGAGACCGCAGACTTCCCCGATGCGCAGACCTGTGTACAAGGCCAAAAGTATACCAAGATTTACGGTAGATACCCGCGACATCAGGCATTTTGTGAGCCTTTGCTGCTCGGCGGGGCTTAACATCTTTCCCTCGCGGCGTTCTACTTTCGGGGTCTTGACGTTACGTATTTTGTTTGGTATCTCGTACTCCTGCTCGCAGAAATTGGCGACGGACTTCACTATGGCGACAATATCCCGCAGATATTTTTTCGAGATGCCGCCCTTGCCCTTAAGCCGGCCGTTCTCGGACTTTTCCCGAATAAAACGGTTCATCTCGCCGGTGTCGAGTTTGCGCATATCTTTGCCCGAAAACTGGGGCAATATCTGCCTTTTCAGCAAGTATTCATAGTTTATGTATGTGGACTCTTTGACTCTCGGCTTCACGTCGGTAAGCCACTCGTTTGCCGCCCGGCCAAAGGATATGAATGACGCGGCATGACTGTCCGTCCGCCGTTCGATAAGCTTCTGTTTGACTTCTTTGTAGCTGTGACCATAGACCGAGATGTACTTTTTCTCGCCCATGCTTTCGGTGAGAAACCTTCCCTCCCAGCGGCCGTCCTTGCGTTTGTAGATGTTTTCCCCTTTTTTAGGCATAGTTGAGCCCTCCTTCGACAGAATAATAATGATATTATACCATAAATTTGACGGCTTATTTTTTTATTCTTTGAAAAATATGGCGAAAGTCGCTTTTTTTCATGTAAATTTCCATAAAATTTTAGCCTTAACGTCTTGACAAAGCCGCTTCTGTATGCTATAATACCAAAAGAATTTGTGTGTATTTTCTTGCAAGGGTGCATTGTGTAGATTTTTTCGGCAATATTGTAACGATTGGCCGTAAGGTTCAAATAAAATTAAGATAATGACTTAAAACATCATCTTAATATTCACATTTTCTGTTTTTACAAAATATCGACATACGACCGGCCGACGAAAAATCGGCCGGTTTTTACTTTCCGGCCACATATCTTACTGCGTTTCTGACGAGCACAGCGGCCTCGGCGCGGGTAATGCTGTCATCCGGGCGGAAGTTGCCGTCGCTGTCGCCGTGGACTATGCCCATTTCAAACAGCTCGTCAATTTCTTTTTCCGCCCAATGACCGTCTGTGTCGGGGAACTTTGC
>CANRJP010000121.1 GCA_947630975.1 uncultured Clostridia bacterium
GGGAACAGCACCACCATGTCGCTTTCGGCCTTGGCGCGGGCGATCTGTTCCGCGATGGCGGGCCGCGCCTCCGCGCTGAGAACGTTGACAAGATGCTCGCTGTCCGAGGGCAGAACATAGCCGTTCAAGCCGTAGGTGTAATTCATCAGCGCCACCGTGAAGCCATCCTTGACGAACTTGTCCACACGCAGAGCCGCCTCGGGGCTGTCGTTTACGCCCAGCAGGGTCACCGGCTGGCCGCGCCAGAACCCCATGGTGTCGTTCAGGCCGTCCAAGCCCATGTCGTAAGAGTGGTTGGAAGCCTGCTCTATGACGTTGAAGCCCGCCCTTACCAGACTTTCGCCCACCGCCGTCGGGCCGCCGAAGCTGGGGTAGCCGCTGTACCGCGATGGGTCGTTTATGAATACCGTCTCCTGATTTACGGCCCTGATGTCCGCATCCGCCAGACGGGCCTTTATGTTTTGATAAAAGCCGTCGAAGTTGTAGCCCGTGTCCGTCCGCCCGCTTTTGATGAGTGGCATATGCATGAGATTGTCGCCCACCGCCGCTATTTCGATCGTTACCGGCGCCGGAGCTTCCGAACGGGCCGGATCGCCGCTGGCGGCAGTCGCGCCGATGGGGCCTTTGATAACAAGAGTTAATATCAGGCTCAAAGCTCCGGCCAGGCACAGGGCGCAGACCGCGAGAAGAACGGCGGTCGATTTCGAGATTTTATTCATGGAGCGTCAGTCCTTTGTAAAAATCTTATCACACAAAGAAACGCCGGAGCATAACCCTTCCATGCTCCGACGCTGGTGCCGATGGCCGGACTCGAACCGGCACGGTATCGCTACCGGTGGATTTTGAGTCCACTACGTCTACCAATTCCATCACATCGGCACATTACTGAAATATTATAGCACAACGCCGACAGGAAATCAAGAGTTTTCCGAAAATTTTTTTAGGTAATAATTCGAGCGCGGCATATTGCCGTGCTTTACGTTTAAACTTAGCGAAATTATGCAAACCGCGCATAAAGACGGTTGACATACGCGGGATTTGGTTGTATAATAAACTTATAATTTTTTGAACGGGTTGAGCGCATGAAAAAATTAGTCTTAGGAATACTGGCCCACGTGGACGCGGGAAAGACCACCCTCTCCGAGGGGCTGCTGTTTTTGTCCGGCGAGATACGCCGCGCCGGCCGGGTGGATCACGGCGACGCCTTTCTGGACACCCACGCCATAGAGAAGGAGCGCGGCATCACCATATTTTCCAAGCAGGCGGTGATGAGCTTCGGCGACGTTCAGATTACTTTGCTGGACACTCCCGGACACGTGGACTTTTCCACCGAGACCGAACGCACCCTTAACGTTCTGGACTACGCCGTTATGGTAGTCAGCGGCCCCGACGGGGTTCAGAGCCACACCGAGACCCTCTGGCGGCTGCTGGAGCGGTACAGGGTGCCGGTCTTTGTTTTCGTGAACAAAATGGACATAAGCGGTCGGAGCCGGGCCGAGCTCATGGACGAGCTGCGGAACCGGCTGGGCAAGGGATTTGTGGATTTTACCGCCCCCGAGAGCGAGGAGACGCAGGAGGCCCTCGCCATGTGCGACGACGTCATAGCCGAAAAATTTTTGGAGGGCGGGCACGCCTCCGCCGACGATCTCCGGCGGGCCGTAAAGGAGCGGCGGGTCTTTCCCTGCCGCTTCGGCTCCGCCCTGAAAATGCAGGGTGTGCGGGAATTTGCCGACACGGTGCTGGAGCTGGCCTGTCAGCCGGAATACGGTGAGGACTTTGGCGCCAGAGTCTTTAAGATAACCGAGGACGAGCGGGGCGAGCGCCTGACCCACATGAAGATAACAGGCGGCACGCTCGGGGTCAGGGACGTTGTCGGCGAGGAAAAGGCCAACCAACTTCGCGTCTATTCCGGAGCCAAATTTCGGGCCGTGGACAGGGCCGCCGCCGGGGACGTGTGCGCCGTGACCGGTCTGACCGTCCCCGCCGCCGGGGAGGGGCTGGACTTCGAAAGGACGGCCTCGCCGCCGGTGCTGGAGCCGGTGCTGAGCTACAGCGTGGAGCTGCCCTTGGACGCGGATCCCCGTACCGCCCTGCAAATGCTGCGGCGGCTTGAAACGGAGGAACCCCAGCTCCACGTGGTCTGGGACGAGCGGCACCGTGAGATACGGGTGCGGCTCATGGGCGGCGTCCAGCTCGAGGTGCTTAAGCGGCTGGTAAAGGAGCGCTTCGGCCTTGACATAGCCTTCGGCCCCGGCAGCATCGCTTACAAGGAGACCGTAGCCGCTCCGGTGGAGGGAGTGGGCCACTACGAGCCCCTGCGCCACTATGCCGAGGTTCATCTTGTGCTGGAGCCAACAAAGCCCGGCAGCGGCTTGAGCTTCGCCTGCGACTGCGGCGAGGACGTTCTGGACAAAAACTGGCAGCGGCTGATCATGACCCATCTTCAGGAAAAGCAGCATCTGGGCGTCCTCACCGGTTCGCCCATAACCGATATGCGCATCACCGTGGTGGGGGGACGCGCCCACAAAAAGCACACCGAGGGCGGCGACTTCCGTCAGGCCACATACAGGGCCGTCCGTCAGGGTCTGCGCTCCGCCGACTCGGTGCTGCTGGAGCCATGGTACGGCTTCCGTCTGGAAATCCCCGCCGAAAATATCGGCCGGGCAATGAACGACCTGCGCCTCATGGGGGCGGAATTTTCTCAGCCGGAGCGGGACGCGGACACCGCCGTTATGACGGGATCGGCTCCGGTTTCGGAAATGGAGGACTATCAGGCCGAGGTGACAGGCTATACCAAAGGACGGGGCAGACTGGTCTGCCGGGCCGAAGGCTACCGCCCCTGCCACAACGCGGAGGAGGTCATCGCGAAAATCGGCTATGACTGCGACGCCGACCTTGAAAACACCGCCGATTCCGTGTTCTGCGCCGGCGGGGCGGGGATTTTTGGTGCCGTGGGATCGGGTCAGGGACTATATGCACACCGAGAGCGGCTTTTCCTTCGGCGAAGGGGAGCCGGAGGAGCGCCCCGGCCTGCGGTCCATGGCCGCCGGCTATGTGGCAAGAGCGGCGGAGGACGAGGAGCTTATCAAAATATTTGAGCGCACCTACGGCCCTATCAAGAGGGATCGCTATTCCATGGAGACCCGCCGCGACCCCGCGCCGCAGAGTAAGGTAAAAGCGAAAAAGCCGCCCACCGGGCCGGAATACCTGCTGGTGGACGGTTACAACGTAATTTTCGCCTGGGACGAGCTGAAGGAGCTGGCCGGGGAAAGCCTCGAGCTGGCGCGGACGGCCCTGATAGAGGTGCTTTCCAATTATAAGGGCTTTTCCGGCAAAGAAATAATAGTGGTCTTTGACGCCTATCGGGTCAAGGGCGAGCGCCGTGAGGTGGAGCGGGTGGACAATATCGACGTGGTCTACACCAAGGAGGCCGAGACCGCCGATATGTACATCGAAAAGGTGACCCACGAGCTCAGCAGGAACCATAGGGTACGGGTCGCCACCTCCGACGGACTGGAGCAGGTGATAATCCTGGCCGGCGGGGCGCTGCGGCTGTCGGCGGCGGAGCTCCACGCCGAGGTTTCCATGGCCGAGGCGGCCATACGCGACCTTATCCGCGAGGCCAACCTCAGCGTGCCGAAGACCGGAATCGAAATTCAAAGCGAAGATTAAAAAGGCAGCATTCCGTAATTCCGCATGATGATGTACGTCAGGTAAACCGCGTATGTCAGCACCATCAGCACGCCGCTGACCCGGCCCAGCCGCTTGTTTTTGTACATGGGAATGGCGAAAATGAGGCAGACCGCGATGAGGATCGCCGTGTCGGTAATGACCTCGCCGCCCACGGCGATGGGGTTGATGGCGGAGGAAAGGCCCAGCACAAGCAGAATGTTGAAGATGTTGGAGCCCACCACGTTGCCGATGGCGATGTCGTTTTCTCCCTTCTTCGAGGCCACGACGCTGGTGACAAGCTCCGGCAGAGAAGTGCCGCAGGCCACAATGGTCAGGCCCACCAGTATCTCGTCCATGCCCCAGGCGATGGCAACCGTGGTGGCGTTGTCGACCACCAGGTCGCCGCCAACGACTATGGCCGCTATGCCTATGACGGAGACGAGCAGGCTCTTGAGGAGACTTGGCGCCTCGCCCTCCTCGTCGGGCTGTGAGGAACGGGACTTAAGCGCACCGATCACCGTGTAAACTATGAAGAACGCGAACAGCAGCAGCAGTATGACGCCGTCGGCCCGGCTGAGATCGTTGGGAGTGACGAAAAGGAACATTCCCAGCATGACGGCGGTGATGAGCAGCATGAAGGGATAGTCCCGCCTGAGTATGCCCTTTGAAACGGGCAGAACCATGAAGATGGCGGACAGGCCGGTCACCACCAGCAGATTGAACATATTTGAGCCAAGGACGTTGCCCACGGCGATGCCGTTGCTGCCGGCGAGGGCGGCGGCGATGCTCACCGAGGTTTCGGGGGCGCTGGTGCCGAAGGCCACGATGGTCAGGCCCACCACCACGGCGGGGATGCGGAGCTTGCGGCTTATGCCGACGGCGCCGTCCACAAAGAGGTCGGCCCCTTTTACCAGCAGAACAAAGCCGACCAGCAGCAGCACGATGTTGAGAATGATTTGCATGATTTTTCCCTCCAATTTGGTTTGCCGTTCACAAAAAAACGACTTCCATTGCAATATACCCACGCGAAGCACGGATATGATGCAATAAAAGTCTCGTTACTTACCGGCCTCCCGGGTTCAAAGAACCGTACTGACGGAATGGCCGACGCCGGGCGTGAACTACTCCCCTTTATTTATTAACATTATATAACAAAAACCCGTTTTTGTCAACCCCTGATTTTTAATTTTTTTCCGGAGGCGATGACCGTGACATTTAAGAAATACATAGAGCAGTTCTGTGAGGACATGGGCCTCGGCAATGAGGATATTGCGGACATAATGGGAGTCGGGCCGGTGACCTTTGACAATTACCGCAGGGGCTATTCGCCCCCGGGGCAGAAAGCCATGTCACGGCTTATCCGCACTCTCGGCGTTCTGCCCGACGACTCCGGCGGGAGTCAGGTGCTGCCCGCCGAAAAGCTGCCGTTTGACGCGGCCGGCATGGACGGTATGGAAAAGTTTGTGGGCGGAGGCTTTTGTACCGTGCGGGTGTCCGACGGTGACATGACAGGCTTCAGCCTTTACCCCGGCTCCGTGGCCGTGATTGGCCGCTGCCCCGCTCCGAAGGACGGAGACGTGCTTTTTCTGCGGCTGGACGGGCGGCGGTGCTTCCGCTGTTACCGAGGATGCAGCGACGGCGGTGCCGTGCTTTCCGCCGACGGCGGCGAGGTGAAAATTAGGCCCGGCGAGCTGGCCGCTCGGCTGCAAATACTGGGCCGGGTGACCGCCGCCGTCAGCCGCGACGGATTTGACGTGGACGAGGAATAAAAATATATCGTAGTTCAAGGGCATAAAAATGAGAAAATTCGCTCGTTAGGGCGAATTTTCTACATTATGCAATTATTTTGTTTTTATTGATTGGTTATATAACTCTCAAATTTGCCTTAAATTAAGTCATTCAGCCGAAATAGGGGACCCCGCAAAACGGCGAAGCCGATTTTGTGGGGAAAAGAAGGAACAGCGAGGTGAGCCACGTTTCAATTTTTTAAATCGAAACAAGCGATACCGAGCTTGTGACGACGCAGATCTGCGCGACTTTTTTACGGCCCCTTTGAAGAAAGTTACTTTCTGTACGCCGCAATCAGGCGGTCATACTCCTCTTTTGTGATGGGTATCACTCCGCCGTGGCGAAGCTTGACGTCCGAATTGAAATCCTTGCGGCAGCGGACAAAGGAGCCGCTGGCCAGATCGTCGCAGAGATAGGCGCAATAGCCCTTGCTCTTGGCGTACCGGTCAACTATCAGGCACCATTTGCCGTCCTTGCGCCGGAAGCACTCAGGCCCCTCGACGCCTTTTATGCCGTCCATGGTTGAGTGTACCCGGCGGAACTCGCCCAGCAGGCTGTCGCCCACCTCCATGGTGATGACCTTGACGGTCTCGTCCTTGCTGAAGCGGTAGTATTTGCCGCCGCTTTGGACAATGGTGGTGTCGATGACGTCGCTCTCCCGCTCGATATATAGCTGCGCGGGAGTGAAGTTCCGGAAATCCCGGGTCTTGCTGTAATACATACGGCACTTGCGGCGGCCGTCCTTAAGAGAACGGGAGGCCCAGAATACCATGTAGTCGCCGCTGGCCTCGTCGTAAATTACCTCCGGCGCCCAGGCGCAGCCCGCGTCCTCCGGAGCTATGCGGCACATACGCACGTCGGTCCAGTTCACCAGGTCGGTGCTCTCCCAGACCAGAATGCTGCGGCTGCCGTTGATGGTGGCCATTTTCCAGCCGTCGTCCCGCAGATGGACGTTCAAGTCGGTACCAACGATATAGAACTTGTCGCCCTCGGCGCTGCGGATTATGAAGGGGTCACGGACTCCGCACTCGCCCACATTTGATGTGAGCACCGGTGCGCAGCCGTTAAGAGTTTCCCAGTTGGAGCCGTCCCTGCTGACGGAAAAGTATACCTGCTCGCTCATGGGAGTGTTGTGTTTTTTGTCGATAAAGTGTACGAACAAATAGGCGTCCGCATTGATGTCCACGGTGTTCACCTCTGCCGGCTTCTCCAATACCATTTTT
>CANRJP010000122.1 GCA_947630975.1 uncultured Clostridia bacterium
TCGATGGCGGTGAGGATCTCGTTGGTGAGTATTTTGTCCTTGCACCAGCCGTAGGCCGTGCGCTCGATGTTGTTCATGTATTCTATGGACTGGAAGCTGTCGAAGCCCAAATTGGGATAGACCTTGTCCCGGTCGTAGAAGTTGCCGGTGTGGTCGTGTATGGCGTGGGTGCCGTAGCCCAGATCCTTCAGGTTGTAGGCCAGGCTTTCACAGGCGGCCTTGAGCATGATGGTCTTGTACGGATATTCTCCGGCGCCGAAAGCTTCCATAGTCATGCCGGTGAGCACCTCGAACTCGGAATTTGCCGTGCCGCCGCCGTAGGAGGGCATATGCAGGGCGCCGCAGGTGTAATTCTCCTTAAGCCAGGTGAAAATCGGCGCGGGGTTGGAGCTGAACTTCGCGCCCTTTATCAGATTGGGGTCCAGGAAGGATTCAAGCTGAACCATAATTACGTCGGGCCGTTCGGCGTCCTCACGGGACACCGAAACCTCGGGCAGGCTGTCGGTGACGGATTTTACCATTTCCTCGCTGTAGCCGGCGGGCTTGTCGATGCCGGTGTCCAGCACGCTGGAGCTGAAGCAGTATACAAAGCCGTAGTTGTTATACGCCCCCACAAGGTCGCCGAAGCGGTCGCCAAGGGCCTTGAAATTCTGCCCGATGTTGGTGGATATAACCACCGCCGCCAGCAGACCCACGATAGTGGCCACGTTGCGGCCGAAGTGCATTTTTCCGCTGACCTTCGGCCCCACGACCCAAAGCACGACTACCGCTATGACCGCCAGCGCCGCCCCCACATAGAGCATTATCCTCTGAGCCTTGCTCAGATAGACCAGTATGAGGCTCATCTTCACTATCTGAAAGTCGATGGCCGCCAAAGGGGTCACCCGATAGTTGAGCACGGCGTTATTTATCAGGCCGCACAAAAGCCATGGCAGGGAAAACAGCACAATGCCGAAAACCCGCCGCCGAAACAGCAGCGACAGGGACAGGCAAAGCATTATTATCAGCGCGTTATACAGAAAAACGGCGGGATTTTCAATTAAATATTTTACCGCCGCGCCCACTCCCCGGCGGCTCAAAGCTTCTATGACAAAATTCTCCAGCAGACTGAGGATGGCGCAGAATATGATGGTGTGGCGTTCAATAAAGTGAGATAGTCCCGAAAAGAAAGTACGTGTGCCCTTCCGGACAGATTTCCAGAAGCTTTTCAAAGGGCCTCCCCCTCCTTCTTTTTTAGTTGATGAGAATATAGCAGGCCTCGGCGAATACCGCGGCCTCAGCCTGACCGTCGCAGCTCGTCACGGCCACGGCCGTACCGCCCGCCGCAACTGCCAGAGCGGCAATTATCGCGATTATTTTACCGACAGGGCTCTTTTTCTTTTTTGCGGTCTCGGGCTTTTCCTCGTGGAGTACCGCGCCGCAGCCGCTGCACTTTTCCCTGTCGTCGGGGTTCATTTTACCACATTTAGGGCAAAACATTGAGTCACCTCCAATATATAGTGTATTGGCTCAAAGTCCACTGTGTTATTATACAACATAAAAACCCGTTCGTCAATAAGGAAATTGTAAAATTCACAAAATTTACGATTTTGGGGGGCCGTAAAAAAATGGCGCAGATTGTTCAAGGGCATAGGAATTAATTTAAAACAAGTTTGAGTATTGGAAAATCAAATTTTAAAAGTTATATGGCCACAACTAATGTAGAAAAACCGCCGTTTTTTGAAACGGCGATTTTTCTTTTTATTATGCCCTTGAACTACGAACGAAAATCACCCTCGGCGGAGTCGGGGCAAAGCCCGTCTATGCTACGACATTTTTTTACAAAAATGCCGTAGCGCGAGAGCTTGCCCCTCCTTCTTCGCAAAAGGTCACGCGGCGCTCCGGCTATTCGGGCGGATAAGCCGCCCTCATTACGCCTGCACTTGCTACCAACCTTTTGCGAGTTTGACGCTATCACTCCCAACAAACAACTTCGTTGTTTGTTGGGAAAAGGAGGAGCAGCGAGGTGAGTCACGTTTCGATTTTTTAAATCGAAACAAGCGATACCGAGCTTGTGACGACGCCGTTCTGCACGATTTTTTCTACCGGCCCCCGTGCCTCCATGTTACAGAGCGAGTTTTTATAACCCCGCAGTTTCGTCAGGTTATCCGTTATAAGGTCTGCCGCTCCTGCGGAATTTGCTGTCCCTGCTGATCCTGCGGAATTTGCTGATCCTGCGGCCTCATTCCTCGGCCACCGCGTCCTCCGCCAAAGCCGCCCCAGCCGCCGAAGCCGCCGCTTTGACCCAGCACGGTGGTCATTTCTGTCACGGTCGCGGTTTCGGTCAGCTCGCCGCCGCTGTATACTCCGCCGGAGTGACAGCCGTTGGCCTCCGTTCCTCCCTCATAGCTGCCGCCCAGATATATCCTGTACTCCTCTCCCTGCTTCAGCAGGTCGGAGGAAAATACTATATTCTGATAGGGCTTGGAGGATTCATAGGTGAGTATCTCGCTGCCGTTGGAGTCCTCGATGCGCAGCAGCTCTCCGGCCTCAACGGTTCGGGGCAGATTGTAGACCAGAGTGGGCTGGGTACATTCGTCGCCGCGCGGATATTCGGCCATGCCGCTGGCTCCCGAGGCCACAAGGGTACCGCCGCGGGCCGCTACGCTGCCGCCGCTGTCAAGGGCGCCGTTGCCGCTGTTGGTGGGACCGTTGACCGTAATGCTGCCGCCGTTTATATAAAGGAAGCCGTTGGCGTCAAGTCCGTCCCCGTCGGCATCCACATAGACTGTGCCGCCGTTGAGGTACAGGGCGTGGCCGTTGGCGCCCGCGTCCCGCCCGTCGGTGCCGCCGGCGTTAAGGCCGTCGTCGCTGGCCTTGACGGATATGTCGCCGCCGTTTATGGCGAAATTGCCCTTGCTCTCGATGCCTTCGGTGGACTTGAGCACATTTATGCTGCCGCCGTCTATGCTGAGAGCCTGATGGGCGCTGATGCCCTTGCCCTTTTGGGAGGTGAGGTTCAGCACGCCTTCATTTATATAGATTATGTCCTCGCTGTGCAGACAGTGGTCGGCGGAGTTTACGGTGACGTTTCCGCCCCGTATGAGGAGGTTGCTCTCCGCTTTAATGCCCTTGGTGGAGGGGTAATCCGCGGTTTCCTGAGTTTCCGGTACGGCCTCCTCAAAAGGCTGGGGAGGCTGTTCGTCCGCGGGCCGCTGTCCCTCGGGGAATTCCGTGGGCTGCTGTCCGTCGGGGAGCTCCGGAGGCTGCTGTCCGCCGGTCATTTGCGCAGGCTGCTGTCCGTCTAAGGGCTGTGCGCCCCAGTCGCGGTGTCCGCCGCCCATGCCCCGTCCGCCGAAGCCGAACCGGTCGCCGGTGCTCTCCGCCACCTCACCGGTGGTGGTGACGTTGACAACGCCGCCCGAAATGTCAACATACCCCTCGGACTGGATGCCGTCGCCCACGGCGTCGATGCTTATGTCGCCGCCCTTTATTTCAACGCCGTCGTTGGCGTGGATGCCGTCGCCGACGGCGTTCAGAACGAGTACGCCCTCCTCGACGGTGAGCTTGTCGTCACAGGCTACGGCGTGATTGTTGACGGAAGTCACGGTCAGGCTGCCGCCGCCCTTTATCTCAAGGTCGTCGTTGCTGAACAGGGTGCCTTTGGCGTCCACGCTGTAGCTCTCTCCGTCGGCCAGCCGGTTTTCCGTGCCCTTGGACAGAGTGATAAAGCCCTTGTCACAGTTCTCGAAGAAGATGGCCGGGCCGTCGGTGTTGGTCAGATCCACGCCCCCCAGTCTCAGCTTGACGCGGCTTTCGGTGTTTACCCTGATCATGGCGTCGCCGTTGGTTCCGGTGACGGTGAAGTCCCCGCCTTCGGTCACAAAAACGGTCTTGCCCTCCACGGAAAGGCCGGGGCCGTCCACGGTCATGGCGGAGAGGTCGATATTGCCGGTGACGCTTTTCCACGTTTCGTCCTCGGTCTTTTCCTCATCGGTCATCGCCACGGTGTAATTATCCTGATCCCATGTCACGTCGACTCCCATGGCCTCGCTTATGACTCGCAGCGGTACAAGGGTAGTCCCGTTCTCTATCATGGGTGCTTGGGTCAGCTCCACGGCCTCGCCGTTGATGCGGGCGGAGGTGGAGCCCACGGTGACGAAGGCGCTTTTGCCGTTCTTGACGGCGGTGACGGAGCCGTCGCCGCCGTTCCAGGACACATCCATGCCGAGAGCCTCAAATATCCCTCTCATCGGCACCATCGTTGTGCCGTCCACCGCCACGGGCGGCTGTGAAAAATGTAAAGGAGCCCCGTTGAGGGTCACCGTTATTTCTCTTTCGGCGGCTCCTCCGGGAACGCACGCCGTGCCGAGGGCAAGAGTGCAGGCCGCCGCCGCGGCCAGAGCCTTTGCTGTGATTTTTTTCATGCGGGTCACATCCTTACGGTTTATTTTGTTATTATAATAGCAGGTCAATGTTTCAAGTCTGTCGCAAAATTTTGAACAAATTATTATTTTTTGCTTATAACCGCCCCGTGAAAAAAATTTCCACTTGACATTTGGGACGATTTGGGGTAATATATACAATACAGGAATTTGTGATTTAAGGAGGCACAGCAGTGAAAAAATTCATTCTGGCATTGGCGGCTATGCTGACCGTATGTGTCGGCGCGTCCGCGAAAACGGTGACAATATATTCCACGGACGGCACCACCAGAGAGGTGGCCGAGGGCCTGTTGAATATGTACTACAATTCCGACTGGCGCACCCAACCCCCCGTGCCCATGTTTACTACCGACGGACGGACGACAATGGCGCCCTTCGACGAGGTGGAGGAATACGAATTACAGGGTTGGCAGTTGGGTACGCCCGTTGTCATGTATTCCGCCGACGGACGCAGCGTAACGGTACCGTCCGGCGAGGTGGATACATATAAAAAGCTCGGATGGTTCGCCGGACAGCCGGTGACCATGTACTCCGCCGACGGACGGACCATAACGGTGTCCGCCGACGATATATGGGACTATAAGGCCATCGACTGGTTCACGGCTCCGCCGGTGCTGATGTATTCTCTTGACGGTCGGAGCATGCTGGTCTCCAGCGACGAAACGGAGCTGTATAAGGGCGTGGGCTGGCTGACTGAAAAGCCCGTCCAGATGTTCACCGCCGACGGACGTTCAATGACCGTTTCGGTGGATCAGGTGGATACCTATAAAAATTTGGGCTGGTATACCGCCGTGCCCGTGACCATGTACGCCGACGACGGCCGAACCTGCGTGGTATCCGGCGACGAGATCCAGCTTTATAAAAATCTGGGCTGGTACACCGCCCCGCCGGTAACCCTCTATTCCGCCGACGGAAGAAGTATGCTCTTCTCCGGCGACGAGGTGGAAAAGTACAAGGCGCTTGGCTGGTTCAGACAGCCGCCGGTGAAAATGTATTCCAGCAACAGCCGCAGCATCTATGTTTCCGGCGACGAGGTGGACGCCTATCTGGCCAACAACTGGAGCTATGATCCGCCCAAGTACCACAACAAGATAGCGATATTTGTGTACCACAGCGTTCGGCGGGATCCCTTCCCCACAAGCCCCGATATCTGCGTAAAGCCGGAGGAGTTTGAAAAGCAGCTCCAGCTTCTTGCCGGCGGCAACAGTATAGGGGTGTTCACCTCCGAGTTAGACACGCTCAACTTCAATATGTACACATATTTCGCCCTTACCATAGACGACGGATATGACGACAACTATACCACCATATTTCCGCTGCTGAAAAAGTACGGCATTAAGGCCACGCTCTTCATGGTGGGCGAGAAGATAGGCAAGCCCGGCTACCTGACCGCCGAGCAGCTTAAGGAGATGTCCGACAGCGGTCTGGTGAGCATACAGTCCCACACCATGACCCACGAGCCTTTGGCCGAGAACATCATGGAGATAGAGGAGGCCACCTATGAGCTTGGCGTCAGCAAGCAGCTCATCGAGAGCATAACCGGCAAGACCGTGGACAGCCTGTCCTATCCCAATTCCAGCTTTGACGGTGCGCTGACAAAGGTGGCCGAAGATTACTATAAGTTCGTGTTCTCGGACGCGTCCTACAGCGCTTATAACGCCGACGACTGGTACCATATAGGCCGTATATATGTGGGCAAGGACACCGGCTTCGAGCTGTTCCGCCAGTACTACGAGACCCATTGCCTCGTATAAATGCCTTTTGGGCCGTAAAAAATGGCGCTATGTAACCTGGAGGCACGGGGTCGGTCGAAAAAATCGTGCAGAACGGCGTCGTCACAAGCTCGGTATCGCTTGTTCGATTTAAAAAATCGGAACGCGGCTCACCTCGCTATGACTCCTTTTCCCCACAAAATCGGCTTCGCCGTTTTGCGGGGACCTCATTTGGCTGAATGACTTAATATATAAGGCAAATTTGAGCGTTATATAATCAACCGATAAAAATAATTGCATAATGTAGAAAATTCGCCCTTACGAGCGAATTTTCTCATTTTCACGGCCCCGTTTACGCAGCTTCTTCCGGAGCCTCCGCCGGTACGTTCACTATGTCGTCGAAGGTTTTTCTTATCCGTTCCACCGTCAGGCTTCCGCCGTACTTGGAATGGGTTCGGGCCAGTTCGTCACTGTAGTCGTCCAGCATATAGACCGTATATTTCCCGCCGGAAACATGGGTAAAACAGGGCTCAAGGGAGTA
>CANRJP010000123.1 GCA_947630975.1 uncultured Clostridia bacterium
TCATAGAACGCTTCGGACTCGAAGTCTGTGTAATTTCCGGCGCTGTCGGCCAGAGCCGCGCCGTAAGTGAATTGCACGCCCGTGAGCGCGTCCTCCTCGGCCACTATTTCGGCGTCGTAAGCTATACCGAGGGAGGCTTTGTCCTCTCCGTCCTTGATGCGGAGACCGGTACTAAAGTTTATCTTGTACTGGCGGAAATTGTCAACCGCGAACAGGCCCGCGGCCACTTCGTTGCCGCCTCGGACATTGACACGGGAGAGGGCGCCCCCAGTCTTGTCGCGGTAGGAGTAATTTTCGGCTATAGCCGTCCAAGTCCCTTCGGTATCGGCGGTGTCGTGAACATACATATCGAATGTTTGTTCATCGGTGTTGGTGAATATCTCCACAAAGTAGGTCTTGCCAACCTCGGCCTTAAATTCGTTGTCGGCCTTGAATTTCTTATCCGTACCGTCATACGCCTCAAACTTGCCCTCGGGGGTTGTGTGGAAGCCGATGTTGTATTTGCCCCAGTCGTTAAGCGTGAGACCGGCGGGGCCGAAGGCGACGGTGGAATCGGCAAGGGAGTAGGGTATGAACTCCATGGCCAGCAAAACGTCGCCCTCCACGGGGGTGAAATCGTGCTGAGTCCAGTCGGCGGTGGAGGTCCACAGAGGGCCGCCGGCCTTTACGGTGACGGGGTATTCCTTAGTGACCTTCGCGTCGCCATTGGCGAATGTGGCGGTTAATGTGACTTCCTTGTCGCCCTCATTAAGGGCGGGACGTTTGACTACCGCGCCGCTGTTGTCCATAAAGCCGGGATCGCTGCAAATCCAGGTTATGCTGCTGCCCTGAGCCTCCTCGGACGGAAGCTGGACATCTTCGCCGCGGGTCTCATCCGAGATGAACACGTTCCTGCTGTCCACTTCAGCTAAATCCTCGTCGGTTTTGCCCTCAAGGAACTCAGCCCTGATTTCATCGGCACTGAGCACCCGGTAATAAAGATCGATATTGTCAAAGCTGCCCTTCATATACTTATCATTTGGGAAGAAGGATTTGCCCAGATAGGCCACAAGGCCGTCCACTCCAAGGTGAGAAGTGGTGAATTTTCCGCCTGTAAGGTTGCCTTCGCCCACGTGGACGTCATTATTTTCCGCCACAAGGATACCGTCCTTGTAAAGTCCCATATAACCGGGCTTCACAACAAGAGCTATCCTCGCCCACTGGCCCTTAAGGCCAAGGCTGTCCTTTTTGGCCTCTCTCTCGTGCTCCCAGCCGTAAACGGTTTCCGCCATGCGGAGCTGATTCCTGCGCGCACGGAAGAACATATAGTGGTCGGTGTTTTCGCCCTGACCCAAAGCAAAGGTGAAGAAAGCATCGCTGTCGGCCATGTCGCTCTTCACGTCCATCATCAGGGTAAAGCTGTCCTGACGGTCAAACGTATCGGCGGGGAACTGGAAGTAGGCGCCTTCGCCGTTGAGTGAGAGGACGTTGTTCTCGGGGTCGTCCTCGTCGGGAGCCAGAACGGCGCCGCCCATGAGACCATCGGTAGAGGACTCAAAGTCGTACTCGAGGTCGGGTTTGCTGCCGTCCTCGGCGGGAGTCTTGGGGCCGTAAGCCTCCAAAAGGGCGTCATATTCCTTCTGAGTAATGGGTATCATGCCGCCGTGCTTGGAGCCGGTGGGCATGGTAACTTCTTTTGTGGACTGGGTGAACACACCGCTGGCAATATTGTCTGTCAAATACGGAACGTACTTGCTGTAGTCGTCGACGCAGAGGGCGTACTGGTCGGTGCCGTTAACCTTATAGATAGCGGGGCCCTCGCCGCCTATGGTCTTAAAGCCGGGAACCTCTTTATAGGGGCCGGCGGCGTGGTCGCTGACCATCATCATGATATAGCCGTTTTCCTTCTTGTAGAAGTGATAGTATTTGTTGTCGTCGGCCCTGATTATAGTGGAATCGATGGCCGCAACACGTTTGCCGTCCTTCAGGGGTTCGAAGAACATTTCCGGCTCACTGAAGGAATAGAAGTCGCGGGTGCGGGAAACGTAAACCGTGTCAAGCTGTGCGCCGGTCTCATTGTAGAGCTTCAGATCCTTGCCGGAGGCGTAAACCAGGTACTCGCCGGTGTCCACGTCATAGACGGACTCGGGAGCCCAGGCGCAGCCGATGTCGTCGTTGGCGAACTTGACCATGCGCTGCTCGCCCCAGTCTACCAGATCCTCGGAGGCCCATACCATCAGGTACTTGCTGCCGTCAAGGCTCCACTTTCCCCAGCCGCCGCCGTCCTGAGTGTTCAGGTCGGTGGCGACCAGATAGAACTTGTCGCCGTAGCGGCTGCGGATTATGTATGGGTCACGGAGGGACTTTGTGCCCATATCGGACACAACAACGGGGAAGTTGCCGTTAAGGTCTGTCCAGTTATAGCCGTCCTCGCTGGTGGCAAAGTGAATGGAAAGACGCTCTTCCTCTCCGTTGACGTTGCCCCGGAAATAGGCGTAGAGGTAAGCCACCTTATCTTCCTCGGGCTTTTTGGCCTTAACCGTCAAATTATATGTACCGGTTTTTGTCTCTCCTCCGTAATTGAACTCATAAGTCAGCGTGACCTTCTCGTCCTTGTCGGTACGGGTCACGTAACCGGCGGGTATTGTGTACTCATCGTTATCGGGATTTGGCATGGCTTCGTCCGTAACCACTTTGGTATTGGAGGAAGTCCACTTAATCTCAACGCCGCCCACTTTTTCGGGAAGAGCTATTGAGTCAAGGATATTGTCGGTGTCATTGACAAGAATGGCGGCCTCAATGTCGGCCAGGGGAATGGCCTTGACCGTAACATTAAACTCTTTTGTGCCGGTCTTGCCTGCGTCGTTGGTGATATTGGCGGTGAGCTTCACGGTCTTATCCTCTCCGTAGCGGGTAATCTTGCCGTCGTTGGTAATAACGGTTTCGTCGGAGGACGTCCACTCAATTGTCGCGCCCTTATACTCGGTGATAAGGTCGAGATCATCTGTAATATTGTCGGGATCGGTAATTTCTATGGCGGCCTCTATCTCCTCGATAGGTGTGCCGTACTTGGAAAGGAGAAGTATCTCGTCGGCATCAAGAGCCCTGTTAAACACCTTGAGCTCGTCGATGTATCCCGAAAAGTCCTCACCGTTATCGGTCCAGTTGCCACGGCCTATCTGAAATACAGACGCTGTCGGGAACAGGTCGGCAATTGTGGAAGAGCTGTCGGCTTTGCCAACGCTCACACCGTTCACATACAACTCGGTATACTTATCGGTGACAACGATAGCCATATGCTTCCAACCGGAGGTTGGAAAAGATTTGTACTCAATTTTGGAGGCCTGGTCACCTCGACCGTTTACGAAACGTTCTATTCTAAAATTATCAGAGTTGCCGTTATCATAAACGCCCAGATAGTTTTCAGACCCGTTGGACTGCTTTTCTGCGTTGCGGGCAATGAACATGGGCCAATAACCGCCCTCTCTGTTTTCAAAGAAGGTGATGGTTACGGCGCTTTTGCCAACAAGCAGATTATTGCCGCCGGCGGCGTCGGTGAGCGTCAGGTAATTGCCCGTGCCCTCGGGGATATGTACGGCCTTGCCGTGGACGCCCTCGTCCACCTCGATGCCGCTGCCGTTCACGATGATATTACCGGTCTCGGCGGTAACGTCACTGTCAAAGCCGGCGGAAAAGATAACGTCCGCGTCGGTAACCTCGGCGAACGATACCGCCGGCACCGCCGCAATGGCCATTGCCAGCGCGGCGATAAGAGAAATTATTTTTTTCATTTCACCATATCCTTTCTAAATAATACCTTGGGATATTATTATCTTATCACAATTTTTTCAAAAAATCAATGTAAATATTAGTATAAAATGTACATATTAGTTATAAGTTTGGGCATGGCGGCCCGCTTACCGTCCCGCGCCGTCAAGGTCACATCACCGACAAATAATGTAACCGTCAATATTTCTCACTCCGCCTGTATCTCCCACCTCTGGTTTCCCGTGTGTCCGGCGATCTCCTGGGAAAATCCGCCGTCTGTTTCGGTGAGGTACAGTCCGCTTGAGGCCGACTTGAGCATATAGGTTCCGTCAGCCTGCTTCTCCGGTATCCAGCGCTGGTTGGCGGTGCCGTAAACGCGGTAGGTTATGAGAGCGGTACCGGGCTCGGCGCTTGAGTTGAGCACGTCGATACAGCGGGTCTCGGTATTGCCGTCGTTCAGCCACACCTTCGTCCGGGCGGCTATAACGTAGCTGCCGTCAAAGTAAGGGGTGAAGCTCCACTGCTGGCCGGTTCCGCCGTTATATCGCTCCATCGACATGACGCCCCTGTCCGTGTAGTTCAGAGCCCTGCCGGTACCGGCGGCGGATATGGAGCGGTAAACGGGAGCCTTTTCGGCGGCCTCCTCGGGTTCCGCGACGGTCACAGCCGCTTTTTCGGGCAGTATCTGGCGTGTTTCAAAGGTCGGCATACCCTTTTCGACGATTATCCAGCTCAGCAGGGGGTCGTGAGAGTCGTCGGTCACGCCCTCGGCCCGGCGGGCGGTGACGGTGAGCGTTCCGCCGGGAGAAGTAAAGCCGCTGCGAGCTATCACGGCCTCGGTGTCGGGAGCGGAAAGGCCCGTCTCGACGGTTTGGCCGTTGATACTGATGTCCATGGAGCGGCCGCCGTTGTTCCACGGGTCGCAGACGCCCACATAGACGCTGTACACCTCGTTCGGCTCCACCTCGAAGCTGTAGGTCAGGCCCGCGTCGGAGCCGGTATATCCGGCCGGAGTGTCGGAGTAGCGGACGGAACGGAACATATCCGTGTCGTCCCTGCCGCCGCAGTAGCCCTTGGAGCTGTAGCCCCAGCTCCTGCCCGTCACCGGGTCGGGGCCGTACTCCTGATCGGGAACGCTGTTGCCGAGATTGAGGGCCAGCTTTTCGGCAATGAGGTAGGCGTCGTCGTTATTCGCCCCGCAGTCGGCAAAGTATACGGTGTTTTTGGGAATGTAGTACACGTCGGCGGCGATGTGATCAAAGGACGTGATAACGGCGTCGTCTATTTTCACCTTATATTTTGCCGTCGCGTCAACGGAAGTCCGTCCCACCGACAGCTCGTCCGTGGGCCAGAGTATTTCGCCCGGCCGACTCTCACCGTCTTTAATGACCTCAAGGTTCTCCGGCAGTTGTGCGGGGTCGTTGATATAGTAGGCGGAGCTGTATTTCACTCCATCGCCCAAATCCTCAAGCCTCCACTCGCTCCGCCACTTGATGCGGATCGCACCGTCCTCCAGTATCTGTATGGGCAGCCAGATAAAGCCGCTCTCGGAGTGGTGGGAGGGCCGCCAGATGTCGGCCATGAAGATGAACTCGCCCTTTTCCGGATCGACGGGCTGCACCCAGCAGCTCTGGCCGCCGAAGGTCAGCTCGGCCCCCTCGCCCACGCAGGGATTGCCCATGACCGTCCATGGGCCCATGGGGCCGTCGGCCACGGCGTAGCTGGCCTCGTTGGGATCCCAGCCGGTGCAGCCGCTGGTGATTATATAATATTTATCTTTGTACCGGAACACCGCCGGAGCCTCCCGGGACATATTCTCGAACATCTTTGTCTGCTCCTCGGTCACGCCCAGCCAGTCGTCGGTGAGCTTGGTGCAGTACATTGTCACGTTCCAGTCGGAGGAGGAGTAGAGGTAGGCGCTGCCGTCCTCGTCGGCGAACACCGTCATGTCTCGGGACATCTTGCCGTTGGGGCGGAAGCTGTTCACGTACTCGAAGGGGCCGACGGGGCTGTCGCTGACGGCCACTCCCGCCCGGGCGTAGCCGTAGTCCCCGCTGTCGATGTGCATCCACATCACGTACTTGCCGGTCTTTTCGTTGTACAATACCTTGGGCCGCTCGATTACCGCGCCGATGGCGATGTCGCTTTGTGGGAACTCAAGGCTGCGGTCGTCGTTCAGCAGCAGCTCCAGCGCCAGACCCTCGTAGGTCCAGTTGTACAGGTCGGAGGAGGAGTAACAGGCCACGCCTATGCGCCAGCCCCAGTCGGCGTACTTCTGCAAATGCTCCGGAATGTGGGAGGTCTCCCGAGCCTCGCCGTACCAGTAGTATTTTTGGGTCTTTTCGTCCCAGAGCATACCGCCGCCGTGGGCCTGAACAAGGCCGCCGTTGTCGTCGTAGAGGGGCACCCCGGGCATAATGCTGTCCCGACGGTAATTCAGCGCCCCGTAGGCCAGCTCTATCTCCTCCCGGCCCCGGTTCACCTCGTCCTCGCTGTTCCGCCGACGGAGCTTTTCAAGACCGCTGTCGAAGTAGTTTTCAGCCATTTCGACATATTTCATATCCTTGTCGGAAAAAAATTCTTCCTTTAAAAAGCTGAGCGTGCCGTTCAGCTCCTCGTCTCCGATATATTCCATGTCCTTGATGAAAAAAGAAAGTTTCATATCGTTGAGCATTTTGTTCAACTTTATGTCCCCGGTTTCAAAGTCCTGGGCGTAATAGTCAAAGACGATGGCATCGGCAAGCTCCCGGGCTTCACCCGGAACCATGAGGTCGTCAAGGAACTCGTCCGCGGAGAGGCTTACGTCCATGCGGTACTTGCCCGTTCCGGGCGAAAGCAGCATATAATCCAGGGCCCG
>CANRJP010000124.1 GCA_947630975.1 uncultured Clostridia bacterium
ATTTTATTTTCCCCTTTCTTGTCTTCTATTATATCATTTCCCTTTTTTCTTGTCCACTTTTTTAGTATACATCCAGTAAAGAAGATAACAGTCTATAAGGACAAGATCGTTATTGAGTTCAACATAGCCCCGTCGTTCACCGTTAAGAATGAAATTATGCGAGGACTGTGATTGAACTTATCAGATTAAGATTTAAAGATAACGCGAGGCAGGAAACCTGCCTCGCACTGTTTTTCCGTTTGTTTTTTTTTCTTGTATTTGGAAGAAAGGCGCCGCAAAGCTGAGGCGCCTTTTCATACATCACATTATGCTTTTGCATATTCGGCCTTGAGCTGCATCAAAGCCTCACGGGAAATGTCCAGCGTGTCCATTATGTCCTCGTCAGATTTATTCTTCCCGAGGAGGCGGAACACCAATTTTTTTGTGGTTTCAAATATTCCTATGCCGATGCCTTCTTCACGGCCTTCTTCACGGCCCTTTTTCTCATAATCTCTGAGTGTGGCGTTTAAAATTTGCTCGTCGTCAAACAGTGCGAACATAATATCATGCACCTCTCCTTCATGCTTTGACAAATACTCTTTTAACACATTTTCGTCTTTACAAATGTTGATGGTTTCCTCTATGGCCTCACGGGTGCGGCCGTGCTTCTTAAGCTGCTCCGTGTAAATTTTGGTGAAGGTAACGTATTGGTTGATGATATCCCCTTTTTCGCCGTCGGTTATAACGCCAACTCTGACCTCAAGTGCCGACTGCTCGCCGCCGAAGAACTCCTCTGACAACGTGATATACCCTTTTTCCACTTTTCGCTCACCGGTGTAAATAACGTATAATTCCGGCTTGGGTAGGGGTAGCTTCGCACTGCCGTAGACATTGAGCTGCTCATCTTCGATATAATCTTGATAAGTCTGGACAAGATACATAAGTCCGCGGATTATTATGTTTGCCGTCCATGTGCTCTGTGCCTCTACCAAGACAACCAAACGCCCGTCTACAGTAAAGCCAAGGTCGTTGTAAATGCTGTCTGTAAGGATATTTTTCAATGTCACGATTTTAATTCTGTCCTCAGAGACGTCTCCCACCTCCGGATGCAGAGCCTCATATAATTGGGCCACATATTTGGGATGTTGGAATAAATTAGTGAACACGCTGTCTTTTACGTTGCGCTTCAAAAGTTTGCTCTCGGCCATGGCATCATACCCTTTCTATTTTCAGTATACCACGAAAACAGAAAGTTGTCAACATTTATTATCGGCCACGGGTGAGACTTTTGTATATTTACAATAGATCTGAGAAAATCTGGCTTAACACCGAACTGACATCTCACAAAATGAGATGTCAGTTCGGTGTTAAGTGGTTTTGTTTTATACCGTACCGGCTATTTTTTGGAGAGATAAGCTTTTTACATATTGACATATACAAAATTGGGAAATATAATAGAGATAGAAACAGGAGAGGAGGGCCACTTATGGACGAAAAACAGAGATGTTATATCGCTATTGACCTGAAATCGTTTTATGCCTCGGTGGAGTGCGTAGAGCGCGGTCTCGACCCTCTCGTTACAAATCTTGTGGTGACGGATCAAAGCCGCACTGAAAAAACGATATGTCTTGCTGTCTCGCCTGCGCTTAAAAGCTTCGGCGTGCCGGGGCGACCCCGCCTGTTTGAAGTAGTGCAAAAGGTAAAGTCCATAAATGACGAACGCTTCCGCAGGATGAAGGGCGGCCTGTTCACCGAAAAATCCTGCAACGCCGACGAGATACGCTCCCGCCCGGCCATCGCCCTCGATTATATTGTCGCGCCGCCGAGGATGGCGCTGTATATAAAATACAGCACAAAAATTTACAGCATTTACCTGAAATACGTGGCGCCGGAGGACATTTTTGCCTACTCGATAGACGAGGTTTTCATGGACGTGACCGATTATCTCACGCTTTACGGCCTGTCGCCGCGGGAGCTTGCGATGAAAATCATCCTCGATGTGCTGAAAAATACCGGCATAACTGCCACCGCCGGCGTAGGTACGAATATGTATCTTGCCAAAGTGGCAATGGACATCCGCGCCAAGCACATTCCCGCCGACAAAAACGGCGTCCGCATTGCGGAGCTGGACGAGATGAGCTACCGACGGGAGCTTTGGAGCCATCGTCCGTTGACGGACTTTTGGCGGGTGGGACGGAGCAGTGCGAAAAAGCTTGAGGAACTGGGCCTCTTTACCATGGGCGATGTGGCTCTCTGTTCCGTGGGCGGGCCGAGAGATTACTACAATGAGGACCTTTTGTACAAGCACTTCGGCGTGAATGCGGAGCTTTTGATAGACCACGCCTGGGGTTGGGAACCCACGACCGTTGCCGAAGTTAAGGCTTATCGTCCCGATACCAACAGCATAAGCTCCGGTCAGGTGCTTCAAGAGCCGTATCCTTTCGATAAGGCGCGGCTGGTCGTCAAGGAGATGACTGATCTGCTCGTGCTGGATTTGGTGGAAAAGGGTCTCGTCACTGATCAAATGGTGCTGACCGTGGGCTACGACATCGAAAATCTTAAAGATCCGCAGCTTGCCAAGACTTATAGCGGCGAGGTGACAACCGACCGTTACGGCAGAAAGGTTCCCAAGCACGCCCACGGCACGATAAATTTAAAAAAGCAGACCTCCTCAACAAAGCTCATTACCGCCGCAGTTACGGAGCTGTTCGAAAAAATCGTGGACAAGCGGCTGTCGGTGCGGAGGTTAAATGTCACCGCCTGCAATGTTGTGCCGGAGAGTGAGGCAGCGGCTGGGGAGCAGCTCAGCTTTCTTTCGGATTTTGGCGCTTCGGACGGCGAGGCTCTTGAAAGGGAGAAAAAGCTCCAACACGCGGTCTTGGGCATAAAGAAAAAATACGGCAAAAACGCCGTACTAAAGGGCATGAACTTGGAGGACGGCGCCACCGCCGCCCAAAGGAACGCTCAAATCGGCGGACACCACGAGTAAGGGAGGGTAACCGCATGAATAACGGCGACAAACACCGTTACGACGGGATAATAAACCTGCCGCACCACCGCTCCGAGACGCATCCGCATATGTCCGCGCACAACCGAGCGGGGCAGTTTTCGCCATTCGCGGCCCTCGTGGGTTATGACGACGCTGTCGAGGAAACTGCCCGTTTGACTGGCAGCAAAATCAGTTTAGGCGACGACGAATTGGACGAACTCAATCGTAAGCTGAGCGCCTTGGCCGAGGTAATATCCGAGCGGCCTGAGGTCACCGTCACATATTTTAAGCCGGACGAACTTAAAGATGGCGGCGAATATGTGACCGTTACCAAAGGGCTTAAGAAAATAGACAAGTTTGAGCGATGTCTGGTTTTTACCGACGGAACAAATGTGCCTTTCGATAATATTTTTTCAATAGAGTGCGAGCTTTTTAAAAAAAAGAGATTTTATGCTGTAATATAAGTAGTAGTGTACCCAAGGCCATATTAAAAAAGCAAAAAATAGAGCACATTGGCTTCCTCCTGTCTAAATTTACCCCTGAACTCAAGTAGGAGGAAGCCAATGTGCTCTTTAGCAACAATAAATACAGCGGTTTTATGAAGTTTTGGACTCAAAAAAGCCGGAAGTGTCGGCCAAACTGATGGGCGCTTGGATACTTGAGGCGCAAAACGGCAGGATAATTGAGCACGTAAGCTGTGGAAAGCATACTGAACTCATTCAAATACAAGTACACAAACGGCTTTACGGAAGGCTGCAACAACAAAATTAAGGTATTGAACCATAATGCCGATAGTTACGAGAACTTCAAAAAGTTCCGAAATCGGATATTATTTATGTTTTATTGACGAGACAGCGGACAAAATGCGGCATAAATTCATATGAAAAACAGGCCACGGCTTGAACTGGAACCTGTTTCGTAAATTCTTTGCAGGATTTTACACCACTATTCTTGACATATAGCCGATTTTTGGTCTAACTTTTGTGGGTCGGTTCATTTTTATATGCCCTGCTTTAATTATACCACCTTATTTTTGTTTGTCAATTATTTTTTTAATATACATACAACCGAGGTGCCTATTTTGGGCAAAACCGGCAAGGGCAACAAGGCCACAGGATGGAAGGGCACCGGCAGCGCCACCTTCCACTACAACACCAGCGTGTTCAGACAGTTGATGCTGGACTACAAGAACAGCGGCGAGGACGTGTATTTCGACATACAGATAAGCAACGAGGATCCCACCTCCGGCGCGGGACGCCAAACCGTCATACTTATAGACTGCAACACGGACGGGGGCATTTTGGCCAAGTTCGACGCCGACGGCGAATATCTGGACGAGGATATGGACTTCACCTTTGAGGACTTCAAGATGCCCGAAAGCTTCACCGACCTTGAGGGATTTTTGACTAATGCGTAATGAGGAGTACTGGGCCCGGCGGATGGAGCTGCTGAGCGCGGCGCTGCTTGACATGGGCGAGGATTATATCAACAATCTGCGCCGTCAGTACGACGGCGCCGTCGCCTCGGTGGAGGAAAAGATACTCCGCTGGTTCAAGCGTTTTGCCGACAACAACGGCGTAAGTCTGGCCGAGGCCCGGCGGCTTCTCAATTCCCGCGAGCTGAGGGAATTTCTGTGGACGGTGGAGGAATACATCGAACACGGCGAGGAAAACGCCCTTGACGGGCGTTGGATGAAGGAGCTGGAAAACGCCTCGGCCCGGGTGCATATCTCACGGCTGGAAAGCCTGAAGCTGCATCTGCGCCAGACGGCGGAGGAGCTTTGCGGGGCGCAGCTGCGGGACGTTCCGGCCCTGCTGGAGGATATTTACCGGGAGGGCTTTGAGCGGACGGCCTTTGAGCTGCAAAAGGGCGCGGGCGTGGGCTTCGGTTTTCAACTGCCCAACAGTGGCGCAATAGAAAAGGTGCTGTCCCGTCCGTGGACGGCGGACGACCTGACATTCAGCGCCCGTATATGGGACAACCGGCAGAAGCTTGTAGCCAGCGTAAACGCCAACCTGACCCGAATGCTGATGACCGGGGCCGACGTGGACGAAACCACGGCGGCTATTGTGAAGGACATGAACACCTCGCGGTACAGGGCGGAGCGCATAGTGCGCACGGAGAGCGCGGCCTTTATCTCCGCCGCCCAGCGGGACTGCTTTGACGAGCTGGAGGTTGAGCGGTATGAGATAGTCGAGACGCCGGACGGGAGAACCTGCGGCGTCTGCGGCGATCTGGACGGCAAGGTCTTTGAGATGAAGGACTACTCCGTGGGCTCCACCGCTCCGCCCTTTCACCCCAACTGCCGGGGCTGTACGGCGCCCTACTATGAGGACATGGCGGGTCTGAGCACCCGCCACGCCCGGGACATCGAGACCGGCGAGGCCTACGAGATACCCGACAACATGACATATACCCAGTGGCGGGAGAAGCAAAAAGGGCTTGACAAATCGGCGGAAAGTGATATAATAAAAGTGAATCATGAGGAAATGCCTTTAAATATACAATTATTCGCTGAGAAAGATTTAAAAAATCAAAGTTACGCGGCATTAAAAAAGGGAATTAAAAGCCTTAATGATAAAATTGCTTTACATGAATCAAAAATTAATAACCCTCAAAAATATGTTAGTAACTGGAATTTGTATTCTGAAGCTCAGAAAAAAGGGCTTATAAAGCATTGGCGAAAAGAAATAAGAAATTTTGAAAATTCCATCCAAAACAGGAAAGATGAATTAAAAAAACGAGGTGAATTGAAATGAGCGAACTTTTATCTAAAGACGGTATCGCATATATTGTGTCGAGGGTTCTTGATAACGCAAAAGACGCAAAGGAAGAGTATGAAAACAACAGAGATGACGCATTTTATCAAGGAAAAAATTTGGCTTATTATGAGATACTTGATACAATCAAAAACGAGTTGGAAATCAAAGAAGAAGATTTAAAGGATTATGGACTTGACTTGCTCCTCGAAGATTTATTATGAAATATAAGTTTAACAGCATAGTAACAACCGAATAAAAAGGCACGTTTTCAAACGTGCTTTTTTCATGCCAAAAACAGGAGGTGAAAAGATGGCAAAGAACGACTACTTTGTGATAGTGTACCGCATACTCACTTATTTGCAGGAGTGCTTTATGAGCGGCGAACAGGCAGAGGTCGAGATGTTCGGCCCGGACGCGCTGGGTATAAACAACGGATATTGGACGAACGTCATGGAAAGTATGGCGAACGAGGGATATATATCCGGGCTGACCGTTGTGCCCCGGTTGGGCGGGGCGCCGGGAATAAAGCTGCACAACGTGAAAATAACGCAGAGCGGCCTGATGTTCCTTCGGGAAAACAGCCTCATGGCAAAGGCGGCAAGAGTTCTGAAGAACGTTAGGCAATGGGGAGTTGAACACCGCGACGGTTTAAAGCGGCAAAATTTCCCTCATGCTGTGTTAAAAATGCTCGGAAGGCGTCAGCCTTCCTGCGCTTTTTGCCTTGCCTGAGAAAAATTTCGCTCGCTTTAAACTCCTTCGGACCGTGCGGGAGGATATTTTTTTCGTAGGCAAGGAAAAGGTTCCTCGGAATACTGTCGTATTCCGAGCGGTTCTTTGACGCCGCATACGGGAAA